>CAZRFI010000391.1:0-3826 GCA_964598905.1 uncultured Candidatus Sericytochromatia bacterium | reverse complement strand
CATCACAGGCAGCGCCAAGCCTGGAAGATTTACAAAAACAGGTGGTCTTTGGGCTGAAGTGCAAACTCTGCCACCCTTATGTGCGCAGAATGTTGCGCACAGGTGAGACGGTTTTTAACCAGATTTTGACAGACTAAGCGCTGGTGAACATATTCCAGCTCTCAGCCAGGGCAAAGCTGGGCAGCTTTTTTAATTCAGACGAGAGGCGCAGCAGCACATCGAGATCGACCTCAGCGCGCACATAATCCCCTTCTTCACTCTCCCCGTCTTCAAGCGACTCCTCTTCTGGGTCTGAGCTCTCTTCACTTTCTTCGCTCTCTTCGACCTCGGCTTCGTTGCTCACTTCCGATTCTGCCGATTCGACTTCCCCTTCCGCTTCGGGGGCCTCAGCTTCTTGGGTTTCTTCAGTTTCAGGTGCGGCCTGTGCCTCTTGAGGGGCTTCGGTCTCTTCGGGGGCTTCCGCTTCCATCAATTTGCCAATTTCTTTGACGGCATCCATAGAGGCCACATGGCTTTTGGCAAACGAGGTGCTGTTCACGTCCCGCATCGGGGTTTCGCTAAAGGACTTGGCTTTGTTTTCGTCTTTGGGCGTGGGCGCTTTTTCTTGAGTGGCGGGCGCCGCTTCGGCTTTGGCAGGTTGGGCAGCGGCCTTTTGCGCAGGCTGCGACATCTGCACGGGGGTCATGGGGGTGTTCATCGAAGCGCGGATCATGGCGGCACCATCCTGTTTTTTTTATTTTAGCAAAACGATCAGCATTAAATCCAGCCCTCAGGCCCCTCTTCAGACCAACGCTTAAGCCAGACCTGCCAATTGGTGCAATTTGCGGTAGCTGTGCCAAGACTCAGCGCGGCTGGGGTTTTCTTTGACCAAACGCTCGCTGAAATACAGGGCTGTGGTGGGTTGACCGGCCTGTTCATAGGCTTGGGCCAGTTTTTCCAGCAATTGGCTGCGTGCAGGGCGCAGGCTGTAAATATCTGGTTGGTTGGCGATGCGTTCCAATACGGCCAAAGCCAATTCATAGCCGCGCAGGGCCTCTTCGCGCAGGCCCATCTGTTGGCAGGCTTCAGCCCAGAGCAAAAGGGCTTCGGGGTCTTGGCAGGAATGGGGTTCTATCGCCTGATACACTGGGCGTGGATCGCCTTTGCGCAACTCCACCCGCCAGACGCCTTTTTGCAGGGTATCGTGAATCGGGGAAGCCTCCCCAATTTGCGACAAACCCAAGCGGTAATAGTCGAGGGCCTTGTCCCAATTTTCGGCTTTTTCCTGGGTCTGGCCGAGAATCAGGTACATGCGCTCGGTTTCGGGGGCCTGGGGAGATTCGGCAATCATGCGCTCCATCAGACCTGTGTCGCGCTGAAGTTTGTTTTTGTCCTGGCGAATTTGCATTTGGTAGCCCTGGTGGTAAATGGGCAGGCCCTGGATATGTACATAGACCATGCGGGGTTTGTCTTGATGCATTAGCAATTCGTGGACCCGTCCGCGAAAGCGGTAGAGCGGATCATTGGCAAAGAGCCTGGGTACTGGCAGGCTGTCGGCTTTGACTTCGACCCCATCTTCGTCGAGGGCCACAACCGAAAAGACATAGGCATCGACATTTTTACGGTGGTGGGCCAGGTATTGTTTGGCGCTGGCAATAAAACCCGCAGGCAGGTATTCGTCGGCATCCAGCATCAAAATCCAGGGGCAGCGGGCCTGTTCCAAGGCCGCATTGCGGGCCTCAGCAAAGTCGTCGCTCCAAGTTTTTTCAAAAATTTTAACCTTTTCAAAGCTACGGGCAATTTCCAGGGTGCGATCGGTCGAGCCGGTATCTACCACAATGATCTCATCGGCATCTGCCGAGACACTCTCCAGGCAGCGCCGCAAAAGTGCCGCTTCGTTGCGCACAATCAGGCAGACCGAGACACGCAGGGCAGAGGCATCCTGGTTGGGGGGCACCACCCGCTCCGCCAAAGTGACCAACTCCGCTGCCACTGTGGCTTTGGCTTGCAATGAATGGGTGTTCCAGTCGCGGGGATCCGAATCTCCCACTTCGGTGTGCAAAAAGCCCTCTACCGCCAAACGCATCTGGTTTTTTAAGACCTCGCTTTCGATCTCCCACCAAATACGCGCCTGCGCATCCGCGCTGATCTCAGTGCTGTCGCTGTGAACATGGCTGGGCAAAAAGCCCGTTGGCAAGTGGCTTTGGGGCATGCCTGTTACCAGTGCCGGGAAAGGGGATTCAGCCAGCGCTGCCAACAGCGCTGGGGCAGGGGGCACGCGGCAGGGCAGCAACCAACAGCTTTGGTTGGGGGGCAGTGGTAGGGGCTGCGCCAAAAGCACCACGGGGGGCAAAAGATCAGCGGTAAAGCGCTGTTCGGCCCAGGCCCGTGCCCGCTCCACTTCGGGGCCGGCCTGCGTCTGCGCCAAGGCCAGGATCACATGATCTCCGGCCACAAATTCTTCGTAATAGGCTTTGAGGGCAATGTCGATGCCGTTTTCCCAATTGGCTTCGAGTGGAAAAACAAAGACAAAAGGCGTTTCGGGCTCTGGCTCTGCAGCCGCAATCGGAGCCGGGGTGGGCAGGCCGACGGGGATATTTTCGCCCCGCAATTGGGCCAAAGCCCGTTGGGCCAATTGGTTTTGGGGTTGAAGCTCAAGGATTTTTTCAAACTCATCACAGGCCGCTTCGATTTTGCCTTGCATCACCAGCACTTTGCCCAGATCAAAGCGGCTTTCGACAAAATCCGGCTGGGCCATCAGGGCTTGGCGGTAATAGGTCTCTGCCTGGCTGTAATCTTTGCAGGCAAAAAAGCTGAAGGCCAAATTGTGCCAGAGCATGGCTTGCATGGGCAGACGCAGGGTGAGATGTTGCAGAAGGGGGCGGGCAATCAGCGGGGCCTGCTGCTGCAGCAGCAACAGGGCAAATTCCAAAACCACCGAGAGCAAAAAGGGCTGGCTGGTGGAATTCAGGGCCGAAAGACTGTCCTGTTTGAGTTCGGCCAATAATTTGTCAGCCAGGGGGCCCATTTCATTTGCCTGAAAAGGCCCCTCGTTGGCACTTGCCAAGGCAGTCAGGGCCTGGTGTAATGCTGCAGAGAAACCTGGCAGCTCAGGAAACTGTTTCAATACAGGGGCCAAAACGGGATAATTGTGGTTCAAAAAAGCTGCTTTGACAAATTGTTCCGCCAAATAAGGATGATCGGGTAGGGTTTGTCGGGCTGAAGCAAAAGCATGATAGGCCTGGGTAAACAGGCCCTCTTCGAGAAAAATCTCACCCAGTCCGATCCAGGGTTTCCAGGAGATATCTGGCAATTGCAAGAGCGGGTTAAACAGGTTCAGACTTTCACTCTGGCTCAGTTCCAGGGCCTGTTGAAAACATTCTTGGGCTAATTCGGTTTCTTTGACATGGCGGGCCATGACGCCGCGCAAAACCCAGAGTGCAGGCTGCTTTTCAATCGTGGCTTGGGTGTGGCGGAAGCGGTCGAGTTGTTCAAAGGCCATTTGGTGTTTGCCCATTTCCCAGAGGGTTTTGAGTAGGTAGAGCCGTGTCGCCAAAAGGGTAAAACCCGTGTCTGCGGAGCGGGCGGCCAAATGTTGGAGTTCTTCAAAAATATCTTTGGCCTGCTGATCGTTTTGGCGCTCAAAGGCGCGTATACCTAAGAGCAATTTGACCCCTGTGGGGGTATTTGCCTGGGTTTGGGCCGCATCAAGCAGGGGGCCTGTGACCTCTGGGCTGCGCAGCCAGCAGGTCTCTTTGGCCGTCAGGGCAAGGCCTGGTGCAAAACCCACTCCGGGCCTGCGGTTCAGGCTTTCGCGAAAGAGCGGAAAATACACCTGGCTGTCGTG
>CAZRFI010000390.1:0-3827 GCA_964598905.1 uncultured Candidatus Sericytochromatia bacterium | reverse complement strand
AGGCCCCAGAGCCCTCAGTAGCCTTTGTCTTTTTGCGGTTACTTTTGCTTTAAGATCTTATTCAAGGGCAGTCCAATGACAAGCTTGACCTTATAGCAGAATAAAGTATGATTGGATGATAAATTAGAGTCTTCACAGTAGGGGTGAGAATGCAACCTAAAGGGTTTGCGGATATCCACTTAAAGCGGGACGGAAGCTCTGAAAAAAGAGCGCCATGTACTGGTTGCCCATCCCGCGGTATCATCGGTTAATGACTAAAAAAACTCTTTGACCCAAACGGTACGAGCAAACAGCCGTGCCATTTTAACCGAAATTGCCGCCCGTGGCAAACACAGCATCCGTCAATTGGCCGCCCGGATTCAAGGCTCCAAAAGCAGTGTGCATCGCCATCAACAGGCCACGCTCCGCCGCAACCAACATCCAGAATCGAAGTTATGGGAAACCCCAGAAGGGGATGCCTGGCTGATTCGCCTGGTCTTCGCCACATTGTACATTTTCGGGCTGCAGCGCCATGTAGGGGCCGATACGCTCTCAGAATTCTTCAAAATCCTCCACCTCAATACCCACGTAGGTGTCTCGCCCTCGGCCTTGCGAACCTTGCTGGCCCAGAGTGCTCCGCGCCTAAAAGCTTTGGGTATCGACGTCAAACACGCCATCTCGGACCGCGCCAAAGCGCTCATCAAGCTCGCCTTGGACGGGTTTCACTGTGCTTCGGGTGCAGACGTCTTTCATGAGCAATACAGCCTCAGCCGCTGGCTGGCTCCCGCCTTGGGACGCATCAAGGGACGGGCTAAGAAAGCCTGCCAGGCTGTGCAGGCAGCCTTTGCCAAGGCCGATGCTGCTCAAACGGCTATCCTGGAAACCCAATGGGAAAAGGCCTTTGAAGCCCTTGAGGAAGTGGAGCATGTGCAACAGGACTACCATGAAAACTTGGTGGGTATCTCAGAAGCCATCCATCCGTTTGCCTTGGCAGATAATGCCCGCCAGATGCCAGACAGCGTGGTGAGGCAGTTGGAGCAACGGGCAGAGGCCTTGGAAACCTTGGCTCACCAGCAGGGCATCCGGGACAAAGACGCCGCTATCCAGAAGTTCCGCAACCAGTTGACGGCCTTGGCCAGTCATGTCGATTTCTGGTGGGGCTGGACGGATGAAATCCTGCTTGGGCTGTCGGTGGACGAACCTACCCGACAGGGGTTGACTGACAAGCTGTTGCCCGTTCTTTACTGGCATCACCAGAAGGAAAAGACGCACAACAAGGCTCACAGGCTGCTTTACCGTGAGGCTTGGGAACGCGCTGTGCAAGCCTGGGAAGCAGATCCGTTCTGGTCGGGTCTGTCCCACAGTGACCAGCAACGCTGGCTGGAATGGGGTGAATGGATGGTGCGGCAATTTCACCGCAGTTCCTCGGCGGTGGAAGGGCGCAATGGCTGCCTCTCACAGATGTACCATAATGGGCGTGGGCTGATCCAGAAGCGGATCAAGGCCTTAACCGTGATCCACAACTACGGCATCAGACGCAGTGACGGCACCACCGCTGCCCAACGCTTGTTTGAGATCCCTTTCCCGGACCTGTTCGAGTGGTTGGCAAGCCAGATGAGCACTTTGCCCTTGCCAAGAAAAGCCCAGCAACGCGTAAGACCAAACCCCTTGATACGACAGCTTGTCCCGCCTTAAGTGGGTAGCCTATTTTGGCGAGTGGTGCTACAATCGGAATATATAGGTAATGACAGGAGTCAGCCATGTTTCCAAGTATTAATCGCTCGCCGGATCCTGCACAAAATCAGGTTCGTCCTTCCCTTGCCCCAACAACTCAGAAAATAGCAGAGACTTCCTCACAAGAAATTAGTTTAGATCTTACACAAGACCTGACTAAATTAGTACTCACGCCCCATTTAGACAATCTCGGTGAGGCTCTTTGCGAAAACATCAATATTCAATTTTTTTCCGAAGAGGAAAATTATCCAGAGGCCATGCCCCGCAGCTCAGAAGAAGCCAAACAAAAAGCCAAAACAAGTTTGCTCAAAGACGAAAAGTTACTCCACCAGGCTCAGGATAAATTTAGTCAGATCCAGAATAAATATCTGCTCAGCTACCGCCGTTATGAGCAAGCTCAAGATCTGCTGACTCAAACCCAAAAGCAAAAACCGGATAATCACTCCAAAATCAATACCCTCAAATTTGAGGTGCAGCGTTTGCACGCAGAAACTGAACAGGGGCGTTGGGCACTCGAACAGCAGAATTCTTTGGTTGATCGGCATCAGCTTCAGGTTGACAGATCCAGAAACCATTATTTGCTTCTGAATAAAGAAGACTAGGATTTGAGTTAAAAATATGCAAAGTTCACCTCTTTCACCTAATTTTTCCACTTCTAGTCAATATTTGGTTAATTCTAAAAATAGCATTGATGATGTCGCACGAGGTAAACAGGGGGGCAGTATCTTAACAAATACCAGTACCTGGACCCCCAATGCTGTTGGTGTCTCTGATAAAGCGCAAACCCCTGATCATCTTCCTGATCTGCTCGGTAACGAAGATAATAACCCCGTTTATACAACTGAAACAGATCTGCAGGGAACATGGGATGGGATTCAACCCACGGCATCTGATTTTGAGGCCAATCAATTGAATTTTGGTGCTATGCAAAAATCTGACAGTCAAGGCAGCTTAGAGTTTCGCCAAAGTGTCAGCATGGGTCTCAAAAGAGGTGAAACCCCTGCTCCTCTTGTTCCTGGTGTGCGTCGCCTCTCGGATACCCCCAGCTATACAAATGGCGATGTAGCCATAAAAATTGGCATGACAAAACGTGATAATCAAGGAAACGAGCTGTTTTCAGTTGATCATACTCAGCAATTTTTGGAGAATGGAGATCGCGCAACCGAAACCGCTGCAACTTACCACGCAAGTCCCGATCTGCAATTCAATGGTGCTTATGCAACCGCAAAAGACAGCAACACCACTACACTGGGTTTTAATTATAGCCATACCGAAAAAGGACCCGACGATCCTTCAACAACAGAGAGCGGCCCCACACCGGCAGTAGAAAGCCCCCAAACTCCAACAGCGGGTGAGAAAGCAGACCCACCAGCCCCCAAAACACTTTCTGTTTCAGGGCAAATTCAACAGAATCGTACGCTTGATGCCAATAAACAAAGTCTGACTGCAGGTGTTTCTTATGGTGATACCAGCGTAAATTATGGCCACGAACGGATTGACCCCACCCAACTTACGCAAGGTCTTGCACTCCCACAAACCCAGCAAAGTGTCAGTGCCAATACCAAATTGGGGAAAGATATCACTGTCGGTGTAAACCAAACAGAAACCATCGCCTCGTTTTTGGATTGTGATAGCAATGGCAACCCAACTGTAGGGCAAAATACAACCACCAATACAGGTGCGAGTTTGGATTACCAAATCAGCAAAGCCACAACACTGGGCTATGTCCACTCACGCGAGATATTAACCTGTAGCTCACGAACCCGGGGGGTGACTTCATCCCCATCAAACCAATTGTTGCAAAGTGGTTTCCAAAATAAGAATCTCTCATTTTTTTAACCGAGGCTAAATAATATTTTGAATAAGGATAGAGGCCTTTTTCTATAAAGTTTTCTAGGGCCTTCCTTTTTATTTCTAAACTTTCTTTGGCCAAATCCATCAAACGACCTAATCTCTCGAAAAATTCTTTTTTAGTTTTTGAAAGATAGCCAATTCTTGGCACATTGATCGTACACACGCCGATCGAACCAGTTAACGGTGCGGAACCAAATAATCCTCCGCCTCTTTTATAAAGTTCTTTATTTGACAATCTAAGCCGGCAACACATCGACCTA
>CAZRFI010000389.1:0-3854 GCA_964598905.1 uncultured Candidatus Sericytochromatia bacterium | reverse complement strand
ATATTGCTGCGTCCGATCACCAGTGCCCGTTTGCCCAGCATCGGGATTTGCTGGCTTTTGAGCAAATGCATCACCCCCAGAGCCGTGCACGGCACCAAATTGGGGGTGCCATTAAAGAGATGGCCCGCATTGATCGGGTGAAAGCCATCCACATCTTTTTCAGGGGCCACGGCTTCGAGCACTTGGGTCACGTCAATCTGGGCAGGCAAAGGCAATTGCACCAAAATACCGTGTATATCCGTTCGTTGATTGAGAATCCGAACCTGTTCCAACAGGACTTCCTGAGAGATGTCTGCTGGCAAATAGACCATTTCTGAAAAAAAGCCCACCCGCTGACAGGCCTGCTCTTTGCGTCCCACATAAATTCTTGACGCAGCATCATCGCCAGCCATAATCACAGCCAAACCAGGCCGAAGGGGCAGGCGTTCCACTTCGATTTTCAGGGACGCTTCCAGCTCGGCAGCAAGGGCTTTGCCATCGAGCAGGGCCATTATTCGATCCACCAATTGGCGCTGTTCCAGGTGGCTCCCATAAAGGGATTGGGGTAATAATTATGTACCCTCTTTTTACTGGCTTCGAGTACCGTGTCGTGGTAAAGCGGGATAGCGGGCAGGCGCTCGCTCAAGACCGCAGCCAATTGGAAATAGAGGCGGCGCTGTTGGTTGATATCACTGGCATTTTCCAATGACTGCAGCAGGCTATCCGCTTGGTAATCGACAAAACGGGTGAAATTATTGCCCTTGGGGGGCACTTGGCTGGAATGCCAGCGCTTGAAAGAGGTTTCATCGGGATGGCTGCTCCAAGAAGACAAAGCCAATTCGTAATGCCCGCCGGGCAACATTTCACCGATCAGCATTTCTTCAGGTACGGGTTTCAGTTCGAGTTTGACTCCAATCTGGGCAAAGGCGTCACGCAAATAGCTGCCTACCAATTGGTGGGATTTATTGCCGTTGACCATCGCCAACGTCAGGGTCAAGGCCTCGCCATTTTCATTGTAGCGCTGGCCAGCCCCTTTGGGGCTCCAACCGGCTTCATTTAAGAGCTTGGTTGCATGTTGGGGATTAAAATTATAAAAGCTGGAGCTGCGTTCGTTGTATTTCCAGGAGTCTTGCGGCTGATCGCTCCAAGCGGGTTGGGCCAAGCCAAGCAGGCGTTCGCTGATCGCTTTGCGATCAATGGCGTAAGCCAGGGCCCGCCGCACACGCAAATCCGCCAAGACAGGTTGTTTGATATTGATTTCGATATGTTCAATTCTGCCGGTATTGCGCAGGTGCAATTCCAGTTCGGGGTGTTCTTTGAGGTAATCATAAGAGACAATCGACATACCCTGGACAATATCTGCGCCCTGAACCCAATCAACCACACCCGGAATGGCGCGGTAGCCCGTTTCTTTGAATTGGTAACGGATTTGGTCCAAATTCGGTTTGGCACGGTGATAAAGCGGGTTGGCATCAAAAATGGCCATCTCGCCTTTTTTCCAGTCTTTTAAGACAAAGGGCCCAGAGCCCACAGGGTGGCTGTTCCAAGGATGATCTTCGGCGAAATCCCAGTATTTGCTGCGGAACGAGTGTTTGGGCAAAATATGTTGGAAGAGATTGTAATACTCAGGATAGGTCTCAAAAAAGGTCACCCGAATGGTTTGGGGGTCTACCACCTGAACTTGGCGAATCTGTTCGTAACCAGGGGTAGGGGGGTATTTAAAGCGGGGATCAGTGTGGGCCATCCAGGTGAATTGCACATCTTCAGCCGTGAGGGGGTGGCCGTCGTGCCAAAGCAAATGGGGGCGCAGGGTGTAAGTCACTTCCATTTCGCCATTGGGCAAATTGCGAATCATGCCATTTTGGTAGCTGGGGACAACGGTCAACAGATCTGGTTCGAGCTGAGACTGGCTGTTGCGCCGAATCAAGCTGCTGAAAATCAAATTATACAGTTCACGGGCTGAATCGCTGCTGTCAAAGACAGGATTGAGCAGGGTGGGTTCTCCCACAGAGACAATCCGCAACACACCTCCCCTTTGCAGGGCCTGAGCGGATGGGGCTGTAGCCACCCCAAGACAGATGGCGGCGGCCAAAAGACCTGAAAGAAACTTGATTGAATGGCGCATTTACAATTACCTCACTCCTGCATTAAACGGCTTCAAAGGTGGGATGCCCAAAGACCTGGGACCATTTTTGCGCCTCGTATTTTAAAACGCGGGCGCGTTGGGTATCTGCCAGATACAAACGGCCCTGGCTATCAAAAGTTATATCAAAAGGGTGGGACAAATTCTGTAATTTTGGATCCAGCTTGGGCAAAGGGGCTGAAATTTCTCCCTCTTTGAGGTTCAAGACCCGATTATTGGCGGTATCTGCCAGCCAAAGCAGGCCATCGGCATCGATCGCGGCACCGTTCCAACAAAAAGGGTAATCTTCGTCATCGAGGCTTTTTCCCGCAGGCAAATCCAAGGTCTTGAGCCACTCACGGGTCTCGCTGTGAAAAACCTGGACCTTTTCGCGGTCGTAGAGGTAGATCCGCTTGGCTTTGTCTACGGCCAGCCCACAATAATAATTTTTGCCACTCTGGGGCATGGTGGTATTATTGCCAAATGCCCCTTCGTGAAATCCCTCAGAATTAAAGACATGTATGCCTTCTAGGTGCAAATAGACTACATAGAGCTGGTTTTGGGCATCAACGGCCAAAGAGATCGGACGCAGAGGGCGGTTGGATGCGGGGGCGGGATAGGTTCTGAGCAGCTTCCAGTCGGGGCTAAAGACCCCAATTGCGTCTCGATTGCCAGCCAAATAGATATGGCCATTGGGTCCTACGCAGAGGTCTGAGAGTTCCCAGCGGGCCTCGGGATGCAAAAACTGCCCCATGGCCAATTGGCGTTCGCTGATACCGCGCTCAAATTTGCCATTGGCATCAAATTGAAAGATCAGTCGATTATAACTGTCGAGCAGATAGAGTTGATCTTGCGGGCCGGTTGCCAAAGCAACCAAGCGCAGAGGGGCTTTGCCCCCTTCCCATGAATACAAGCGATCAAAGAACTGAAAGTCAAAGTCGAGCATCTCTGCGCTAACAGCATCTGAGGAGCGGGTGGTGGTATGTAAAAAATCTGGGGCTTGGGCAGCCTCACAGGCTTTGGCAAAGGCAGCTGCAGCGGCGGTTAAATCTGATTTTTGGCGCAGGCGTTCCTGGGCCAAAAGCCGCCAGACACGAGCCGTATCGACACCAGAGCTGGGCAGAGCGGGAGCAGATGTCTCCAATTGGCTCAATGCCGTCTCAGCTTGGCTCTGCGCCAGGGTCAAGAGGGCTTGTAGATAAATCGCATCTGCCTCTTGGGGGCTGAGCTTGAGGCTGCGCTCCAAACAATTTTGGGCACAACTTGCATCTTTGCTACGAATGGCCAATTCAGCACAGGCCAAAAGGTCATTCTGACTGGCTTTGGTATCTCCTGTGCGTTTGCGATAGAGGGCAAATTGGGTTTCTTCCCATTTTTGCAGGTCCTGAGGATCCGCGGCTGCGGCGGTGAATTCAGGGGACTGATAGGCAAGGCGGCTGCTCATAAAAAACTCAGGCTCTCCTCAGACGTACTCTCATATGAGGTATCACTAAAAACAAGGGCATTATACCACACCCAGAGATCTTGGCTAAGGCCCTAAAACAGGCTTTTGAGAGTGTTAGAGTGGCGTGCTCTGACTGAAATTGCTGTGCGATCGCTTGTGAATCGACAAAACATGCAATTGTACTTGGGAGTCGGGAAAAAGGTGCTGAAGATAGTTCAAATGTTGCCGGGCAGGCTCTGCTTCTTCAAAGAAGCGATCCCGCATGAGTAAGCCATTTTGCTGATAAGTGATCAGAAATACCTGTTCTTG
>CAZRFI010000388.1:0-3913 GCA_964598905.1 uncultured Candidatus Sericytochromatia bacterium | reverse complement strand
ACCAACCGCTTTACAGGTCAATTGGGGGTCGAAATTGCCCAAGCGCTTTGGCTCAGAGGCGCAGAAGTTCAGCTGATTCTCGGCCAGAGTGGCCTGGTGCCTCCGAGTTGGCTACAGCACCAAATTGTACCGGATTATGCAACTTACCATTCAACCGTGATAGAGACTCTCAGCAGCCAGCCTTACCAGGCCGGGATCTTTTCAGCTGCAGTGGCAGATTATGCCCCAGAGCAGGTTTTTGACGGCAAATTGCCCAGTGGCCAAGAGGAAATGGTGTTTAAACTGGCTCCCACCCCCAAGGTCATTCAAGCCGTGCGCAGCCAATTCCCCGAACTGGCGCTGATTTCGTTTAAATTTGAGCAAAACCTCAGCCATGCAGCCCTGATGGAGATTGCCAAAAGTCGCTTGGCCCAAGGCCATGCGGCCGTGGTTGCCAATCGTGCCGAAGAACAAGCAGAAGAACAAGTGGCCTGGCTGGTGAGCCCCGGCGAAAAAGAACAGCACTTACAGGGCAAAAAGGGCATCGCTCAAGCCCTTTGCCATTGGCTCGAAAAACACCTGATTCAAAATCCCAGCCCTTGGGTATAAGCAGCAAAGAAGACGTTAAACAGCGATAACACGCTAGAGTTAAAAAGGAACCTCAAAAAATGGTTGAAATCAAAGGCAATACACAACCCTGGAGTCCTGTCACCCCGGTAAACACACCCCCAGTGGCTCCCATCAGCCCCCCTCCCACACAGACCACTCCAGCCACCCCCACCCCCGAAACAGTGGAAATGCCCACCCTGGATATCTTTGTCGAAGCGGGCACAGAAACAGCCCCCGCCGCAGCCCAGCCAACCGCAGAACCTGCTACTTTGCCTGTACAGGGTGTGCGCAAACTCGAGGCCGAAGGCTTGCCCGCCCGGCCTGCAGGCGGCTCCATGCGGGCAGAGATGTTACAAAGTGCCTTGCAGAAGAGCATCAGTGCCGGAGTGATGGATCCTGGTTTGGCCCTCTCTTTGGCCGTAGAGGCGCGCGGAATTGTCGAGCAAATCAGCCCCAGCGCTGCAGCAACGCCAGCAGCAAACCTCCCCAGCGCTGCCCAGGTCCAAGAAAAACTCGCAGCCCTGAGCGAAGGGAGTGAAGGCAAAGCCCCGCGCCTGTTTACAAGCCTGGAAGCAGCCATCGAAGCCGCCAACCAAAACAACAGTGGTAACGAGGCCCTGGTTGAAGTGGTGGGCGAAGACGGCAGCCGGGCTTATGCCCTGGTCGAACTCAAAAGCAGCACCACGCCGGCCCAACTCAGCGAGACACTTGGCAGTCCACGGGGCAGCCTTTACAGCACCAATGGCAATGGGGTTTTGCAAAGCCACCCTCCCGCCGCCGAAACACCCCAAGCCCTGTTTGGTCGCGTGCAAGAACTGGCCCAAGTGGCAATCCAAGACAAGGCCCGAGGCTTTGATCTCAACCGCGCAGGCACCCAAGAGGCCGACCGCACTCCGGCCTATTTGGCCAATTTAAGCACAGCCCTGGGCGAAGTCAGCTCGGCTCAAACCACACTGCTGAGCGAAAAAACCGGCCTAGACGCCGAACTCAAGGCCCTGAGCCAAGCCGGCAAAGGCAGCAGCCCCGAGGCAGAAAAACTGAAAACCCGTCTGGGTGAACTTGGCAGCCAACTCAGCCAACTCGAAACAGCGAAAACCATTCTCGACGCCCGTTTAAGCCAACTGCCACCGGCCCAGGCCCTGATTCCTGGCAGCGAGCGTAAAGTGGGCAGCGATCGCCCTCATCCCGAACGGATTCAGGCCCGCTTACAAAGCTCCTCCGATCTGCTTCACACCCATTTGGCCCAGGCCAAAACGCCCGAAGAGCGCAGCCAATTGGAAGGCCAAATTGCACAAATTGCCAGCGAAATGGAAGGCGTCTCGCAACGCAATTTACAAATCCAAGAGGCGGCACTGCACACCCATATCCGCCTGGGTTCTTTGGCCACCATTCACAAAGCACTGGATTCGGCTCACAGCAGCCTGGAAACCGACCTGCAAAAATTGGCAGATCTCGAAGCCAAAATGCCGAGTTTAAAAGGCTCTGAACTGGAGTCCACCCAAGCTGAAATCACCCGTCTGCGCAGCCATATTGACAGCGTTCGCAAAGATTTGATTGGCCGCATGGAAAAAGAGATTGGGGTTTACAAAGAACACGCCAATACCCGTCAAAAAGGGGCCCAAGACGCAATCAGCCTGCTCGAATTGCAGGTGGAAAAGCTCAAAGCCGTGGACAGCAAAACCCCCGCAGCCTTACTGGCAACCATCGCTGAGACCCAAACCATTTTGTTGGATTCGGTCAAAAAAGCCGGAGACAAATTTGTGGGGATTACCCCCGAAGAGGCCACGGCTCTGGCTGGTATTTCCAGCAAAACCGATGGGTATATCTCCGATTACCGCAGGGCTCTGAGCCAATTGGCCGATCTCAAAGCCGACGTCACACGCAAAGCGGGTTTGTTAGACACCCCCCCCGTCTCCGCGATTGGCAATAGCCAGTTGGGGGCCCTCGATCAGGCCTATCTGACTCGGATTCAGACCGCTTTAAAAGAGGCCCCCGAAGGCAGCAAGCTCGAACAGCTGAAAAAGCTCTATGTGGCTCTGGAAATGTCCAAAAGTGATCAGGTCGATGAAGACCTGCGCGCCCGTGTCGATACAGATAAAATTCAGAGCAAAATTGCGGAGCTGAGCCAAGATCCCGAGGTGCAAAAAGCCTTTGAGACAGCCCGCCAACAGGCTGTCAAAGATGTCTTTGGCGAGACCGATCCCAGCATTGAACTGGCAGAGATGATGCTGAGCCCAGAATTTGAAGAGTATCTCGGGCTTTTGCCTGAAGCAGAACAGAGCCAAGTGCTTCAGTCTGAACTGACCAAGCTGATGGCTCTCAACCCCGCCAAAGGCAAAGAAGTGCAAGAAACCCTGGTGGCGCGCACACTGCAATCCAAAGCTGGTGAGGTACTCAAAAACACCTCTTTGGAAGATCGCAAGGCGGCCTTTGAGCAGGTCTTTGGCTTAGTCAGCCCTGTCAACACAGCTGGCGATAAAGGCTCCAAAGCCGCAGACGGCCTGGCAAAAGCGATTGAAGCTCTGAGCCCGGCTGAAATGGCCAAAATGGAAGAATACCTCAGCCTCATGAACCGCAACCCCAATGCCTCAGAAAAGCTCTACCAATTGCTGGCGGGCAAACTGGAAGGCATGGGCCCCAATGGCAGTGCAGCCCTGGGGCATTTGAGTGAACTCAATGGCAGCGGCAAACTTGGTGCCTTTATGACCCTCGTGGCGGGTGTGGCAACGACTGGCAAGGTCCCCGATGCCGTCAGCAAAGGCGATTTTAAAAGCATTACCGACCTAACCAGCTCCGCCTTCTCAGTGGCGGGTGGTGCGCCTGGGATTATCAAAATGTTTGGCTTTAGTACCGAAAAAGGGAGTCAAGCAGCCAGCCTGATGATCGAAGCCGGAGACATGGCCGCAGGCATGAGCAAAATGAGCCACATGGCGACGGCAGCCAAAGCGCTGAAAGTCTTGGAAGTACTGGGTCCCATCGGGGATACCCTGGGTGCAGGCCTGGATGCCTATGGTTCTTATCAGGACTTCAGCAGCGGCGACACCGTGGGTGGATACGCCAAAGCCACAGGCGCAGCGGCCGGTGCCACAGGGGCCATTGCCGGTGTGGCGATTCTGGCTGGGGCCAGTGGACCGGCTGCCCCCCTCGTACTGGCAGGCGCCACCGTGGTCGGCTTGGTGGCCTGGGGCATTGATGCTGGCTGGGGTGAGTCCGAAGAAGAGACCTTCTTGCGTCAATTGGACGTGCTCAAGCCGGAGGTGGTCAAACCCTCGCGGGTATTAACCCCCGACTTTGAAGGCGATCCAGGCCTGCGTTATGGCGGGCG
>CAZRFI010000387.1:0-3919 GCA_964598905.1 uncultured Candidatus Sericytochromatia bacterium | reverse complement strand
GTTGTTTGAATGTAACTTGGCGCAGATCGCTGTATTGGCGCGGTGCAGAGCTTGCAGAAGTGGCGGAGAGTCCCCCCAGCCCCAAAAGCAAGAGTCCCGGAAGCAACAAGCCCAAAATGATCTGTTTGACCCGACCGACCTGGCCATCTGAGAGCCGGACTTTGATCCCGTGGGGGTGATTGGCCGAAGGGGTGAGGATCTCTTGAACCACACCCGAGGTCAGCTTGCCGCTGCGTTGATCCTGTTTGAGTACGATCTGCACCTTGAGACCGGGACGTAGGTCACTGCGTTTTCTGCCGTCAGCCATATATTCTCCTAAATCTCACTTGAGCAATCTGAATGCCGATCAGCATAACATTCTGGTGGCTGCTCTCAAATAGCATTACACTTGAAAGATCACAGGATAAAGACAATCAAGATCGGCGGAGAGGGAAATTGCCATGAAAGCTATTTTCAGACAGGTCAGAAATGGGGCCTGCCTGTTTTTCTCGCTCTGTGTGGGTGTGTTTTTGCCTGCCCCTCAGGTCTGGGCGACATCTGTTGAGCGCTTGCCATCCCTTTCTGTCAGCACAGGTGCCGAACAGCCATCGCGCTACCTGCCCTTGATCAAAAACCGCAAAGTGGGACTGGTGGCCAATCCCAGCAGCCGTGTGGGCAAACAACATCTGCTTGATTATTTATTGCAAAACAAGGTGCCTGTTAAAAAGATCTTTGCCCCCGAACACGGTTTTCGCGGCGAGGCCGAGGCCGGTGCCCTGATTGTCGATGGCAAAGACCCGATTACTCAATTGCCGGTGGTCTCGCTCTATGGCGAGCAGAAACAGCCTTCTGCAGAGGCCCTGAAAGAGCTTGACCTACTCGTCTTTGATATCCAGGACGTGGGGGTGCGCTATTACACGTATATCTCCACCTTGCACTATGTCATGGAGGCCTGTGCGCAGAGTGGCAAGCCCCTGATGGTCTTTGACCGGCCCAATCCCAATGGTGCCTTTGTCGATGGGCCCCTTTTAGATCCTGCCCTGAAATCTTTTGTCGGCCTGCACCCGATTCCGCTTTTACACGGCCTGACTGTCGGCGAACTGGCCCAAATGATCAATGGCGAAAAATGGCTCAAAAATGGGGTTTGTAATTTGACTGTGGTGCCTGTTGCCAATTATTCCCACAGCATGCCTTACGATTTGCCTGTGCCTCCCTCTCCCAATTTGCCCAATGCCCAGGCCGTTAGACTCTATCCCTCCTTGGGACTCTTTGAAGGCACCCTTATCAGCGTGGGGCGGGGCACACCTTTTCCCTTTCAGGTCATCGGCCAACCCGATCCCGCGTCGGGCCCCTTTCAATTTACGCCTGTCAGTCTGCCGGGCAAAGCCCTTAAACCCATGCACGAAAACCAGCTCTGTTATGGCTGGGATCTGCGTTCGGTGCCCGCAGGCGGCTTAAATTTGGATTTTCTGATCGGGTCTTACCATCAGAGCGCGCAGCCAACTCAGTTTTTTAATTCTTTCTTTGACAAACTCGCAGGCACAGCCCAATTGCGCACGGCCATTCAATCAGGCCAGTCTGAGCAGCAAATTCGCCAGAGCTGGGTTGAGGGGCTGAATGCCTACAAAAAACTGCGCCAAAAATACCTACTTTACCCCGATTAAGGAGACCCAATGAACGAGATTTTAGCTGTGGGAGATCAATTCAGCACAGAGTTGTGCTTTAGCCAGCAAGACGTGATTGCTTTTGCGCGTATCAGCGGGGATGCCAACCCCCTGCATTTGGATCCCGACTTTGCTGCCCAAACCCTGTTTAAACGGCCGATTATGCACGGCATGCTCTCAGCTTCGGTCTTTTCGCGGGTGCTGGGTATGGATTTTCCAGGACCGGGCACGGTCTATCTCTCGCAAAGCTTGGAGTTCAAAGCTCCGATGTACGTTGACACGGTGTATCGGGCCCATTTTGTGATTCGCGCTGTTGAGAAATCCCGCGCCACAATTGAAACCTGGATTGAAGATGCCAGTGGAAAACTCACTTTGTCTGGCGAGGCCGTGGTTTTAAACCGTGCACGGCTGCGGAGGTAGATGAAGATGCTGCTATTTAACAGCCCCATCAGCCCGGCCAAAGCCCAGACCTTGATCGGTCTCCTGGACTTGCCCGCGCAGGCCCAGGTCTTGGATATTGGCTCTGGCAACGGTGAGTTTTTGCTGCAAGTGCTGGAACAATATCCCAGTGCCAAAGGGCTGGGCCTGGAGCTCAACCCGGCATTGGTGGCAGAGGCTCAAGCGCGCCAACAGGGACGTGTCGGGCCTGAGCGATTGGTGTTTTCCCTGAGCAATGTCCGGGAAGGATTGCCTGCCATGCCGCCCCAGGATCTGCTGATCTGTTTGGGGGCCAGCCAGGCCTTTGCCGCCGCTGAAGCGGCTTATCCTGCGCTTTTAGCGGCCTGTGTTCAGTGTTTACGCCCTGCTGGGCTGGCTTTGATCGGGGAAACCTTTTGGCAGCAATCCCCAGCCCCAGAATACCTGGCGTTGCTTGGAGAGCCCGTGGGCATTTATCGCAATCAGCTTGAAAACCTGGTCCTGGCCGAATCGCAGGGTTTAAATCCCCTGTATGTCACCGAGAGCAATCCCGATGAGTGGGACCATTTTGAGTGGAGCCACCACCTGCGCTTGGAAACGGCAGCCAAACAAGCCCCCGAGGAGGCCGAACTGCAGGAAAAAGTCCAGCACAGCCGCCGCTGGCGCAAAGGTTATCTGCGCTGGGGCCGCAACACCATGGGCTTTGGCTTCTATCTTTTGCAAAAATCGTCATAGCCCCGGTCAAAGATACTTAGGTGTTGACCTAAGTATTGAAATGAATTATACTTAGGTACATGACTAACTATCCAGCCTCTCTCGATTCGCTCTTTCAGGCTTTGGCTGATCCCACCCGCCGCACAGTAATTGAGCGGCTCAGTCTGGGCCCTGCTTCGGTGTCTGAATTGGCCGAACCCTTTGATATGGCCCTGCCCTCATTTCTTCAGCATCTAAAGGTCTTGGAGCAGTGCGGCTTGGTGACTTCGCAAAAGCTGGGGCGGGTGCGGACCTTTCAATTGGTTCCGGAGGCCCTCAATCACATGCGGGAGTGGTTGCAAAACCAGCAAACGGTTTGGACGCGGCGTTTAGATCAGTTGGATAGTTATCTCTTAGAACTTGCAAAACAGGAGAAACAAAATGAGTAATGGTATGAGTCATACTGTGAATTTTGAATTGAACCCCGAATTGGATCTGGTCTTGGAGCGGGTGGTGGATGTCTCCCCCGAGCTGATCTGGAAAGCCTGGACCGAAGCTGAACATCTCAAAAAATGGTTTGTACCTGCCCCTTGGACCATTTCCGAATGTGAATTGGACCTGCGTTTGGGCGGCATGTGTCGCACCGTGATGCGCTCTCCCGAAGGCCAAGAATTTCCCAATTTGGGCTGTTATCTCGAAATTGTACCGAATCAAAAGCTGGTCTTTACCGATGCGCTGCTGCCCGGTTTTAGGCCCTCAGAAAAGCCTTTTTTTACGGCGATGGTGCTGCTGGAAAAAGTAGAAACCGGTACCAAATACACAGCCATTGCCATTCACCGCGATGCCGAAGGCCGCAAGCAACACGAAGAGATGGGCTTTGCCGAGGGCTGGGGCAAATGCCTTGACCAATTGGTGGATTACGTCAAAACCTTCTAAACAGCTTTTTGCAAGGCCCGCTGGAGTGGGCCTTGTTTTTTTTGCTGAAAAGCGTATGATGAGTGAAGTTTTAGCTTTTTCCAGCTCTTTATACCTCTTTCAGTCCAGGAGAACGACCGCTATGGGTGTCTTTTACAGCGCTTATTTCCTCAAAACTGTCGCCAGCGATGAACAGCTCCGCAAACGCTTTGCACGTATTCAGACCCACCCCGAATCAGACTGGAAGGTCT
>CAZRFI010000386.1:2769-3949 GCA_964598905.1 uncultured Candidatus Sericytochromatia bacterium | reverse complement strand
GATGCGGATGAAGTGATCCGGTTTTTGCTCAACCAACTCGGCGCTTAAACAGCCAAGCTTTACAAAATTTAATCTAAACATAAGGGCCTTTTAGAAACAAATTTCTTTTTTGACGTAAGATCTCAAAAGGATGTTAGGATAATACTTGTGGAGATTATGCCCTGGAGGACATTATGACCATCGGTTACAACAGCAATCAAGCGGCCCTGCTGGCAGGAATGAACCCTGTCGGTTATCAGCAAGCCGTCGCACCGAGCTATGCTCCGGCCCCTTATGCTGCCCCATATGCTGCGCCTTATACCCCCAGCTATAGCTTGCCCATCCAGTCTGGCCCCATGCAGCCCCCGACCATGAAGGTCGACAATTATGAATCGACCCGCGATAAAAATGCCGGCGATTTTGTCGCTGGTGTTTTTACAGGTGCAGGCAAAGCCATTTATGATATGGGCCACGGTCTGTTTTTCTTGGGCAAAGTGGCCAGCAATGTCGTCACCCACCCGATTAAATCAGCCCAATGGGTCGGTGGCGTAGCAGTTCATGCCGTCAGCAACCCGATTCAAACGGCCGAAGGCATTGTCACACTTCCCTTTAAAATCGCCAATGGCATTGTCAAACCCTATTCTCAAGCGATTCAACAGGGCCGTTATGGCGAAGCTGTTGGCCGTCTGGCTGTCGACGTCACTGTGATTGCTGCCAGTTTTAACGGCAGCAAGCCCCCCGGAAACCCGCCAGGGCCGACACCGACGCCCACTCCCCCACCACCTGTGCCGCCAACCCCGACACCCGCTGTCACGACACCGATTACCGATGTGATTGATGATGTGGGCAAAGTCGCAGGGGGCAGTGCTGCGAATAATGTCACCAGCCAAGTCGGCGATGTTTTGATTGAAAAACTGGTGAATGTTGAAAATGTCGCTGCAGGTGCCACAGTCAATATCAATATCGGCAATATCGAAATTGGCAAGACCGTGATGAGTGGTACCATGCATGCCGGCAGTAGCGGCGGCGGTGGCGCCCTCAAGAGCGTAGGCAAAATGATGCAGAATGCAGACGAAGTCGCCCAGGTGGTCACACCTCAGACCATGGTTGAAATGGCCCAGGCTGTCGACAACGTCGCTCCTGCCCTGACCAGTGCAGAAGTCGTGACCGTGGCCGCAGAGCAGAGTCGCACCGTCGGTCA
>CAZRFI010000386.1:1304-2669 GCA_964598905.1 uncultured Candidatus Sericytochromatia bacterium | reverse complement strand
AAAACCGAAGCTGAAGCTGTGGCGTATGCCAAAGCCAACCCCGGCTCCGAAATGGTCGTGGAACGCGTTCAACCCGGCAAAGGCCTGGGCTTTGACGTCTTCCAAGTGACCATTCACGACAAAGGCCAAAAACTCGGCTCTTTAAAAGATGTCGAAAACCTGCAACTCTTCGACAAACCCGTTAATCAGATTCAAAAAGAAACCGGGCTGCGCAGCCAGCGCGCCTTTTTTGTGGCCGAAAATGGCGAAACAACCAAACCAGAATACGCCCAACGCTTTGATCGCACCACTTACGACAAAATGCGCTCGGGTTTGGGGCTGCACGACAGCAAACAGTGGTTCAAACTGGTCGACAAATACATGACAGCCCCCTCCCCCGAAGACAGCCTGCCTCCGATTGATCGCAAAGAATTGGCCGATCTTAAGTCCAATCTCAAGCCGGGAGATATTATCATGACCGGCAACAATGGCTCGTTTATCCACGGGATTATCTATGTTGGCCAAGACAAAGATCTGCAGGCCCAACTGGAGAAAAAGTGGAATATGGCCCCCGGCACCCTCAACGGCGAAGGCTTGATTCTGCACTCCTTGGCCGCCGATCACGGCGCAGAAATTGAAATCAATGGCAAAAAAGTCCAGCAGCCCCCCGGTGGCACTGGCGTGATTATTGACACGATCGAGCGCTACAATGGCCGCAACCCCCGCGATGTGATGATAGCCGTGGAGGTCAAAGGAGCAACAGAAGCCGACCGCAAAGCGGTGATCGCAGAAGGCAAAAAGATGGTGGGCCGGGGCTATGACAACGGCTTTAATACCTTTGACGACCGCGACATCTATTGCACCGAGTTTATCTACAAGTCCTGGATGGCTTCTCCTGATGCCACCCCCGAATTTGCCACCCAATTACACCCCTTGATTCCCCAGACCTCAGCCCCCGTTTCGGGCTGGCTCTACGACAAGGTTTCAGACAAAGCCCAAACAAAGATGAAAGACGATGGCTATCTCTACCAAGAACTGCTGATGACAGATGGTATTCTCACCAGCAAATCGGTCGAACTCAAATGGGCCAGCCAAAACGCTGATAAATCTGAATTTTTCAAGAAACACGAGCGCTGGGCCGAAGGTATGGCGGGCAATATCTCCAAAGATTACAAAGAGATGTTGGTCGAAAACGTGCCCGATCAAGCTTCACGCTCCGGTGAAATGCTGGGCCAAATCCGTGCAGCTTCCGCCCGCACACGGCAAGAGTTGGCTGCGCCCGCAAAGGCCGCCAGCCCAGAGAAACCAGCGGCACCCACTCCCACACCAGCCAAACCCGCCCCTCCCAGCATCGACGGACGCCCCCAACCACCGGCCACACCCAAG
>CAZRFI010000386.1:0-1204 GCA_964598905.1 uncultured Candidatus Sericytochromatia bacterium | reverse complement strand
TGTCTGAACTTCCGCTCTTGGCGGAATGTGATGTCTTGGTGCTCGGTGGCGGCTCCGCAGGTTCTGCTGCTGCCATTGCTGCAGCCCGCAGCGGAGCACACACCCTGCTGGCCGAGCAAAATGGCTTTTTGGGCGGCACGTCTACCGCCTCATTGGTCACACCGATGATGGCCAATCATCTGCAGACCCAGCCGCTGAATCAGGGCATTTATTTAGAGGTCTTAAATACCTTGCTGGAGACCGGCGATGCCGCCGTTTACAAAGATGGCAACGCGGGTTGGTTCAATCCCGAAATGCTCAAATTGGTGCTTGAGCAAAAAGCCGTAGCTGCAGGCGTCGAATTGCTCTACCATATCTATTTCTCTCAGGCCTTGGTCGAAAATGGCGTTTTAAAAGGCGCAATCTTTGAAACAAAGTCAGGCCGAGGACTGATTCGGGCCAAGGTCCTGATCGACGCCTCAGGCGATGCCGATCTGGCCTTTCAAGCAGGGGTGCCGATGGTAATTGGGCGCGAGAGCGATCAGGCCAATCAGCCGATGGCCCTGCGCTTTAATCTGGGTCAGGTCAATCTGCTCAAGGCCCGCGACTATTTTGCCGCCCTGGGTGAATTCGACTGGACCGACAACCCCCACGATCCCGACCTTCCTCTCTGGACCACGGCCTGCACCTGGGACAAGCCCTGGCCCCTCAGCCCGCTCTTTCAGCAGGCCGTGGCAGCGGGTGAACTCAGCGAAGACGATGCTGCCTATTTCCAAATCTTTACGGTGCCGGGCCGCCCAGGTGAAGTGGCTTTTAATTGCCCGCGCCTGGATCAGCTCAAGAACTCCCTCGACTTTCGCCAGCGCAGCCAAGTACAGGTCGAAGGCAAAGCCCGCATTCTCAAGCTCTGGCATTTCTGCCGCAAATACCTGCCGGGCTTTGAAAAGAGCTTTATCTCTCAGATCGCACCCATGCCCGGCATTCGCGAGTCGCGCCGAATTGTGGGTGAATATGTCTTGACCAGCGAGGACTTCTTCGCCGCACGCAAATTCCCCGACGCGGTGGCCCGCAACAATTACCCGATCGATATCCACAGCCGCGACAAAAGCGGCGGTATGCACTTTATGCCCGCCGGAGACTACCACGAAATACCCTTTCGCTGCTTGGTCCCGCTGCAGATCGAGAATTTGCTCGTGGCGGGCCGCTGCCTCTCTGCCGATTTCTC
>CAZRFI010000385.1:0-3956 GCA_964598905.1 uncultured Candidatus Sericytochromatia bacterium | reverse complement strand
GACTTACAGACTATTCGGGCTTAGCTGTCGAGCTTGTCCTGCAGCAGGGTAATTTGATCGATCAGGGCTTGGTAAACCGCTTCGAGTTCGGCAATTTGCCAGCCCCTGGCCGTAAAGCCATCGAGCTGGTCGGCAATGCTGTCACATTGATCGAGAAAGGTCTCCAAATCCATTTCTGAAGGGTTCAACAGGGCGATCTGGACCCGTTGGGCCAAACCATTTAAGGTTTGCATCAGGGCCACACATTGCTCTGAGCCTTCGAGAATTTGGGTCAAAAGCCGCAAGCGACTCTCCAAATTGCGCAATTTGCGGTAGAGTTCGCTGCAGTCCATTTCCTGATCGAGCAGTTCGAGTTGGCCCTGAATCAGGGCAATCGATTCTGACAAATGGTGTCCGGCCCTGTGTAAGCCATTTAAACGCTCGGGATTGGCCGTCGGGCCCGCAGGCAGCGGTATGTCCATCGCGGCCCGCACTTCACGTACCAGCAGCCCCTGCACCTCTTCATAGAGGGCATCATAATCTGTGTCTGTCGCCCCAAAGTGGGCTTGGGGCTTGTTATTTTGGCGTTTGACACGGGGCGCCAGAAAACCGCTCTGCAGGGCCGCTTGAATTTTGCCCAAAAGCGGGTCTTGGCTGCCGAGATGTTGGGCCACACGCAGGTATTTGAGCGAAAGCTGGGGCAAACGCAGAGCCAGATAAATATATGCCAATAAGAGATAGGGCTCGGCATAGCTGCGCGCCATGCGCACACAGCCTGTGAGCAACAACATCGCCTGCTTGAGCGTGGCTTTGTCCAGACTGCGGTTGTATTCCTGCAAGAGGGCCTGGGCTTGGGAATACTGCGTGCGCGCCGTTTGCAAGCGCATATCGTCGCGTTGAACCAACTGGCTCTGGGCTGCTTTGAGGGTTTTGAGATGTTCAAACATGCGGGCTGGCTCCGGTTGTCTCCCTGCTGCGAATCTGATATGATCCCGATCAGACTGGTTATTTAACCGTGAATCAGGGCCTTTGTCAATCCAAACAGCAAACCCAGGCCCTTCCAAAAGCAAAAAAAAAAGCAGAAAAAAAAGCAGAAACAAGGCAATCATCGGGCATGACGGGCTCTCTCAATTTTAGCAATCTCTCTTCTGCTGCTGCCGTGCGCCTAAGAGCGCCAACGAGTGCAACGGTTCAGCGCACGGCCCCCGTCTCCCCGCCCCCGAGTGAAACCCCAAAACCCGAAAGTGCCCCCCGTCCCGAAACAGCCAAACCCGGTGGCGGTGTGCATCTGGCAGCCGAAGAAATGGAGGCCCATGTCGCCGAGGCCCTGGAGAAATCCCCGGCCTTTGAGGGCGACCAGGCCCCGTTGATCGACCCCAGCCACCTCGATGAAATGCCCGAGCCCGAATTTGAAGCTGAGCTGGAAGGCCCCAGCGAAAGTGAAGAGAGCGAAGAAAGCGAAGAGATAGAGGCCGAGGGAGAAGTCGAAGAGGCCGAGAGCAAAGAGATTGAAGCTGCAGAAGCCGAAGAGACGGAAGAAGAATCCGAATCTGGTGAAAAAGGCGGGGGTGAATCGGAGCAAGAAAGCCAGACAGATCAGCCCCAAACGGACCCACTCAAGCGCTACCTGGAGAGTGAGTTGGAGCGCTACCAGCGCGAAAAAGGCCAGCAGGCCCAACGCTTTGTCTACCTCGCAGGCCAGGCCGAACGCTCACGCAAGGCCCAGGTCGCTGCCGTTTTAGAAGCCAAAATCGGGGGGCTCGCGCCTGTGCTGCCCGGCATGGCAGGCGATTTTATCGCCCTTTCGGGGGCGTATACAGGCCTGATCCTGGACCATATCGGCGTCGCACAGAACCAGGCTTTTCAGCTCGCAGCCTTTAAACAGGCCTTGCTGAACCATCTCAAGGCCCCTGGCATTGACCGGGTCTTGCTCGATCTGGAATACGTTCCAGCGCTGCAAAGGCCCGCCCTTTTGGCGCTCTTAAAAACACCCAACGCCCATCCCTGTTGGGTCTATTTGAGTGCAAGCCAAATACAAGGATTGGGCTGAGGCAAGGAGAATACCATGGATCCCACCCTGCGTTCGTATCAAAAAGTTTCAAAATCCCCCACCAACCCCCACTCCCTGACAGATTTGCGTCAGGGCAGCGTTCCCGATCTCTTTCAGGGGCCTGCGGGTTCGGGTTTGGCCCCGAGGGCAGAACATGAAGTCCATGGGATGCCGAGCGGCCAAAGTGCCCTGGGGCTCGCGGAAAAACTGCGCCAAGCGTATTTCTGGATTGTCAATCACGCGATTATCAGCCCCTATTACGATATCGAATACCACGACGGACCCCGCAAGAGCATTGAATTTGGCGACCAACAATTGCACCTGCCTTCGGATCAGAGCTATTCCAGTTTTGTCTTGTTGCCGCTGTTAAACTTTGCCGTCAGGCGCAAATGCCTGCTGATCGGCGGCCCTGGCCGAGGCAAAACCGCCAGCGCCATTTTGATGGGGGTTTTGGCAGGGTACCCGGTCAATGATGTGCGCCGCGCGATCCAACACGGTCAGCCGCAAATGACGATCGCAGATTTGCTCGGCAATCCCCTGCCCTCGCATTTGATCGAAGCCAAAAACATGGACGAAATCCAGATCGCCTGGCGCAAATGGCTGGGCATGCGGGTGAAAATTATCGACGAATACAACCGCATTCCCACCCGCACCCAATCGGCGCTGTTAACCGTGATGGGCGACAATTACGCTGAGATCTTCGACCAGATTTACGAATGCCCGGAGTCGGCTTGGTTTATGACGGCCAATGCCGAAGAGGGCGGGGGCACCTACCAGGTGATCGAGGCTTTGCGCGACCGCATAGATATCGTCGTCAAGACCCTGCACTTCAGCAGCAGATTTTTGGGTGAGTTAATACCGCGGGTCGAAAAGGACATTCGCCCCGAAGAGGTGGTCCCCCCTGAGATTATTTTCAGTGAAGTTGAAATGGACCAACTCTACCAGGATGTGCTCAAGGTGGGCATTCCCCTGCCTGTGCAGCGCCGGATTGAATTTTTTGCCAGCCAATTTGAATACTGCGCCCCTGCCGGGGAACAGTTTGAATACAAAACCAAAGACACCCTGCGCCTCTCCCCGCTGGACGCCCGCTTGGTGATGGCCCAACAAACAGATATGGACCCGCTGTTGGCCCTCGGCCAGCAGACCTTAAATGGCATTTCGGTGCGTGGCTTGCTCACCTTGCTGCTCTTTTGCAAAGCCCTGGCCTGGTTCCGGGGCAATCCCGAAGTGGCCCTCGAAGATGTGCGGCAAATTTTGCCCTTTGTCTTACACGATAAACTGAGCCAAAACAGCGAAGCGGCCTTTTTTGAATTGCCCGGCCATGCGGTTTACCGGGTGGATAAAATCAGCTGGCTGCGCCGTTTATTTGATCTCTCGTGTATCGCCTTTGATCGCCTCAACCGCGACCACGATGACCCGGTTTCGCGCCTGTCTGAGGCCTTTGCCCTGGGCTTGGATGGGGTGACCGAACCTGAAGTTCGCCTGCGTCTGCAAGAAATTGAGGTGCTGCTGGAATCCTTTAGCCGTCAGGGGGGGCCTCTCTCAGCCTACCTCTTTGAAGATGCCATCAAACTCAAATACCTGCACCAGCGCTATACCAATTACCTCAAATGGCTCCAGTGGAAGACCTAAAGGTCCCCCTCGAATTGGCCGAATTGGCAGAGGAACTCCGCCGCAAATCACTCTTGGGCAATTCGAGCCGCCTGCCGCTGATGAATCAGCTTTGGCAGACGTTTCTGCCCCTGTTAATCCCGCGTTACCCAGCGATAACCCCACTGGCAGAAGCCCTGAGCAATGTGCTTTATCATCTCTGTTTGAGCCCCTCTGCCCGGCCCGAAGAATGGCTCCTGCGCCTAAATCGGGGATGGCCTGATTGTCAGCAGCCCCAGACATTGTTGGATCTGGCCGAGGTCTGTGCCTGGTTGGC
>CAZRFI010000384.1:0-3962 GCA_964598905.1 uncultured Candidatus Sericytochromatia bacterium | reverse complement strand
TTGCTGAAGATGTTGAGTGGATTTTGTCGCAAACCCCCAGCGAACGCCAAACAGCGCTGTTCTCTGCCACCATGCCGCCCGAAATCCGCCGCTTGGCCCAAAAATACCTCAAAAAACCAGTGGAAATCACCCTCGCGGTCAAAACCACAACCGCGGATACCATTCGCCAGCGCTATTGGATCGTGCGTGGCTTAAACAAACAACAGGCCCTGATTCGCCTGCTCGAAAGCGAGCCGATCGAAGGTGTGTTGGTCTTTGTACGTACCAAAGAAGCCACCCTCGATATCGCCCAAAAGGTTGAACAAGCAGGTTATAAAGCCGCAGCCCTGAATGGTGATTTGCCTCAAGCCCAGCGTGAACAAACGGTTGAGCGCCTGCGCCGTGGCAAACTCGACGTTTTGGTTGCAACCGATGTCGCCGCCCGCGGCTTAGACGTGGAGCGCATCAGCCACGTGGTCAATTACGATGTGCCTTTTGATGCAGAGTCGTATACCCACCGGATTGGCCGTACAGGCCGCGCAGGCCGTTCTGGCGAAGCCATTCTCTTGATTGAACCCCGCGAAATGCGCCTGTTTAACACGATTGAACGCGCCACCCGCCATCCGATGGCACGGATGTATATGCCCGAAGCAGAAGCGATCAACCAAAAGCGTGTTGTGCGCTTTATGGAGCGGATCACCAAAGCCCGCCAATTGCCTCAAATGGAGTACTTCCGCGATCTGATGAAGGCCTATGCCAGCGATCAAGATGCGCCTTTGGAAGAAGTGGCTGCCGCTCTGGCGCTGCTGGTTCAAGGCCGTACCCCTTTGCTCTTGCCCCCCGATCCCGCTGGGCTGCAAGAAGATCCGACTGGCTCAGCCTATTCCAGAGATCGCAAAGATAAATTCCACCGCGAAAAAAGCTTTAAAGATGACAGCGAACTGGGTCTCGTGCCCTTTCGGGTCGAAGTGGGCCGGATTCATGGCCTGCGCCCCAGCATGTTGGTGGGTGCTATCGCCAACGAAGGTGGCCTCGACAGCAAGTTTATCGGCAAGATCAAAATGCACGATACCTACAGCACCGTCGATCTGCCCCAACATCTGGAGAAACACCTGGTCAAAGCCCTGGCCCGTACCCGTGTGGTCAACCACCCGCTGCGCCTGTCTCGCTCAGGGGCCAGTACTGGCGGTGGCTATACACCCGACAAAGCCCCCAAAAGCTGGGATAAAAAACCGACCTTTTCCCCCAGCCCCAAAGGCCGTCCCGATCATGCGCCTCGCGCCAAAGCGGGCAAACGCGGATTTTTGGGCAAATAAGCCTGTCCGATTCACTGGAAAAGCCCCGTCGTTGGCTCATTTTTCCGCTTGACGACGGGAGCGGTTCTTTTCCAATCTAATTACAAAAGCAGAAAGAACAGTGTATTAACACTGTTCTTTCTCTTTTCTTTCTCTTTCGTGGGGCTCATTGACATTCATATATTTTATATCTATTATAAAATATATGAAAAATAACCAGCATCTCTCTCATCAACTCCTCGATCTGACAAAGGTAGTTACACGACTTGTGAAAGAAGAATTTCGGGGAGATGGAAGCTTAACCCTTACCCAATTTAATATTCTGAAAACCGTCAATCACGGAATCTGTCAGGTCGGAAAAATAGCCAAATCTTTTGGTATCAGCCAGCCAGCAACTTCCATTATTGTCAATTCAATGGTTGAGCAAGATCTTTTACAGCGTGTGCCCCACCCCAATGATCGGCGCAAAATCGAGCTCCAATTGACGGCCAGGGCGAAAAAGCACCTGGAAAAAGGCTATCAAAACGTCTTTGCAAAGATGGATGCCCGGCTTTCATCGCTGACAGATTCTGAAAAAATCACCCTTACACAACAGATTCAACAAATCACCTTACTTTTGTCCAAGGAGGAATTTTGAGTCATGGCCTGGACGGTTATTATTGCTTACTTTTTAGGCGGTGTTTTCTTCGCCAATGCCATTCCTCATTTTGTCAGCGGATTGATGGGACGGCCATTCCAAAGCCCTTTTGCCAAGCCCCCCTTTGAGGGTTTATCTTCATCAACAGTCAATGTGCTGTGGGGAGCCTTCAATTTGCTCGTGGTCTATTTGCTGATCTATAAGGTTGGAGACTTTAACGCACACAACACGGCCCATGCCCTCACCCTCGGCTCGGGCAGCTTGGCTGCATCCGTCCTATTGGCCCGTAAGATGGGTCGTTTTTACGGTGGGAATTCTCCCACATCAAACTGAATCTATTGAGAGAGGCAGGCTTTCTCCGACCCAATAAATGGCCCACCAATCATGCCCCAGTCAAAAAAGCCCCTGAACCAGTTTGGTTCAGGGGCTTTTGCCTGCGCTTAGACTTACGAGGTCGGGCGCTTGGGAGCAGGCTTCTTCGCTGCTGGGGCAGCAGGAGCCACAGGGGCAGCTGGCGTTTCCACTTTGGCAGGCGCAGCAGGGGCCTCTTCTTCAAGCTTGGCAGCAGGAACCGCGGGGGCAGCAGGAGCCACGGGGGCAGCTGGCGTTTCCACTTTCGCGGGTGCCGGAGCCACGGGGGCCGCAGGGGTTTCAACCTTGGCGGGCGCAGGTGCTTCTTCTTCCAGTTTGGCGGTCGGCGCTGCTGGGGCTGCGGCAGGGGCCTCAACCTTGGCAGGGGTCACCGCTGCGGGAGGTGCCTCGGCCTTGGCAGGAGCAGGAGTAACAGGGGCAGGCGCCACTGGAGCAGGAGCCACTGGAGCGGGGGTGACCGGAGCCACCACTTCAACCACAGGATTGGCAGGTGCCGCGGCTTTGGGGGGCGCGGAAGTGACAGGATCCTTTGGCAATGCCGTGCGGGACAGAATCAACTGGCGATAATCCTGATAGGCATCAAGTTTTTCGCCGTGGCGATTGCCCACACCGCGTTGTTTCATCAAAGCTTCCAGACCGGGATTGAGTTGGAAAATTTCATGCACCCGCAATTCATTGCCCAATTCTCTTTTAGCGATACTCAGGGGTGTATCCCCCGGTTGGACTTGATACGGATAACGCGCTCCTGCTGCGGGCCCTGTGGGGGTTGTAGGAGCCGCGGGCCCCGTAGTGGGAACACTTTGGCCATTTTCTTCCATTTCGATTTCGTTGAGCAATTGGATGATCAACTGGGCGCGTTGGACCCCAGCGGAGTTCATATAGCTGGAGAGGTTCACACCCTGGAAGGTGAGGCCGCCACCAGCAGAAACACTGCCACTGCCACCGGTCACAGCGGCAATACTCTGGGACTGCTGGGCCGCAGCCTGACTGACAACAGCACCGGCCAAGGCGCGAATCTGAGAGCGGTCTTCTTTTTTGACCAATTTGAGTGTGGCTTTGAGCTGGGCTTCATCCACTTTCATCAGAATGTCGAATTGCTGATGAATGGCCAATTGGCCAAAATTGCTCAAGGTCAGAATCTGTCCTTGAAAGGTCAGCGGTTTGCCACCACTGAGCAGGGTATCGGGGGGCATATTGGCCACAGGTTCAGCCACAGCAATGCCTTCACCGGGATTGATCCCGGGTGCTGGGGCTGCCGCCGGAGCAGAAGGCGTCGCCGGAGCAGCCGGAGCGGCGGGTGTAGCGGGAGCTGCAGGTGTTGCAGGAGCGGGAGTTGCCGGAGTTGATGGAGCTGCTGGAGCAGCAGGGTCAGCAGAACCTGTGGGGGTCTCCGCGGCAGGAGCGGATGGATTCGCAGGCGTTGCCGGAGCGGGAGTCGCCGGGGTTGCCGGAGCAGCAGAGGTTTGGAATTGCTGCACCAATTTTTCAAATTTAGCGATCTGGCTTTCACGGGTCAGACCTTGGGCCGTGCCTGGCGGCAGGGTTTGGGTCTGCTTGAGGTTTTCGAGATGGTAAGTGGCGCGGCGGGCCACTTGGGTCTTGTCTTCGGCACTGAGCAAGGCAATGAATTTTTTCTGGTCATCCACAGACATCTCAGCCAGGGCCAAGGTCTTCTGATT
>CAZRFI010000383.1:0-4000 GCA_964598905.1 uncultured Candidatus Sericytochromatia bacterium | reverse complement strand
CAGACAGCTCGCCCGGTTGTCCCTGAAGCATTTTTTTAACCTATTTCTTTCATCTTTTAAAAAACTTAAAACGCGTAGCCGACACCCGCAGCCGCATCAAAGACACCCCCATTGACATACCTATAACGCCAGCCCCCGGCCAGCCACAGATTGAGCCCTGCTTTGTTGCGGTATTCCAAACCCAAACGGGGAATAAACCAGAGTTCGGTGGTGGCGGCGACTTCGGCAAATCCGGCCAAATCATGGGGGTTAAAATATGTGCGCAGTGCGCCAACTGCACCGATACCTGCAGGTGTATTAAAATTGGGATTGAACTGCTCCTGATGATAGGTCAACCCCAGGCGCAGGGCCACATATTCGTTGATATTATAGCCCAGGGTCAGCCCCCAATAATCTGAATAACCGCCTTCCAGCCCCACATGCAGGGGTTTGAGTTTGCGAACGGGGATCTCTTGTGTGGGCTGGGTTGAAGATGTGGTGGGGACTTCACCCAATAATTGTTGCAAGAGCGGGGAGACCTGTTCAAACAAAAGGGCCTCTTGGGAGCAGGCACAGTCGACAAAGCGCTCGGCCAAAATGCGCCCCTGTTCGACGTCTAATATGCGCAGGGTCAGGGTGTAGACCTGCCCGACCTTGCTTAAACTGCCTGTGATCACTTTGCGGGCAGCCAGTTTGCGCCCCGCTTTGAGGGAGCAATCTTCACTTTCACAGCTTTGGCTGTTCAGATAACCTGCTTCTGTCAAAATGCGATCCATGCCTTCGCGGTCCAAGACCTGAAAGCGCGGGTTTTGCACCACCAAACTGCGTACCCGCGAGGTCACCAACTCCGCTTCTTCGGGCGAGAGATTGCCGAGTGCTTTGAGTCCGAGTATGGCCACCACTTCTGTTTCTTGTGCAAAAGCCATGCTGCCGGGCAGAATCTCAGGCAGCAATGCGGGCATGGTAAACAGTGAAGTAAACAGCGAAAAACTGAGGAGACCCGAAAGCGGAAGGCGGTTTAACATGGACAAACTTCCAATCACGTTGTTGTTGAGGTATCATAACAAATATTTTCTTTTTTGTAAAATATATACGACTCATGTGCGACTCAATCACCGCTAAAATGGTATTCTCGCTCCCAAATAATTCGCGTCTGACGCGTAAACCAGCCCTCAATCACAGGCCGCAAGGCCAGTGGAATCGGGTTTTCGTGTAAGTCCAGATCGCGCAAGAGAGACAGCGCTTGTAAGTTCTCTGGCAGATTGTGCAAGTGGTTCTTGCACAATTGCAGAATTTCCAAATTTGTGAGCTGCCCGATGCTGGCGGGCAGCGATTCCAGCTTGTTCCAATAGAGGTAAAGCTGTTTTAAGGCGGGCAATTGCCCCACGCTCTCAGGCAGGGTGCTGAGGCTATTGCACATCAGGTTGAGCACTTCTAAGCTCTGCAAGCCTGAGAGATCGTCAGGCAAATGGGTCAAACCACTGTTGTGGCTCAGATCCAATTTTTGCAAGGCTGCACATTGGCCCAAACTCGCTGGCAGCGTTTGCAACCAGTTTTCAGACAGACCCAGCACTTTGAGTTGGGGCAATTGGTCCAGACTCTCGGGCAGGCTTTTTAATTGGCAGCGCCAGAGTTGCAGGGTTTCGAGCGCTTGCAATTGGGCGATTTCTGCGGGCAATTGGCGCAGGGGATTGTTGGAGAGATTGAGAAATTTGAGCTGTTTGAATTGCCAGATTTCGGCAGGCAAAGCGCTGAGGTTTTGATTCACCAAAGCCAAACTGCTGACTTCACTGGGGTTTGCCTTCATTGCACTGTCTAGGTTATCAAAGGGGGACATTTGATGGGGGCTCCTTTGCAAAGAGAAATTGCTGCTCACTGGCTTTCAAGCTATGCTAAAGGTATTCTAACCAGTAGGAGTGACTATGGCTCTTAAAGGCACCGCTGAACTCCACGAAGAGTTTGAAGAGCTGCGCAGTACCACTTGGTTTCAGGCTTTATTGGCAGCCGCTTGGGTTTTGTTATTGAGTTCCGCTTTTTCGCTCTACACCCTTTGGGTCGCCAATCGCTTTTTAGAGCCACCCACCTTGCTGGTTTTTCCCAATCTGCTGCTTCTCTTGCTGGCGTTGGTTTTATTGCGGATTCGCTTTCACTTTGGCGATATCAACCGCCAGAGTCATGCGCCGCTGCTGGTTTTGCGGGCCTTGCACCAATACCGCCCATTTTTGGTCGGACTCTTGGCTTTGGGCGTGTGTTGTGCTCTGCTCGTGCCCCTGAATTTTTTCAGCGAAGGGGGCCAAGTTCAGCAATACACCTGTCAAGTCCGGCCCTCGCCGTTTGACCCGCAGAGCAAAGCCAATCCGGTTTATACCCTCCATCTCAGTTGCTCAGATTTGCAGAGCCCAGCCCCAGAGATACGGGTGACGGCCAATCTCTGGTCGCGTTTTAAAGACGGTGGAGAAGTGAAGCTCGAAACCCGCAAAGGCTGGCTGGGCGAACGCTGGGTGCGTTTTCGTTAGGGGTTTGAGCTGTGATGAAAAGAAACTAAATATAAAAGCGAGTTTAATTTTGAAATAAATTGGCACTAATTTTATCAAGTTGAGCAGTGTATTTTCATATAACTTTTCAATAATCACCGCGTAAAAAGAGAGAATCCCCATGAAAGCCCGTTTGTCTGCTTTATTTGTTTCCGCTTTATTGACCTTGACGGCCTGCGGTACGCCCGCCCTGTCTCCCACTTATCAGGCTTCACAAACCTCTTTTCTTCAAGCTCAGCGTGCGAGCAAGAGCCAGGCTTTTCTCCCTTTAAATCCCACATTACCAGGCAACCGTGCCCCGCGGTCAGCTACCGTCTTGTCTTATTTGCCGATTGACGATGGCTTGGATTTTCATATTCCCTTTTATCTGAATGCACTCGAACGCACCACCACTTCCCGGACCCACCAAATTGCCTTTACCGATGCCCGGGGGCCCAATAATACTTTTTTTCATCTGATTCAACCCGATACATCGGCCCAGGTGACTTCTGCCACCGTGCCGCCGAGTGCGCAAATCAAAGAAATGACCACCAATAGCCCTGCGACCTTGGCCAGTGTTTTGGCCTGGACCTTTTCCAGCTATAACAGTCCCTTTAAAGCGTTTACCTATCTCGGTCATGGCGGCGGGTTTATGGGGGTTGCCACCGACGAAACACCGGGGCCTGAAGGGGCTTATGAGACCTCTACTGGCATGCTCAAACTCGAAGACCTGCGCCAGGCTTTTCAGCAGGGGCTCAAGGGCCGAAAACTGGATTTAATTCACTTTCACGCCTGCCTGATGGCCAATCTTGAAGCCGCTTATAGCTTGCGTGGGGTCGCCAAGGTCATGTTTGCCTCTGAAGACGTGGTGGGCGCCCACCAAGAAGGCACCGAAAAACCCACTGAAATCATGAATACGCTTTTGCAGCAGCCCCAATTAGACCCCTACAAGGTGGCCCGCGAAGTGACCATTCAGGTCCAGGCCCGCTCAAATCCCTATGGCTTTGCGACAGCCACCAGTATCAACCTGGATCGGGTAACAGAGGTCAAGCAGGCCATGAATCAACTCTCCCAAGCCTTGATTCAAGCTCTCCCCCAACACAAAACCGCGATTCTTGCGGCTTACAATTCGGTTCCCGAATTTAAAAATGCAGCCGGAACCGGACAACGGGATCTCTGGACGTTTGCCAAGCGCCTGCTCAAAGTACCGGCTCCTTCTGTTCAGCGTGAAGCGGGTAATCTGGTTCAAAGCCTGAAACAGGTTTTGATTCATACCCGAGATAGCGAAGGCGATTCTGCCAATGGCCTTTCGATCTTTATGCCCCCAGCCAGCCAAGCACAGCAATATATTCAGGCTTCAGGTTATGCCACGACTCCTTTTGCCAAAGATTCCCTGTGGGATGAATTTCTGATCGCCCTGGCCCAATAAAAACAGATCTGGCATAAGGACTTTTTGTATGACTGAATTGGATTCATTTTGCCTGTACAGCCAACGGGTGGTTTTGCCC
>CAZRFI010000382.1:0-4009 GCA_964598905.1 uncultured Candidatus Sericytochromatia bacterium | reverse complement strand
TGGCCAACCGCCCGCTGGTGGTCAGCCCGAAGGCCCGCCGCCTCCTCCCCCTGCTGATGGCCAGCCCCCCGCTGGTGGTCAACCCCCTGCCGGTGGCGATTTGGGCGCCTGCCCCAAACCACCCCTGCCTCCCGCCGAGCTGATGGCGCAAATTGAAGCTGAAGATGCGGCATTGGCCCAAGAAGTCAAAGATCTGTTTAACCTGAGTTTCTTGGAAATTCACAGTGGCATGGTTGCGTTGGCTGCAGAATATCCCCAGTATTTTAAGGCTCCCCCTGTTTTGCCGGCTGATGGTTCTTGCCCCCCGCCCCCACCCGCTCCTCCTGCTGGTGCCCCCCCCGCAGGCGGCATGCCTCCCCAAGGTCCGCCCCCCGCTCAATAAATGCCAATTTGAGCATTGTTCTCCCCAGAGTTGACCAGCCTTGTGCTGGTCTTTTTTTTTCGCACAATCAGGGTAAAATGAAGCATGGACAGTCAATTTCATCAGAGTACGTCTTTTTCCAATGCCGACTTGGCCCCGCTGATGGCCCGCAGCAACCAACCCGCTCTGCTGCGCTTTGGCTTGCAATACACACTTTTGTTGGTGTCTGCCGCAGGAGTGGTGCTGGCCCCTCAGCACCACTGGCCGCTTTGGATTTCGGCTTTGGGTGTTGGTGTGGTTGCTGTTTTGGTACTGGCGATGTTTGCAATTGTACATGAAAGTGGCCACAACACCGCCTTTGACGCCAAAGACCTGAATCGGGCTGTCTGTTGGCTGGGCTCCCTGGTGATCTTTTACAGTCCCACGGGCTTTCGTGAGTTTCACTTTGCCCACCACCGCTATACCCACGAGCCTGGACGCGACCCCGAAATTTCGATTGGCGGCAAAGCCGCTCCAAGTTTAGACAGCAGCCTGTTTATGTATCTGGCTTATCTCACCGGCTTGCCCCTGCTGCTGTATAAACTGGCCTGGCTCGTGGCGGCCTCGTTGGGGTTTTGGCCCGCTGTCTGGCAGCGCTTTTTGGTCTTTATCCCCCCCCGTGCCCAGCGCCAACATGCCTGGGAAGCACGCGCTGTGTTGGCTTTTTATTTGCTTTTGTTAAGTCTGGGCCTGCTCTGGCTCCCCGGGATTTTGCATTTGTTTTTGGCGATCTGGCTGGGACACAGTCTCTTGGCCATGTACACCTTTTGCGAACACACAGGTCTGCCTGAATCAGGAGACATTCTGGAACGCACCCGCACGACCTTGACAGCACCCGTGATCCGCTGGCTGTTTTGGAATATGCCCTACCATGCCGAACACCACGCCTACCCAGCCATTCCCTGGCATGCCCTGCCACAACTTCACGCCCTGTTGGCACCGGAACTGAAAGTGCAGCAAAAAGGCTATCTGGCCTTTCACAGGTCTGTCTTTGGGCGTATTTTGCGGAGCAAGGGCTCACAAGCGAATTAGGGCTTGGCCCCATCCTGATAGGCCTTTTGCACCTGATTCAGCTCGCCAATGGCTTTGTCGGCCTGGGTTTGCAAGGTTTTTAAATCCTGATCGAGGCGCTGGGCTGTGTCGAGATCCAGCGAACCTTGGGCCTGGGTGCTCAAGCGGTAGAGCGATTGATTCAAATTTTGCAATTGATTGCGGGCCTGATCAGGTTTAAAGCCCTGAATGCTGGCCATCTGTTTTTTCAGGGCCTCGGCTTTGCCTTTGTACGAGCTGTCGATGCCTTTGCCAATCAATGCACCGAGTCCGGCACTGCCACCAGCTCCCAGACCGGCACCCATCAATGCGCCTTTGAGATTGTTGCCTCCGAGAAAATAACCGGCAGTGGCTCCGGCGACCACGCCCAGGCCCGAACCCACCAGGGCATAGTCCCCGGCCCGGCCCGTGACTTTTTTCTCCATTGCCAGGGCCTGGCCCGAGAGGCTGTCGAGGGCCGCATTGTTTTGGCTTTGCTGTTTTTCTAAAGTCTGCATTTGGGCAAAGGCGGCGGCTATTTTTTGATCGCTGGCAGCCAGTGTTTTTGCGGGTTCAGGCAGGTTTTTGCTTTGGTTTTCGATTTGGTTGAGGGTGCCTTTGAGGTTGGAATAGGCCACTTGTAGACCATTATTCAGCGATTCCAAACCGCTCACGCCAATCAGCCAGCCGGTCACGGCAATGCCTGTGCCCCAGGAGAGCGAGCTGTTGAGCGAAGCTTTGGCACTGGCATGGATGGCTTTGCTACGCGCATCGCTGCCATTGGCGGTCATGTCGGCGACGTTTTGCAAGCTGGAGCGCATGCTGCTCACAGCAGAGAGATAAGAAATATTGCTGACTTCAAGGTAGCGGCGGCGGTCGGCTTGCTGCTCAGCATAGCTGCGTTTGTCTTCGATCAGCAGCGAAGCCACAGCATCGACCACATCTGCGGCGCGGGGAGTGACCACATGGGGAGCCGAGAGCGTCCTGCGGACTTGTTGGTGTACGGTTTCGAGGGTCTGTTTGCCTTCAATGACCAGGGGCTGGGCCTGTCTGGCCACTACAGCTCCATTGCGAATTTCGACACTGTCTTGGGCCAACGCCACTTGCAATTCTTGGGCATTGAGCTGACCATCTTGATTGCTGTCGAGACGCTGTTTGAGACCGTCTTCGACTTTGAGTTCGTCCATGATCTGGTTCTGGTTGCTGTCCAGGGATTTTAATAACCACTGTTGATTCGAAGCTGAAATCGAAGGCATAAATGTGATTCCTCTACTCTGATTCTATCTACGCAAAAGAAGCTGTATAACCCCATTTTCGTCAATTAAGCAGAGATACATGCGCTCAGAGATGAATTTGGAGTTAATTGAGCATTAAAAAACAGTTAATTTTGGAGTTTTGACTCAGCGAGGGGTTTTTATTGTTGAGATTCTGAGAGCAGGCCCTGGCCCTTTAAAAAAGCCAGAATGGCCTGCCAATAGCCCCGGTTGAGGGTGTGGGCATCGGCTGTCAGCACATGGGCCACAGGCTGCTGCAAGGGTCCTTGATCCTGACCGGGTTGCCACGAGCTGATTTGCGAGGGCAAATGTGGATAATAGAGCTGATACACCGGCAAAGCGGCACTTAAAGCTGCCAAAGACAGCGCGGGACTGGCCCAGAAATCCTTTTCGCCTTCGCTGATTAAAAGCGGGCGTGGGGCCACCAGGGCCAATAATTGGTGTTGATCCACCGACAGCTCACCCGCCTGCTGCTGGGCCAAGGTAGGGGTAAACCAATGGGGAAAAAAATAGGTGATACTGACCAAACTCTCGGCTGGATGCAAGCGCAAGGGGGCCGCTCCGAGCGTGCCCGTTTGGTGAGGTACCACAAAGGCAAAACGGGAATCGAGGGCAGTGGCTAGCAGGGCGGCTTTGCCCCGGCGGGAATGGCCCAGCAGGCCTATCTGGCTTTGGCTGAATTCGGGCAGCGTCGCCAAATAAGAGCGGACAGCGCTGAGGCCCCAAGCCCAGAGCGCAATCAGGCCGGGGCGCGGTCCCGCTTGCAAGAGGCTCTCGGGCAACCCTTTTAAACTTTCAGCAAAGGCCTCAGGGGCATCGGGGGCCAGTTCTGTTTCGTGCAGGGTAATTAAGGTCAGTCCCGCTTGCAAGGCGCTGCCAATATCCCAATAGTCCTGCTGCCAGCCCCGCTCGCCCATCTCCCCTGGGCAAAGGCCTGGCTGGCGCGACAAATAACGGGGCAGTACAGGGTCTTTGAGCAGGCTGACATTGCCACATTTGTTCAAAAAGAGCAGGGCCGTGGGCTGGGGCTGCTGGGGACGCAGAATGAGCAGATGCAAGCGCCGCAGTGGTTTTTTCTGCCAACTCAATTCAATCACATGCTCTTGAAAAGAGCCGGGCAGCTCTGCCAATCGGCCCTGACTGTGTAAATGCCCGTTGATCTCGGGGGCCTGTGGCAAATGGCCATAGATCTCTTGCAAAAAGCGCTTTTGCAGCACTGCGCGCGCGTTTTCCCAATCGCTGCGGGTTTTGAGGGCCGGCTGGCCAAATGCAGACAACGGTTCAAGTGGGGAGTTCAGGCCTTGGG
>CAZRFI010000381.1:2173-4029 GCA_964598905.1 uncultured Candidatus Sericytochromatia bacterium | reverse complement strand
CCTGCGCGCAAAAACGAGATGCCGTCAGACGGCCCGACTTGCACCCGTGAAACACTGCGCTGATAGGAGAGACCCACGCGGTCGTCTTGGGGTTTGTACTCCAAATCGAGGTTCCAATGTTTACTGCCGCTATAACCAGGGCTCTGGTTAGGGCTCAAACTGACCTTGGCCCCGGCAAAATCCAAATCACCGTGACCACTGACGACCCCCAGGCCAGACTTGAGTTTATAATCACCCAAATCGGTTTGGCGTAAGGTCAGACGGGATTTTATCTCAGTTGGGGAATACAGGGTCGCAGCCAATGCGCCGACCCCCAGACCGACGGCGCGCACCGAGGTGCTGTCCCATTCACGGCTTTTCCAGGCCTCTTTTAAAGGGGTCTGGATGATGGCTTTGCCAAAATTTTGGGCCTGTTTTTGCAAAAACGGCAAGCGCAGGCCGCCGATTTCGTGTTGGGGTGTTCCGCCCAAGCTGTAATCAGGAGGCTCAATTTTGACTGCCAGCAGGGCGCGGGAATCTGAATAATGGTGGTTAAACAGCTCCAGACGATCCTGATTCAAGCGCAATTCAGTCGGCGCTGGGGTTTGAAAGTCGAACAGGGGCGATTGGGTTTCATTCCCTGATTCCGGCGCGGGGGCAACTTTGGCGGCTGGAGCAGTTGGCTGAGCAGGGGTGGCCCCTTCGGGAGTGTACTGAAAACCCAAACGACCGATATCCATACCTAAAAGCTCCTAACCGAAACGAACCGGAAAAATGTATTTCTTGGATCATAACCTATTTTTAAGCATTTTTCCAGCTAAAGCTGGTCTTCAAGTTGAAAGGTCAACTGCAAAGCCTGGTTTAAATACAGATCGGGGTTTTCCAAAGCCAAGAGCTTGGACTTGGCCTCAAGACCATTGGCAAAGCCTGTCAATTGGCCGTTTGCGCCGATCACGCGGTGGCAGGGCAAGACAATTGATAGCGGGTTTTTGCCATTGGCCGCGCCCACGGCCCGCGCAGCTTTGGGCCTGCCTACGCGCAAGGCCAATTCGCCGTATGACAGAGTCTGACCATAGGGAATGGTCGCGAGGGTCTTCCAAACTTCCTGCTGAAAAGGGCTGCCCACAGGGTCCAAGGGCAGATCAAAGGCTGTGATCTCTCCTCTAAAATAGGCCTTTAATTGTGCCGCTGCCGCATTGAGGATGGGATGATCCGCTTTTTCGGGCCCAAGCACGATCGGGACCCTGCCGGGTTTCTCGTTTTCCCAGAGCACCGCTCTCAGGGCTGTGTCTGAAGCCACCAGAGTCAATTGCCCCACAGGGCTGGACATTTTAAGGTAGGCGTTTGGCATCGGGAGTCTCCTTCATAAAATAAATAAAATTTAAAACAATTGGCAAAAAAGGCGGTCTACGGGGAAGGCTGCGCCAGGGCCTGCTCCCAAATTGCAATCGCAGCGTAGGCCCGCCAGGGCTTGACTTTGTTGAGTTCCAATTCGGGATGGGCCTTTAACATCCGTTTGATAATCAAATCCTGACTGGGAAAGGCATCGGTGTCTCCCAAGACCCTCAGCGCGATCATTTCTGCTGTCCAGGGGCCAATACCCGGCAATTTGAGCAATTGGCAACGAAAGCGCTCGGGATCTTGGGCGGGTGAAAGTGACAGTTGTCCAGAAACCACCTGCCGCGCCAGATTTTGGATGGTTTGCAAGCGTTGCCGGGTGGTTCCGAGTTGGAGCGCCTGTGCATTGGCCAAGACTTCTGGCGAAGGAAAAACCCGAACCGGGTTTAAAGTCTGGGGATGGATCACACAGGGGCCATAAGCTTGAATCAGCTCAGCCAATAAATGGCGGGCCCGCGCCAGCGAAACCATCTGCCCCA
>CAZRFI010000381.1:0-2073 GCA_964598905.1 uncultured Candidatus Sericytochromatia bacterium | reverse complement strand
TGAGTTGCAAACTGGCTTGATTGGGCAGATTGCGCAATTCCAGCCAGCCAATCTGACCCTTGAGCAAAAACACCCGTTCATAATGACTTTCGCCAAAAAACTCGGGGCCTGCCAGCGCATGGCGTTTAAAAAAATGGTGAATACTCTCCCAATTAAAGGGCGAGCGATAGGGCAAGGTCAAGCTGATCAGTGCCTGGCTACTGCCCCCATTTTCGACTTCAGACTTGGCCGTGCGCAACTCAGAGGGCGGGCGTGAAAAGCGCTCCTTAAACGCGGCATTAAAGCGCCGCAAAGAGCCAAAACCTGCACTCAGGGCCACAGTGGTCAATGGCAAAGTGGTTTCACTTACCAGTTTTCGGGCAAAATTGAGGCGCATAGTCGCAGCAATTTGTTTGGGTGTGCGGCCAAATTCGGCATGAAACAAGCGGCGCAAATGGCGCGCAGAAATCCCCAATTGGGCGGCGTAATCGGCTTCTTGCAACAGGGGACCACTTTCGGATGCGATCAATTGCAAAGCCCGCATGACCAACTGCGAATGCCCCGAGCCAACCGGTGCACCTTCGGGGCGACAGCGCAAGCAGGGGCGGTAGCCTTTTTGTTCGGCCCCGAAGGCAGTATTAAAAAACTCCACATTTTTGAATAGGGGCCGGGCTGGACAAATTGGACGGCAATAAATTCCGGTGGTTTTGACACCCACAAAGAACTTGCCGTCAAAGCGACTGTCGCGGGCCAGCATGGCCTGATAATAAATTTCTGCTTGGTTTGGATTGACTTTCATAACTTCAGTTTAAAGCTATTTGGTCAACTTGACTCGCCATTTTCGGACCAGAACGGCCCTGGGAAAACGATTTCCCAGGGCCGTCAGACAAAACCAATCAAAATCAGACCAGCAGAGCGTCTCCATCCAATGTGACTTCATCTTCGACCAACACTTGGTTGTGCTGCTGATCGTTAAAGGTATCCTGATAGAGATGGTCCATCGGCAGGGGCAAACGGCGCTGTAGGGTTTCTTTGATCGCCAAAGACTTGATCTCATTGACCACACCCCGATCGTGGAAAGTGGCAATTTTGTTTAAAAACAGCCCCAAGGCCTGTTCGGGCTGGGCAAAAATTTGTTTGAGACCTTGGATATCGATATCGATCAAATGCATTAATTTTTGCTGTTTATCTGAGAAGTCAAACAGCAATTCGGCCTCTTCGGGGCCGACAAAGGCCAAAAAGCGCTGGAAGAGAATGGCGATCACATCAGAATAGCCCTTGAGCATCATGCCTTCATCTTGTTTGCCAAAGAGATCCATGCCCATGTCGATATTGTAGAGGCGATTGAGGAAGGTCTCCATAATCTCTCCCTGTAAGATTGCACCGTGCTGGGGCACGATCATCAGCGGAGGCGGATCCAAGGCCCGAATGGCATCAATGGTATTCTGGATCGCTTTTTTGGAAGGCATATAGATCTGGTGAAAGGTTTTGATGCCATCCCAATGGCCTTCTCCCGCAAAGAGTCCCAAATCACCTGGGGGATTGAGCCCACCAAAGACATCGCCCGTAAACAGAACGCGTGCCTGGCGGTCGTAGATGGCAAAGGCCCCGACAAAGTGGGCATAAGGGGTGGGCACAAAGTCGAGCACATGGGATTTGTCGGTGGCCAGAGTGACCCGGCGTTGGTCAAATGAATGAATATTTTTATAGGTTTTGGAGGGAATTTCAAAAAAACGAACCAAACGCCAGGTATCTTCGGTGCAAAGACAGAGGGAACGGGGATTCATTTTGCTGATAAAGGTGGAATTCATCCCAACATCAGGGTCTTGGTGGTTGATCGAGTACATCTGCACCTGGGTGATATCGTTGATAATCGAGCCCACTTTGCGAGAGATGGTCGGGAAAAACTCTGAGGGACCTGGATCAATCAAAAAATTTATTGCTTTGCCATTGGCGCGAAAACGGCGCAAAAAAACGTTGATTTGCAATAAACTATTGGGATCCCTTTGGCTTACCCAAAAGATATCTGGGGAAATCTCGACTGCTTTTTCTAAATCGTGACTCATGATCATTGCCTCTGTCTCTGTAGATTTG
>CAZRFI010000380.1:0-4030 GCA_964598905.1 uncultured Candidatus Sericytochromatia bacterium | reverse complement strand
TGTCGGGGCTATTGGCCCGACCCGCATTTTTTTAAACAATTGCTGCTCAGCTTGGCCCCCCAACAGGGCTTGCAATGCCAGTATTTTGAGTCCCCCACAGAATTGGCCCTGGCCCTGCAAGAGCAGCGGATAGATTTGGCCCTTTCCCACCAGGCCTTAAATGGCCCTGGTGCGCTCACTTTGCTCGGCCCGTCGAGCCCCTTTGTGATTGTTTCTGCCGCCAGTGCCCCCCCTGAGACCCGGCGTCCCTGGTGGCAATGGAAATATGCCCTTGCACCGGCCCCTCAGCGCCCAGCCTGGCAAGACCATTTGCCCAAGGCACAAATTCATTTCGAAACCAATTCAACCGCCCTTTTAATCAAGGCCGCGCAAGCCGGTGACTGTGCGGTCTGTTTGCCCGCTTTTTATTTACACGCGCCACACGCGTGGGGATCTTCTTTGGCCGTGGTGGCCACGCCCCCCTGTTTGGACTTTTTTACCGCCTGGGTGAGTGTGTCTGAGCACCCTCACAGCAAGCCCCACAGCCCCCACAAACCCAACAAACAAAAATTGCTGCAAAAGCTCGCAGAATTTGGCTATGTCGTGGCGCCATGAATCCCCATTCTGAGCCCCTTTATCTCGATTACACCCAGACAGAGCCCGAATGGCTCCCGCTTGATGCCTTGCACTATTTTGAAGTCTTGGCCCAAAGCCCCAATTTTTCTGTGGCAGCCCGTCAATTGGGCATGACCCAGCAGGCCCTGAGTAAATCTTTGGCGCGTTTAGAGGTCTGTTTGCAGGTCACACTGATCAGACGCAGGCCCTTGACCCTCACCCCAGCCGGAGAAATCTTATTCAAACAGGCCCAAGCCATTTTAAACCCCTGTCGCCAAATTGAGCAGCGCTATGCCCCTACGCAGGCACATGCACAGGCCTCGGCCAACGAGGCCGCGCTCAAATTGGCCGTTCCTGCTTGTTTGAGTGCCCCTGTATTATCTGGATTAAAGGGATTACAGGCCAAAGAAGGGCTTTTCCCCTTGCAATTGTGCTGTGATCTGCCCATCACCAGTGCCACCAAAGCGCTGAATCATCACAAACTGGATCTCTTATTAATGCCCGGCCCAGCTTTATCCAAGCAGCTCAGCAGTCACTTCTGGACCCGCACCCAGGCCTGTTGGGTGGCCCGTCCCAGCACGGTTGCGCAATACAGGCCGGGAAGCACTTTTAAGCAACCAGATTTGCCCTTGATTCGGGCCGCCTTGCCCCCGCCTTGGGATCAGGACCCACTCTGGCCAAATCTGGCCAGTTCCCTCTGGAGTGAAGTGGATTTTTTTACGGCTTTGGAGCTGGTCTTGATTATGGATGCCTTACTTTGGGTGCCCAAACTGGCAATAGAAGGCGAATTGGCTGCAGGAGATTTAGAACTCTGGCCCCATCCCGACACCGCATTTCCGAGCGGTCCCGAATGGGAACTCCACTGGGTCTGGGATCAGAAGAACCCACAGGCCAACAAGATCAAAGCGTTCTTGAACCTACTGCCTGGGTTATAATGCCTTTATCTATTTGTCACCTGAAAAGGATCCGCTGATGGCCGCCACCCGTAAACCAGCCGAAGCCACCCCCCTGGGCAAACGACTCAGCCAGTACCGCAAAAACAAAGGTCTCACCATGATGCAATTGGCCGCAGAATTGGGTGTGACCGAATCGTATATCTCCTTTTTGGAATCGGGGGTGCGCAGCCCCAGCCGCAAGCTGATCAAAAAAATAGTGGCGTATTTTTACCCCCAAGGCAATCCCGCGCTGCAAGATGAATGGCTGATGCTCTCTGGCTTTTCGCCCGAAAATTTGCAATTGCACAGCCCCGAGCCCCCCCATTACCAAATCCATGTGGATGCTTTGGCCGCAAATCCCCAGAATCTCAAGGCCCAATTCGCCCTGATTCGCGGCCTGATTCGCACAGGCGAATTGGAACAGGCCCAAAAGCAAATTCAGGCCTGTTTTCAGCTCTTTCCTGGCGCAGTCGAAGTCCAATCGCTCTTGGGCAGCCTTGAATTGGCGCGGGGACATTTTGATAACGCCATTTTGGCCCAGGAGACGGCCCTGCAGTTTTGGCGGCAGGCCAGCTCAGACACAGATTCAGTCGGCCCTCACCTGGGGCCAGCCGATCTGCTGCTGAGCTTGGGGGTCAGTTGTTTTCTCAAAGGCTATTCACACTTGCAGCTTTACCATCAGGCAATGGAAAAAGGCCCCAAAAAAGCGGCATCAGAAGCCCGCAAACATGCGTTAAGCAGTTTTGAAGCAGCACGGAGCCATTTTCTCCAGGCCCTCGAGATCACCCCCGAAGATGTGTATATCTGGGACGAATATGCCCGTGTTTCATTTAATTTGGCCCATCTCGAAAGCCCCAGCCGCAGTGGCTCGCTCTGGCGAGAAACCATCAGCGCCTACCAAAAAGTCTTAAAACACCGCGACAATCGCCTGATTGGCAGCGAAGCCCTGCGCGAAATTGCCCTGTTTTTGGGCCATGCCTACAGCAAAAGCAGCCAATTTGACAAAGCCGAAGAAGTGCTGGCCCTGGTGCAGGCCCTGCGCCCAGACTATCCCCTGGCCCATTATGCCCGTGCCTGTCTGTTGAGTCTGCAGGCCGAACAGAGCCACAACGCCCCTGTTTTAACTGAGGCCCTGGAGCATCTCAGCCGGGCCCTGCAATTGGTCTCCCCCGAAGATCCCCTCTATTTAGAGGCCCAACAAGATCCCGACTTAAACTACCTGCGCCAAGAGCAAAGCAGGCCCTTTGCCAAACTCTTTGCCAAAGTTGGCAAAAAGTGACCTTGGCGGGTCTCCCTTTGAGGCAGATCGCCTTGGCGACACTTCTGCTGGCCTGTCAGCCCCAAACGGCCATCGCTCCCCCGAGCCCGCCGACGCTCAAAACCAACCTCACCCCCACCAGCAAAGGTGAGCGTTTGACTCCCACCAGCAAAGGCGAGCGCCGAGGCCCAGGCCGCATCTCGGGGCAGGTCTTGCAGGCAAGCCCCTGGCGCATTCAGCAAAACGCCCAGCAGCCGGTGCCCCGTGCTTTGCTGCGCATCGAAGGCACAGATTTGCAAACTTACTCTGATGCCGAGGGGCGATTTGCTTTTGAGCAATTGCCCCTGGGCGAAGATCTGGTCTTGCAGGCTGAAAAAGCCAATGCCGAGGGCAAAAGCTTTAAACTGCGCACACCTTTGCGCTTAGAGGCCTCCATGCCCAGCTTAGATTTGGCATCGCTCTTGTTAAAAGAGACGGGCAGTCTCGCGGGCCAAGTCACGGTCACGGGTTCAGGCTCCCCCGAAGCGGTGGATGTGTTTTTGCCCGGCACAAATGTTATCGCCAAAACAGACAAAGCGGGCCATTTTGCCCTGCCAGATTTGCCCGAGGGCAAATACCGCCTCTCGGCCTACAAAGCGGGTTATTCCCTGAGTGAAAGCAATCTGCTCGAAGTGAAAGCGGGCAATGTGACTCTGGTAGAGCCCCTGACACTGAGCCCCCTGACTTCTCAGCGCCTTGAGGCAACGCTGGAAGGCCGCCTGACCAGTGCAGGCCAACCCCTGGTTGGGGCCCAAATTGCCCTGATTGGCGAAGATTTAAACCTCTCCCGCCTCAGCCTGAGTGCGGCCGATGGGCGTTACCGTCTCGGGGGCATTCTCCTGCCCGAAGGGCTGAGTTCGGGCCAATACAGCCTTTTGGTGACACGGCCATTTTATGCCCCTCTGCTCAAAGTGATTGAGCTGCAGGCTGGGAAAAGCCAAAATTTAGATCTGGACTTGCCCGAGCAAAGCTTAAACCTGGGCCGCTTGGCCGTCAGTGTGAGCGATTGCAGTGGTGCGCCTGTGCCCCTTGCGCTTTTACAATTGGACCCCGCGCCCGCGCTGAGTCAGACCCCTTTTGTCGATTCTCTGGGCCAAGCTCAACTCAGCCGCCTCTTGCCAGGGCAATACACGGTCTATGCCGCCAAAGGCAATCGCCGCACCTTTGCGGGAGTGCTGATCGACAATCTGCAAACCGGCTCAGA
>CAZRFI010000379.1:0-4038 GCA_964598905.1 uncultured Candidatus Sericytochromatia bacterium | reverse complement strand
TTTGGGTCAAGATTTGCAATTGGTAAGCGCCGTTGAGCCCACCCAGAAAGAAGCAGAACCCCAAGAGACTCACAACCAGAATCACTTCTTTGCGTAAAATCCGCCACTCGTGGCGCATCAGGGTAAACAGCAATGAAATAGGCATAATTTTCCTCAGTCCACCGGCATGCGTTTGAGGGCCAAAGGTGTGAGCAGGGCCAAGAGCAGGGCCCAGCCTGCGAGGATCAGCAGGCCGCTCAGTTGTTGCTGCAAAACCCAAGCCAGCGCTGGCAAATCGTAGTGAAAGGGTTTGACCGCCTCCCAGAGTTCTTTGCCTGCTGTGTATTCATAGGCATCTACGGCTTGGGTTTTGCGGCTCACATCGGTATTCATGCGCTGAACAAAGTCCAGGCGGTAAGCCTCTGCTGCAGCCGCAAAGTGGCGGTGGTGCTGCCAATCACTGCCCGCAAGACCCATCGAGAGGTTTTGCACTGCCATCCCTGGCAGCAAGAGGCCGAGCTTGGCAAAGACACGCCACTGGTTTTGCCAGTCGTTTTGCAAGCGGTCGAGATGAATTTGGTAGACGCGGGCGTCGTCGAGTTCGGCATCGGCCAGAATCAAACCAGCGGGGTTGACAGGCAGGTCTTTGACCTGTTTGACGCCGTATTGCTTGAAGAGCCGGGCTTCGACTTTTTGTGTGCGTGTGTCCCAGTCCATCACTTTTGTGGCATCCGCTTCAATCGCGGCTTGTAATTCGACCGAAGTGGGGGCTTTGTGCAAGAGTGCGGCCACCATCATGCCCAAACGGGGGCCAACAAAGCTATTGCTAAACCAAAAGGCCAATAAAAGCAGCAGAGCCAAGCGGGATGTGCGGCAACGGGCGGAGATCAGTAAGCCGCCCCACAAAAACAGGAGCCAGTAGAGGGCGTGCAGGCCCAACCAACTCAGCAGGCGCGGGGCCCCACTGGCAAAGGCCTCTGCCCCTCCAGCCAGCCAGAGCGCGCTCAGCCCGATCAGGCCCAAAGGCAGCAAAAGCACGGCCAAACTGGCACTGAGGCCGAGCATTTTCCCCAACCACAGCTGGCTGGGGTGTAGGCCCAGACTCAATAACTGGCGCAGCGTCCCGCTTTCACGCTCACTGGCAAAAGCCCCAAAACTCAAGAGAATAATCATCAGGGGCACCATGACCTCGGCCACAGTCGCGGCGTTCATCACGGCAAAGCGCTGCAGGACCGTGCCGTCTTCGGCCTGGCGGTAGCGGCTTTGGTTTTGTTTGTGGGCCTCTAAAAAGAGCGAAACACCCAAATAGGCCTGCAGGCCTTGATCAAGCGCCGCCACCAACGAAGCTGGTTTAAACACGTGCATGCCGTGGTGGGCGGCGGAGTGGGGGTTCATCTCACCTTTGTTGACCCAGAGTTCACGCTGTTCGTGCATGGCGTGTTCAAATTGAGAATGGTAATCCTGTTGCTGGCTGAAACCCGCCCAACCAGCCAAGCCAAACAGGATCAATAAGATGCCAAAGATCCAGCGAAAGCGGCCATCGAGCCAGACCTGCTTAAATTCTTTTTGAGCGATGATAGAGATAATACCGGCTTGCATGGGGCTAGTGCATATACTTCAGATAGACCTGTTCGAGGTCGCTGTGGTTGATCTCTTCTGTATTCATCTGGGCCACCAATTCGCCCGCTTTGAGAATGCCCACGCGGGCCCCCATTTCTTTGACCCGAAACAGATCGTGGGTGACCATAAAAATCGCAGAGCCCTCGCCTGCGAGTTGTTTGAGCAATTCCGAAAACTCCCAAGAGGCCTTGGGATCGAGCCCAGAGGTGGGCTCATCGAGAATCAGCAATCCCGCTTTTTTGGCAATCGCCATGGCAATGCCCACCTTTTGGCGCATGCCTTTGGAATAGCCACCCACCGGGCGGGCATGGGCCTCTTGCGGCAATCCGGCCCGTTTTAAAAATCCGCCCAATTGGCCACGGTCATAGCGGTGCCCCGCCAAAGAGCTGAAGTATTCCAGATTTTCCAAGCCGTTGAGGTGTTTGTAGAGCATCACCAATTCGGGGATATATGCCAGGTGCTTTTTGGTTTCGAGCGGATCGCGACTCACATCAAAGCCTTTGATTGTGGCGGTGCCAGAACTGGGCTGAATAAAATTCAAGAGCAAATTGACGGTGGTGGTTTTGCCCGCCCCATTGGGGCCAAGCAGGCAGAAGATATCCCCAGCGGGCACATCCAAATCGAGGCCGACCAGGGCGGTTTTGTCTTTGTATTCTTTGCGCAGAGCAGAAATTTTTAACATGGGATTCATTTTAGCAGCACTTTTTGGCCAAAGCTAAAATTTAGCCAGGTTGTGCGATCTGAATCTCAAAATCCAGAGAAAAATTTACCAAAAATCTATTTACTTTGTGTTAAGAATAGATTAATATAGATCTTAACTGCTACTCTAAATTTTTCTTTTGTGAGGTTTTTTTCAAATGGCACGTACCCTTTTTGTCGCCCTGGCTGCCCTGACTGCTTTAATCGGCACCCAAATGACCCTGACCACTTCTAATCAGGCCGCTGTGGCTGCAGCAGCTGACACCGATCGCCATCCCTGTCCCGAAGACAGCCGCCACCCCTGCCCCAAACCCACCAAAACCCCACCCCCTGCTCACAGCATGGTGAATGCCGCAGCAGATACCGACCGCCATCCCTGCCCCGATGATGGCCGCCACCCATGCCCCAAACCCACCAAAACCCCCAAACCTTAATTACTCAGCCCTATACTTTTTAGAGTACAGCTAAATTGTCCCCTGCCGGTTCTGCCGGTGGGGGTTCTTTGTTTTGGGGCTTTGCTGTTAAGATAAAAAGATCAAATTGCAGAGGTGCTGTCGATGGCTATGCCACGCAAAGGCAGTCGCCGAATTCAAGTAGACGGAGTGGTCTATTATTGGCGGTTTTTGGGCGGAATGCAGGGAGGCTTAGAGTCTATTGTCTACAAAGGCCGAGGCAGACCTCAGCCCATGATCTTCATCGCAGATTTTGCTGACCTTGTCGGACCTGGATTGGTGCGTTTGGCCATCCTCCAAGGCTTAAAAGAAGGCTGGAATCCCGACTCAAGTGATAAAAGTGCTTTTTATTTAAAAGATTGCCCCAAAGATCCACACAGAATGGAATCCTTCTCTGTTGAAGAGCATATGACTGAATATGAGATGGCTCTTATTGATGAAGAATGCCTGAGAAATAGACATAATCCAACCGATAGTCCGATAGAAACCGGACTTTCAACTCGGGCTTACGCAAAAGTTGTGCCCAGCAATTTTGAAAATCTCAAGTTGCAATGGAAAATGGAACAAGCCGAGCAAGATGCTGAAAAATACAAACAATGGGAAAAGAGAATACAAGATCTTGCAAAGAATCCCCTCACACTTAGACATAAAAGATGTGTTGTTTTTGAAATTTATTCAAGCTCGCAGATTCACTATCAATCTTGGTCTGAATTTTTAAAAACAGCTGGGCTAAAACTCGAGTATCAAAAGCAACATTTTTATTATATTCTCAAAGGCCCTGGATACATGATTTTACTGAGTGGAAGCCCCGATAAACAATTAAACCTCGAGACTTTTTCAGAACTCAATCCGCGTGGGGAAGAAAAATGGGAAAATTTATTAAAGGATCTGCGTCTTTATCTCAAGCTCTTAGATGCTGAATATTCAGAGCATTTTTTCCAATCATAATTTAGATAATCTATCGAATCACTCAATAATCTCTCAACGAAATTACTATCTTTCTGATTGACGTTCACTTCAAAGGCAGACTACCATTGAAACGAACAATTACCGAAGTGGGTCTGCCCCCTTTGAGAGCGATGTTTGGAGTTTACCATGTCCCAATCCGATCCTGTCTCAGCAGACACAACTGCCCACAAACACACAAACACACTGGGTCGGCGACTCTTTGCCTCGGGCCGCGTTTGGCACCGCCGCGCAGCCCTTGTCATTTCCCTGCCCCTGTTGATCACCATCATCACAGGCCTTTTGCTGATCGTGCGGGGAGATTTTGAATGGGTGCAACCGA
>CAZRFI010000378.1:0-4160 GCA_964598905.1 uncultured Candidatus Sericytochromatia bacterium | reverse complement strand
CAGGGAGATCAGCTGCAGATCAGTCAGGTCAAAATGGACAATTCGGCTTATGAACGGCTCAAAGCTGAGATGGAAAAAGCCCGTCAGGGCACACCCCTTTGGCTTTATGGCCTCTGTGCCCTGGGCGGTATCATTGGCGGGGTGGGCTTGGGCTTTTTCTTGGCCCGCAGACGTCAGCGCAAAGCGATTCCCGCTTGGGAAAATCCGCCAATAATGCCTGTTTATCCTGGCATTATTGCTTCAAAAAACCCACTTGTGTCCTCAACAAATCAGGCCCTGGGTTGCTCCAGGGCCTGAAAAAGAGCTCAATTTCAGCGCTTGCTTAACGGGGGCTGGCACCATGAATGGCACCGCGTTTCCACTGTTGAAGTTCGCCCTGGTTATCTGACAGGCGCAGGGCTTCATCAAAGTCGATGGTGCCCTCCTCAAAATGTTTAAACAGGGCCTGGTTCATGGTCTGCATGCCGTCCATGGCCCCTCGCTGGATCAGGTTATAAATGGCATCCAGTTCGTGTTTGTACAAGTGATCGCGGACGGTTGCGGTGACAACCATAATTTCATCAATCGCGACACGGCCGACACCGTCTGCTTTGACAGCCAGACGCTGGGCAATTGTGCCGCGCAAAACGGCGGCCAATTGTTTCAGAATCTGAGGCTGTTCGTGGGGAGGGAAGGCGTTGATAACACGGTTGATGGTCTGAACGGCGTCGTTGGTATGCAAGGTGCTTAAAACCAAGTGGCCGGTTTCCGCCGCTTTGAGGGCTGATTCAATGGTGTCGCGGTCACGCATTTCCCCGACCAGGATGATATCTGGATCTTGGCGCAGGGCGTATTTGATTGCAGTCGGAAAAGAGGCCGTATCGTTGACCAACTCGCGCTGGGTAATGATGCTCTTTTTATTGCGGTAGACAAATTCAATTGGATCTTCAATCGTGATGATATGAACATCATGATTGGAATTGATCAGATCGATCATGCCAGCCAAGGTGGTTGTTTTGCCTGAGCCCGTGGGGCCGGTGACCAGAATTAACCCAGTACGCTCATCGGTAAATTTGCGGATTTGATCCGGCAGGCCGAGATTGTCGAGATTGGGCACATGAATCGGGATAACCCGCAACACAGCGCCGACGTGGCCCTGCTCCATGAAGATATTGACACGAAAACGAGCCAGCCCGCTGATCATGAACGAAACGTCCATTTCGAAGTTCTTTTCAAAAACCTCTCTTTGGGTATTGCTCAGCATACTATAGAGGGTGCGTTTGGTGTCCGCCGGGGTCAGTGGGCGCATTTCGGTGGGGACGATGCGGCCGTCAATCCTCAGCATGGGCGGGCAACCCACACGGATGTGAATGTCTGAAGCGCGTTTCTTGACAGCGACGCGGAGAAACTCATCGATATTCATGGGAAGGCTCCTTTACCGGCACTCGGCCAGGGGTTTACCCATCATTTTACTCAAGGTCGGCAACATTCTGTAGAGAAATTTGATGTCTTCAGGGCGAGAGGCATCCTGATTCCACTCTTTGACCGTTTCACCGTGTTCATTGACGAAGACGGCTTCCAAACGGATTTCAAGGGGATTGAAGCCCCGCTCTTCAGCGGTGGTCGCATCTCCTTCACCTTCATAACCTGTGGCAAAACGGTTGGTCAGGGTAAATGAAGCCATTTTATGAATGTCTTCAGCCATGACTTGGTGATAGGTCGGGAAAAATCCCAAGGTCAGAAAGCGCAGCGAGGTAACCAGGCGAATTTCACAACTGCCCATGATCACACGCTGCTGGCCAACTTCTTCACTCACTTCGAGGTGGTGATAGGCTAGCAAAACGCGCTCATCGGGCTGAAGGGCTGTTTTGAGCGTGCGGCTGATCAAGGTGGCAATCGGACCCAGGGACTGCAATTTCTCCATCAATTCATTGACAGATTCAGGGAAAGCGGGATCGGTACTCATACAATCAGATTGGCTCCTCCCATATAGGGTTGAAGTACGTCAGGTATTCTGATTGTACCATCGCTTTGCTGAAAGTTCTCAATCACGGCAGCCAGTGTGCGTCCAATTGGCAGACCTGAGCCGTTGAGCGTATGGGGAAAGGCGGTTGAACCCCCGGCTTCGGGCCGATAACGCAACATGCCGCGCCGGGCCTGAAAATCGGTGCAATTGCTGCAGGAAGAAATTTCTCGGTATTTGCCCTGGCTGGGAAACCAGACTTCGATATCGTAGGTCTTGCTGGCATTAAAGCCCGTATCCCCCGAACAGAGCAAGACCACGCGGTAAGGCAGTCCCAAGGCCTGTAACAGGCTCTCTGAATCGGCTACCATTTTTTCCAGCTCGTCAAACGAAGACTCAGGTTCGACAATTTTGACCAATTCCACTTTGGCAAATTGGTGCAGGCGAATAATGCCACGGGTATCCCGGCCTGCTGCACCCGCTTCTGCGCGAAAGCAGGGGGTGTGGGCCGTGAAATATTTGGGCAGATCTTCTTTTTCGAGAATTTCACTGCGGTGCAAATTGGTCAGGGGCACCTCAGCGGTGGGAATCAGGAAAAAGTCTTTGAAATTGAGGGCAAAGAGATCTTCTTCAAATTTGGGCAAATTGCCATTGGCGGTCATGGTTTCGCGGTTGACCATGGCTGGGGGGGATATTTCGGTATAGCCCCGGCCTGTATTGTGGTCGAGCATAAAATTGGCCAGGGCGCGCTCCAGGCGGGCTCCGAGGCCTTTCATGACAACAAAACGGGCTCCCGTCAGACGTGCAGCCCGCTCAAAGTCCATGATATTCAGGGCGGTGCCCAGATCGTCGTGGGCTTTTGCTTCAAAGCCGAAATCGGCAGGGCTGCCCCATTTGCGCACTTCTTGGTTTTCGTCTTCGCTTTTGCCCGTGGGCACGCTCAGATCCAAGGTGTTGGGAATATTCATGAGCAGCTCTTTGCGCTCATCTTCACAGGCCTGCATGCGCTCTTCGACCGCTTTGGTCTCGTCGGTGATTTTGCGCACGGCTTCCATTTGGGCCGAAGCGTCTTGGCCCTGTTTTTTGAGGTTGCCAATTTCTTTGGAGGATTGATTGCGTTCCATACGCAGCTGATCCACGCGGGTCTGGCAGCTGCGATGTTCTTCATCCAGGTTTAAGAGCCGGTCCACAACAGTGGGGTCCGCTTGGCGACGTGCCAGCGAATCCCGGACCGGCTCAGGGTTGATCCGCAGATTCTTGAGATCGAGCATCTGTTTAGAAAACTTTGTCCGCCAAGAAATCGCGATCGAGAACTTCAATCCGCTGATGGCTGATGGCGATGGCGCCTTCATTTTGCAGGCGGTTCAGAGCGCGGGTGACCGTTTCACGCGAAGATCCAACCATATTGGCCAGATCTTGGTGGGTCATGCGCAGCGAGGTCAGCGGGCGACCTGCATTCTGCTCTTCGATTTCGAGCAATTGGAAGAGGGTGCTGGCAACACGGCCATGCACATCTTTGAAAGCCAGATCTTCAACCTGTTGGTTGATCTGACGGATGCGGCGGGTCAAGTCTTTCATGATCCGCAGCGCGATTGAGGGGTTTTCGTTGATCAGGCGCTCAAAATCGCCTTTGCTGATCGCGAAGAGGTGTACATCGTTGTCGATTGCTTCGGCGGTAGCAGAGCGGGGCAGATTGTCAAAAATTGCCATTTCGCCAAAGAAGTCGCCGCCCTGCAAAATGGTCAGGGTTTTTTCGCGGCCATCAATCGCCACCTTGGCAATTTTGATCCGGCCATTTTTGATGATGTACAGCGTATCGCCATGATCACCTTCATGGAAGACAATGCTTTTGCGGGAATAGAGCTTCTCAGACATAATTGCAGCAACGCGCTGCAGGCTGTCTTGGTTGAGGGCTCCAAAAATGGGCACCCGGCGCAGAAATTGAATCTTCGCTTCTAAATCCGTTTTTTTACGTGAATCCATTACCATCGGTTCTGTTTTCTCCTGAAAAATTATCGCTCAATGAACCCAAGATTAAAAATAGATCATGGGGTTTATGCAACTATTCTAGTACAAGGTGCTTATCGGGGTTGGTGATCATCGTAACCAAAATAAAAATATTTGTGAGGGACTAAACTCACAAACGTCCTAAAAAATTCTAGCTTATAATTTTCTCAATTCAAATATCTTTCAGATCTTTTCTTAAAAATTTATTAAT
>CAZRFI010000377.1:0-4169 GCA_964598905.1 uncultured Candidatus Sericytochromatia bacterium | reverse complement strand
TGTTCTGTGTCTATCACCAGGATTTTTATCCCAAAAGCAATGGCCAGTTTGGCCCGGCAGCGTCGTTGGCGGGCCGGGATATCGGGCAGGATTTTACGATCAAAGATGGCTGGCGCATGTACCACGGCCAAGCCGTGCCCGGCTTTCCGGGCCACCCGCACCGGGGCTTTGAAACGGTCACCGTGGTCGAAAAAGGCCTGATCGACCATGCCGATTCCCAAGGGGCCGCAGGCCGCTATGGCCAAGGTGACGTCCAGTGGATGACAGCGGGCAAAGGCCTGCAACATGCCGAGATGTTTCCGCTGCTCAACGAAAACGAAGACAACCCGGCTGAACTCTTTCAGATTTGGCTCAATTTGCCCCGCAAAAATAAAATGGTGGAGCCCCATTTTCGCATGTTTTGGTCCGAAGATATTCCCGTGGTAAAAAGCCAAGACGCCCAGGGCAAAGCCATTCGCGTCAAGGTCGTGGCGGGCAGATATGGAGAGCAGACACCGCCAGCCCCCCCGCCGGACTCGTGGGCGGCTGACCCCAGCCATGATGTGGCGATTTGGGTGATTCAGCTCGAAGCGGGCGCTGAGTGGGAATTGCCTGCGGGCGCGCCTGGGCTCTCACGGCGGCTGTATTTCTTTGAGGGCGAGAGCCTGCAGGCAGCGGGTGAAACGTTTAAGCCGGGTCTGGGCTTGGAATTGGACTCCAGTTTGGCTCTGCCGCTGGTCAATGGGGGGCAAGCCTCGCGTTTGCTGCTTTTGCAGGGACGGCGGATTGCCGAGCCGGTGGTGCAGTATGGGCCCTTTGTGATGAACAGCAAAGCGGAGATCATGAAAGCCTTTGAAGACTACCAGCGCGATCAGTTTGGGGGTTGGCCTTGGCCGAGTCCTGAGCCGGTGCATGGTCAGCGCGGGCGCTTTGCACGGTATGCGGATGGGCGGGAAGAGCAGCCCGTTGGCAGTCTGGAGTAGATTTCTGGTCTGAAGGCTGTTTCTTAAAACCTAAAATCTGACACCCCAAACTGCGTTGAGATGTGGCTCGGGGGCCTCTTTTTCATTTTTGCTTAGGGTGGGTGGCTCCGGTTGGCGCAAGCCCCTGACGTTCGGGCCATTCGCTGCGCACGTCGTGTGCGCGCTCACTGCCAGTCACCCCGCCTTTTGCCCTCCTGGCACGGCGGGGTTCCTAATGCCCTCTCTTTTCAGGGGCTTGGCCAACAGGGAGATACAGCCAAGGTGGTAATCCATAAAAGAGAAGGCCTATGATGAGCCGTTTACAATGAGTGAATAGAGGGTAAATATAACTAGGGAATGAAAAATACGGCAAAAGGTTTAAACGGGTATGATATTGAGCCCCAAAACCAAATCTGTCTTGGTCTTGTTGGCCTGTATCGGCTGCAATAAAAATTTGCCTGTGTCCGAGATTTCTTCAAAACCTTCTTCAGCAGCGACAGCGGAGCCACTCCCAACGCCAAGTCCTGTAAATACCGATGATGGAAATTGCCATGTCCTCATTGAAATTGATAAAGAAAGTGGCCATTACACCGACTTTGAATTGGGTGGAGCAAGTTATATTATGCCTTTAAAAACCATCTTCAAAAATTGCCCTTTCAAAATTGAAGACGTTGCTGAACATACGCTCTATTTTTCTTCTCACGCAGGTACCTTTGAAATATCTAAAGACACAAAACCAGTCTCAAAAGATGGAAACATTAGAAGCCTGAGCTCATACTGTGCTTTGTATAAGTTTACAAATCAACCAAATATAGAGTTATTTACTGAAACTAAGCTTAAAAATGGAGAATTCATCGAAGGGATTCCCTTTCTGCTTCAATTGGACGCAGCCCGTGTGAAGAATTGTGAGACTCCGGGAATACAACTGGATCAATGACTTCTGAAGCCCACCATTGAGAGATAGGTTTGGCATCTTGTTTAACGGCCTATTCACCAAGGCTGGAAATTTTCCTCAAATTAAATTGATGAGCTTGGTCTGTGCCATAATAAAATTTGAGGTGCACATGTATGCTACAAGACCAACAAATTTTAGCCAAAATCATGGCTTTGCCTCCCGATAAGAAAGCGGAGGTCATTGATTTTATTGCGTTTTTAGGCCAAAAAATCAAGGTCTCAGAATCACAACCCAACCCATCTGGGCAAAGCCGGAATGGGTTTGGTTCACTCAAAGGTACGTTTGTGATGTCGCCCGATTTTGATGCCCCGCTTGAAGATTTTGCCGACAATATGTAGAGACCCGCAAGCAGACCATCAAAGTCAGTTTGAAAAAAATTTACACTCAGCCAATCAATTCAAACCATCAGCAAACACGTGCTGTCATTGCAGATCGAAATCTTGCCCGTGACTATCCCTCATCTTACTCACTTACAGTCTTTGCCTTTCCATCACAGAGATCCCTTTGACCGCCTGCTCATTGCCCAAAGCCAGGTAGAATCTCTAAAAGTGATAGGCAAGACCTTTGTCCTGCTTACTCTGGTGCTGTCTCTCCCCGTTGGCCAAGACCCTGAAAAGAGAGGGTACTAGGAGCCCCGCCGCGCCACGATGGCGAAAGGCGGGGGGACTGATAGCCCGTGTAGCACACGATGTGCGAAACGGGCGGCCCGAACGTCAGGGGCTTGTGCCAACCGGAGCCACCCACCCCAAGCCAACCTGAATTTCACCGACCTCGTCAGGTCCCCCCAAAAGTGACGTTGAGGATTTAACCTCTCTTTGAGATACCCGGAGCAGAGCCCCGCTCAATGCCTCAAGGCAAAAAAATTGCCCGATCGGGATAACTTTCAGGCACAGAATAGGGAATCCGTTGAACTTCAGCTCCGGATTCCAGCGCATAAGTCACCAAAGAGGGAAAAACTTCGCCCTCTAATGCAGGCAGCAGCCCAGTCAGATAACCCGGCGCCCCCTGTCCTTTGGCCATGATAAATTCAGAGCGGTGAGGCAAAACCGCTTTGCTGCCGCTGCGCAAATGATGCCGAATCAAGAGCGGGTTTTCGTCCAAGACTGGATTTTCGTGCTGTTTGGTCATGGCTGCCGGATAGACCACCCAATCCGACGTCGGCCAACTGACCAACTCAGGGGCCCCCCGAGAATTGGATTTGGGGATTTCAGCGACCTGTTTGGCTGGGCCTTGCAAGGGACAGGCCATTAACTTCCAACTGAGCTGGCCCTTGGTTTTGCCTGGCGCAAAAAACAAGAGCTGCTGGGCACTGTTCTGCAATTCAAGGATCGTATCAAAGCGGCCCAAGAGACGCGCTTTGCCTTTGAGTGGCACATGCCAGAGTTGCATGGTTTGGCCAGGGATATAATCGGCAAAATCTGGGGATTCCTTCCCATCTCCCCGCCACAGGACATAGGCATAAGACCCATCCGGCAAAGGCAAAAAATCGTAAAGGCCAGGTTTGTTCAAAAATAGCTGAGGACCTTTGCTACCCACACGATAAACCTGCACACCTTGAGGCAGAATCACTTTGGCGTAATAACTGCCGTCTGAGCGTTGAAAAGGCAAAACATTCAAAAACCCGTTAAACCAACGCGACTGAGCAATGCGCTGAGCTTTGCGGCTGCGGCGATCCAGAGCGTACCAGTCCCAATTGCTCCCCGGCCCCTGCATTTCGTAAAGGAGCTGTCCCCGATTGCTGAGAAAGATATTTGAAACCCTGTGAGGGGGCGTAAAATACGTTTGCCAATCCTGGCTCTGACTGGAGATAAAACGGGGGAAACTGGCCTCGGCATAGACCAATAACTCCGAAGCCTGAACGGGTCCGTGGCCCCAAACCAAGAGGAGAGCAAGAGTTCCCAAAATCTGAGTACGCATCGTTCACTCCTTCAAAAATGAAACTCAGGTCTGGCTGAAAAGCCCCAAAAGAGCGGCTCATTTCTCAACAGCCCGCCTAAATAAAATTCAGCAACGAGAGATTGGCCAAACGCTGGGTGATATTATAAGCCGCTTGCAGGGCCGTTTCGTTCAGGGTCAGGCGCGAAATCGCTTCAGTGAGATCCGTTTCGCGCTGATTGGCCAATTGGCTGCTGAGCACCTCTTTGGTTTGGGCCACACGGTTTTCGATCAACTCTGCCCGTTGGCCGCGCACGCCCAATTCGACCCGGCGACCAGTCAGGGCCGTGAAGGCATCATCGACCTCGCGCAGGTTTTGAATCGAAATGGTCAATGCC
>CAZRFI010000376.1:0-4170 GCA_964598905.1 uncultured Candidatus Sericytochromatia bacterium | reverse complement strand
ATAAAATCTGTTTCGAGCTGAATATTGCCGTTAAAGACGATACTGCCCTTCATAACCGGGGCTTCTCCTGTGCTTCAGGCAAAGGCGTGACGCCCTCCCGGTCGAGCTCAAAGACCATCTGACAAAACAACAGGGTGAAATAGGTTTTGACCACCAGATCCAGCCCCATCGCCAGGATTTGCAAGACCGCTTGACCACTCAACATAAAAAACTGCAAAATCACCGTCGGGACCAGCCACAAAAAGCCCAGATAGGTGATCTTGCCTGGAAATTTGAAGATCAGATTTTTGCTGCGCTTCCAAGCCTGCCACCAAGTCAATTGGCCCAGCACGCAGTACTGCTGCCAGAAACTGGTCAGCACAGCGACAATCGCCAAAAGCGTAAAGGCCCCAACCAAGACCTGGGCCCATTGCAGAAAGACCAGCACCTTGGCCGCCTCTGTTTGCATCAATGACTGCAGTTTTTCGAGATTGCCGTTTTGCACCAAGGGCAGGGCCTTTTCGATCAGGCCCTGATCGAGAGGACCAAACCAGGCCTCGCTGAGCAAGCTGCCCAGCATAAACAGCAGCATAAAGAGCAGAAAAAAGACCGAAGCGCCGTTGAGCATCGGCCAAAAATAGCGGGCCAGGCCCTCAAAGAAATCATCCAAAGAGGTTTTGGGTTCGCGCTGCAAGAGCACAATTTTCATCTGGTAGAGCCAGCCACCCAAAAGTGCCTGATGCAAAAAGAAGAGGGCCAGAATCGACATGGCACTGCCTTCGCCCATGCCACCCCCACTGGTAAACACCAGCATGATCACGGTCTCGATCAGCACTGGACCGAGTAAAATCCAGTTCTGGCTCAGAAGTTGCCAGGTCCGGACGAGAATTTCGTTCATGGAGCCAGGGCAGTCTGCGCGTTCAGCGAATAGACCTGATAGGGGAAGGGCAGCATCGGATGCACCAGATAGTGGTTCACCTGGGGCTGTACCAACCAATAATCAACGGGGTGATACAAAAACAGCCAGGGCGCATCTTCGATAATCAGGCGTTCGGCCTCGGCATAGAGCTCATAGCGTTTGGGCTCGTAATAGAGGTCTTCGGCCATCCCGACCAATTGGTCCACACGCGGATTGCTGTAGCGGGCGGTATTGGTTCCCGGCCAACGGGCCTGAGAGGAGTGGAAGGTCGGATAAAAGAGTTGGCTGGGATCCACCAGTTCGGGACTCCAGACTGTGTGGTAAAAGATCGGGGGTGCGTTGTAGGCACCGGTACCCAAAGAAGCCTGAGAGACCAATTTAATTTTCACGCCCGCACTGGCCAGGTTTTCCTGGACCTTGCGGCAAATGGCATACGACTGGTCGTTGTTCTGGTAATAGAGCGTTAACTCCAAATGGGGGTTTTGCCAGGGCTCAATAAACCCATCTCCATCTTTGTCGCGCCAACCGGCTTCGAACAGCAGATTTTTGGCTTTGTCGGTATCCTGGCGAAAGAGCGGATCTTTGAGACGGCCCCCCGGAAATTCAGGCGGAAAGACCCCCGTCACAGGGCGGGCGTAGGTCTGCAAAATATGCTCAGTAATCGCCTGTTTGTCGACGGCAAAATTAAAGGCCTTGCGCACCTTGGCTTCATTAAAGGGAAAGCTTTGGTTGTCCATATTCAAATAATGGGTCGACCAGCGCGGAATCTTGAGCACTTTGGACTGCTGAATATTGCTCTGGCTATTGGCTTTGACAATTTTTTCCTGGCCGAGGGGGTTCCAGACCGGATCTTCGAGCACGCGCTCAAAATACTCACTGGGCACAGGCGCATGATCTACCTGCTTTTTGACAAAGGCCTGGAAACGATCATTGGTCTCGGGCATGATCTGAAAGCGCAGGCTGTTAATTTGAGCCGTCTGTTGGTCGTAAAAACCATCAAAGCGCTGCAGCGAAATCGTCTGATCGGCATCGACTTCTTGCAATTGGTAAGGGCCTGCACCGACCGGAGATTTGCGAAAATCTTTCCACCAGCGCTCAACGTCTTCGGCGGGCACAATCGAGAAATAAGGCAGGGTGAGCAGATCCAGCGCCATGGGGATCGCGTTTTCGAGGTGAATCTGGACAATGTGGTGATCGATGACTTCCACCCCCAACAAATGGGGATCGCGCACCCCAGCCCGGCGGGCGGCTTGGTAGCGTCTGAGTCCGCGAATATTCAGGCGGTTAACCGCCACGGTGCTGGGTGAAGCCAAATTGGGATTGCAGGCCCGCTCAAGGGAGTATTTGACATCGGCTGCGGTGATCAGACGGCCATTGTGAAAACGGGCTTCGGGACGCAGCTTGAAGATATACGATTTTTTGTCGGGAGCCACTTCCCAGGACTCAGCCAAGGCAGGCACCACCTGGTTATACGCCCCGGCACGGGGAGGGCGAATGGTGGGCGAATAAGCCACCAGGCCCTGGTGAATCAGCGCGCTGATCTCCAGGCTTTCGGGCGTGGACACATACAGTGGGTCAAAATTGCTGACCGCTTTGTCTAAATAGGTGCGAAACAGCGTTTCGGCCTGTACGGCAGGTGTCCAGCTACTCATCAGGCCCACATTTACACCCAGGGCCAAACTGAACGCCAGCATTTTCGTCATTTTCATCTTTCCCCTCCTCAAGCTTGCGGGCGCATATGGGGAAACAGCAGCACATCGCGAATCGAAGCAGAATCGGTCAAAAGCATGATCAGGCGATCAATGCCAATGCCCAAGCCTCCGGTCGGCGGCATGCCATGTTCCAGCGCCAGAATATATTCGTGGTCCATTGCGTGTGCCTCTTCGTCGCCCGAATCTTTGGCTTCGAGCTGCTTTTCAAAGCGGGCACGCTGATCAATCGGATCATTGAGCTCTGAAAAGGCATTGGCCAATTCCCGACCGGTGATAAAGAGTTCAAAACGCTCTGTCAGTTCGGGATTGGACCTGTGTTCTTTGGCCAAAGGAGAGATCTCCTTGGGGTAGTCGATAATAAAAGTGGGCTGAATCAGGCGGGTGTCCACACTTTCGAAGATCTCGTTAATAATTTTGCCGAGGCCAAAACTGGGCTCAATGGCAATATTGTACTTGGCGGCCGCCGCTGCGGCTGTGTCGCGTGAGACAAAATCTGCGGGGGTCAATTCGAGAAATTGGCAGATCGCCTCGACCATGGTCATGCGCGCCCAGGGGCGGGCAAAGTCCACTTCGGTCTCCTGGTAGGTGAGCTTGAGGCTGCCGTGAATCTCTTGCACGAGATGGCAGATCAGTTCTTCGGTCAAATTCATCATGTCTTGGTAGTCGGCATAGGCCTGGTACAGCTCCAACATGGTGAATTCGGGATTGTGGCGCGTGGACATGCCCTCGTTGCGGAAATTGCGGTTGAGTTCAAAGACCCGGTCAAAGCCGCCCACAATCAAACGCTTGAGATAGAGTTCGGGGGCAATCCGCAGGAACAATTCCATGTCCAGGGCATTGTGGTGGGTTTTAAACGGGCGCGCCGCAGCCCCACCGGGAATCGGATGCAACATCGGGGTTTCGACTTCGAGAAAGTTCCGCGAAGTTAAAAATTGGCGAATCGACGCCAAGGCCCGGCTGCGGGTGACAAAGGTCTCGCGCACCTCGGGATTGACGATCAGATCGAGGTAGCGCTGGCGGTAGCGCAGATCGACATCGGTCAGGCCGTGGTATTTTTCGGGCAGGGGACGCAGGGATTTGGACAGGAGTGTGAGCTCTTCGGCCTGAACACTCAGTTCGCCGGTATTTGTGCGGGCAACCAGGCCTTTGAGGCCGACCATATCGCCAATATCCAGCATTTTCAGGTGCTGGTAGGCCTCTTCGCCAATTTTGTTCAACATGATCATGCCCTGCAGGCGTTCGCCGCCGTCGCGCAGGTCCAAAAAGGTCAGCTTGCCTTTGCCCCGCCAGCCGGTAATCCGACCGGCAATGGTGACCACTTCTTCCGACTTTTCCCCATTGGCCAATTTTTCGGCATAGGCCTCGCGAATCTGGGCAAAGGTGTGGGTGCGGTCAAAATGATAGGGGTAGGGGGAAATACCCGCTTCACGCAGCTGATCCAGCTTGTGGCGGCGCATTTCAAGCTCACTGAGATGTTCCATGATAATTTCCTGTCGTTTGGTGCATAGGCGTAGTTCAAATGATCTTCATTGTACCCGAAGCGGGGGCCTCTGCGCAAAA
>CAZRFI010000375.1:0-4175 GCA_964598905.1 uncultured Candidatus Sericytochromatia bacterium | reverse complement strand
ACCAGATTTTGCGTTGGCTGTCCGTGCCGATCATGAGCAGGTGGCTGTCGCCCGGTGCCCAGATAAATTTGCGTCCGCCATCTTGCAGAGAGAAAATATTGCTGCCTTGGGCATCGCGCTGCAGCATCAGCGTACCGCCTGGAACCCAAGCCAATCCACCTGCGCCATAGACGGATTGGGGGCTCAGAGTGGGATCGCCATATTCGGGGGAGGGCAGCGATTTGTGCAGGCTGCCTCCTTTAAAATGGGCGATGCGTTTGTTGGTAACAAGGTCGTAGAGGACAATCGGCCCAGAGACCGTAATCGTTGCCTGTGATCGCTGGGCAGTTTCCCGCACTCAGCCCCGGTTGGCCATTTACGTCGGGAATCCAGATCTGGTAATCGGCTTTGAGGGGGGCCAGCACATGTTCCAAATCCCAGAACAGGCCACAGGTGCGCGCGCCGGGCAAAAAGACCAGGGTGTCTCGCACAGGGCCTGGGGGCGTATGGGCCCAAACATGGGTTTTGCCAAAGCGCGTTTCAACCGGATGGGCGGTATAGCTGGCACCATTGGCCTGCATGACCCGTTGATTCCAGTCATGCAAAAATGCCGGGCCTGCCACGGGATCTTTAAACGTTGAAATACGAGTTTGTGTCATCTTCTCAGTTTAAACCACCTCTGCCCTTGACAGAAAAATTAAATTTTGGTTAAATAATAATTAAATGCATTTAATAATAAGGGGCATAACAGCGATGCAAGTTTCAGGCATTCATACCACGCGGGTCGCTGTCGGCTCGGTCGCTACTCAGCCCCAGCCCCTTCATGTTTCTGCTCCCAAACCCACTGCCGACAAAGCCCACAGTCTCAACACCCACGACCATTTTGAGGGCAAATCCGCTTTTCCCTGGCCGACCTCCCCGCCGGGCCCCCTGAGCGCCTCTCTGCTCACACAGGCCAAAGCTGCCAAGCCCGCAGACATTGCCCAGATGATTCAAAATATGCCCGTGGGCACCCTCAGCCTTTGGGGCCCCGATGAATTGCGTTCACCTCACCAGATCATCCGCAATGCTTTGGCCCTGGCCCTCAAAGATGGCCAGATCGCTGTGCCTGAAGCCCTGGAATTGCGCGGCTTGCTGCTGCAATTGCCCCGCCCCGAACGCGAAAAATACACGCCCCAGCTCAATCAACTCAAGCTCTCTGCCGAGGTAGCTCCGATTCTGCGCAGCTTGGATCTCAACCCGGCTGACTACGCAGGGCATGTCTCCAGTGATGAATTTAAGCTGATCGATTCCCCTTCCTTTAAGCTAATCTTCCCCAATTTTGCTGTGCTCAGCCCTGCCGAACAGCGCCAGGTGCTCGACGAACTGAAGGTCTTTTTGCGGCATTTTCCCTCACTCTTGGGGGATCTCAATGCCATCGCCAACGACAATTACGGCCCTGGTTTTCAGTATTTCTTTGTCACAGCTGAGACCAACGCACTTTTTGACACGGTTTTGCCCAAAGGCACAGCTGGGGTGATTATGCCCGGTGCCAATGTGGTCAAAGACCCGCTGCTGGGAATGGCTGCGCGCAAAATTTCGCTGAGGATGTTGGATCGCGGCGGCATGTTGCGCGACTATATCTCACGGGGTGTTTTTAGCCACGAATTTGCCCACGTGATTCACCTCAACCTGCTCAACGACGATCAGCGCGATGGCATCAAAAACCTCTACGATCAGGCCTGGCAACGTGACAAAAAAAGCGGCGGCAAAGAAGGTTTTCTCACGACTTATGCCAAAACCAACCCCTATGAATATTTTGCCGAAGGCCTCGAAGCCTGGCTGACCGGTGATCGGTCTGAATTGCAGCAGAAAGACGCGCCTTTACATGCCTTTATTCAAACCTTGCTGGCCCCAGGCAAGGTCTACACAGGCGCGGATGGCCACCTCTTTAACGACCCCGAGCGGGTGCATATCACGGCCTCCAGCCAGGGCGGCCGCCTATTGGGCGGCGTCAGCCTTTCGCGCGAAAGTGACCTCTTCTCGGTGCGCCGCTTTGAAGGCGGGATTACCCAAGAAGTTCAAGTTTTGGGCGGCGATCAAAGCGCTTTGCTGCGCGGCTCTGTGGGCCTGAAAGCCGCTTGGAAACCCACAGACACAGCTGCCGGTGTCTATGCAACGGTTGGCGCTGTGGCCCAGGCCGGTGTGCTCGGTGCCAAGGTCTCAGCGGGTGTGGGCGGCTATGCGGGCGTGGGCGTGGATTATAAACACTTCAACGCCGAAGTGCGCCAAAATTGGATGGTGGGTGTGAATACCCCGCCCGCCACCGAAGTGCGTGTCGGCTACCGCTGGGAATTTTAAGCATTCGGGCTGATTGCAATGCCCACCCTGTTTAAAACACTGGCGGTGCTGGGTTTCTTTGTTCTCACCGTTTCTGGGCTGATGCCTTGGATTCAATCGGGCCAACACTTTCCGGGTGTCTTGGTACTCTTGGTTGCTTTTGCGCTTCTGGCAGGCACGTGGTTTGGCTTGGCCCAGCGCGAAAAACAGCTGCAAACCCCCATGCAACGCTTGCACTTGCTCTTTCAGACCCTCGGTTTTTCACTCTTTATGTCAGGGCTGTTGGGCACCTCTTTGATTGGCTTTGACAGCTTTGGCCTGAGCATTGTTTTTATCCGTTTTATCGCTGTGGGCCTGCTCTTTATCCTCTTGGCCGGGGCGATGGGAGCGAGATTGGGTGCCCTTAAGTGACCTCTTTTTCCACTGGCTTTGCTGCAGCTTTGCTTGTCTTATGCCAAGACTGGCAAGAGCGGGGCATGGCAGTCGGCCAACGGGTGGCGCTTGTGGGGCTCTCTGGCCCTGAAGCCGCCTTGGCTTTTTGGGGGGGGTGGCAGGTGGGGGCCATTGCCCGCCCACTGAATCCCCGCTTTCCAGATTCCCTTTTAAAGGATGTCTTGCAGGACTGTGCTTTTTACCTGAGTCCGACTCCGCTCAGGCCTGGGTCGCTGGCCACAAACCCTGATAGGGCCCCACGCTGGTTAGACAGTGCTGTCTTGCGGGGCGGGCTGGAAAAAGCCTTTGCTGGTCGTCCGCCAAATGTGCTGGTCTTGCCACGGCCAGAGCTGTTGCCAGAGCAGCCCCTGACTGAGATTTTGACCTCGGGCAGCAGTGGACAACCCAAAGCGGCTCTGCATACCTGGGGCAATCATCTTGCCAGTGCTGAGGGTTCGCTGGCGCATATTCCTTTGCAACCGGGTGATACCTGGCTGGCGGCCCTGCCGCTCTTTCATGTCGGCGGCTTGGCCATTTTGATCCGCACAGCCCTGGCTGGGGCCCATGTGGCTTTTCCCTCTCAAGATATGCCTCTTGAGCAGGCCCTGGCAACTTTTCGACCCAGCCATCTTTCGTTGGTGCCCACACAGCTCTACCGCCTCTTACAGAATCCTAAAAATATCCCCTTGCTGCAGAACTGCAAAGCGATTTTGCTGGGCGGCAGTGCCATTCCCTCTGCACTGGTTGTAAAGGCCTTTGCTTTAGCACTGCCCATTCACACCAGTTATGGCTCGACTGAAATGAGCTCCCAGATCTGCACCTCTCGCCCTGGCGCGTCTTTGGCTGAATTACATACAGCAGGCCCTGTTTTGCCTGGGCGCGAAGTCAAGATTTCGTCTGAAGGCGAAATTTGTGTCCGTGGGGCCACCCGATTTGCGGGTTATGTCAGCAGCGGCGGGTTAGATACCCCTTTTGATGCTGAAGGCTGGTTTTCCACCGGGGATTTGGGGCAACTCACGGCTGAAGGGTGGCTCAAGGTGTCTGGCCGCCGCGATCACCGCTTTATTTCAGGGGGCGAAAATATCCAGCCCGAGGCAATTGAAGCCGCTTTGCTGCGCCATCCAGATATTTTACAGGCCATGGTGGTGCCTGTGCCTGACCCAGAGTTCGGGCAGCGCCCCGTGGCGTTTATTGAGGCTTTGCTGCCGATTGCTGCGGCGGAACTTCAGGCTAGTTTAAAGTCTGAATTGCCGACTTTTATGCTGCCTATTGCCTACTTGGATTGGCCGCAACACCCGCATACAGGCCTCAAACCCAGCCGTCAGAACCTACAAATATTGGCTCAGCAGCATTTGAATACAATTTAATTGGGCAAATTTGAACGATCTGCCAAGTGATCCCAAGCCCTGATCTGATCAGCTTTTGCGATCTCTCAGATCGGCGGA
>CAZRFI010000374.1:0-4186 GCA_964598905.1 uncultured Candidatus Sericytochromatia bacterium | reverse complement strand
TGCGCTGAGACCTGCGAAAAACTGATCGAAAGCCTGCAAGACCGCGAAGTGCCGCTCGAAAAGCAAATTGAATTTGAGAGCATTTTGATCTCGAGTTATACCATGATTGGGCAAAACACCAAGGCCCTGGCCAAAGCGGAGGCCCTGCTGCCCCAACTGACGCCCGGCAGCGTGCCTTATGGTCTGGTGCTCTTTGGCTGTCTCAATGCCCGCCTGACGCGGGGTGAGTTTCGCCAGCTTGTGCGCGAAATGGAAGAAGCCGCCACGATTCTCAAACAGAATTTTGCAAGCCTGCACCGCCAATTGATCTGGGCCTATGCCTTTTGCAGCTTTATCCGTGAAGACGCGATTGCCTGGCTCGGTGAGCCGGTCGGCAAAGACGAATACGCCGCGATTCCCCTCGAGATCGGTCAACGCTATGACTTCCTCGATCTGGTCTTTTGGTCGTATTATCCTGAGGTTGTGCGCAACAGCTTAACCGGGCGCTACCCTGCGATTCGGGCTGTTTCCGATGAGATCTTTGCCCTGATCAAAAAAATGGGCCGACCGATCCAGCACGAAAATCGCTTTCAGGTCTGCCTGGCCTTTGCGGCAATTGAATACGGGGACATTGCTGAAGGTGAGCGCTACGCCCACAAAGTGGTGGCCCTGGGCGAGCGCATGAAAAACCCCCACCAGCAGGCCAGTGGCAAAATTCTCGAAGGTATGATCGCCGAGCAGCGTCTGCATCTCGATGATGCCGCGGCCTGTTTTGCCGCAGCTGTCGAACTCAGCCGCCAAAGTGAAACCGACCAGTTGCTGCCCGCACTTTACCGTTTGGCCGAAGTGCAGCTCAAACAAAAGGCCTTTGAAGCCGCTGAAGCCCTGCTCACAGAGGCCCATGAACTGGCCTGCAGCAAACGCCTCGAAAATCCCTACCACCAAATCCAGACCTGGCGCATCAAAGCCCGCTTAGAGAGCGAAAAAGACCCGATTTCCGCCCGCATTCCCGAGTGGTACGGCCAGAGTATTGCCCTGGCTGAGAGCACCGACAATCCCTACCAAAGTGCCCTGGGCCATGGTGCCTTGGGTTCGTGGTATGTCGAACGCGAAGAACTCGACAAAGCCGAAACCCATCTCGAAGCTGCGGCCAAAGCCTGGCGCAGTTTGCAGATTCCCCGCCGCCAAGTTGAAGAGCAATTGCGCTGGGTCAAACAGCAGCGTCAGCAAATGCAAAAACCAGTGGCCTTTGTGCCGCCGGACCCACTCAAAGCCCTGATGCAGCCCGAAACAGCTCAGGAATTGGGCTACCGCTTGGTCGATTTGCTCAAGACCTTACAATTGCCTTCATTTAATCTCAATGCAAGTGGTGACAGCGTCAGCAACCTCTCCGAGCGCTTGGAAAAAATGGAGCGGGTCAATCAGTTCAGCCAGATCATCATGAGCAGCTTGAGCCTCAAAAATGTCTTACACGATATCATCGACTATGTGGTGGATATCTCCCAGGCCGATCGCGGCCTACTTATGCTCAAAGACGACAGCGGCAATATGGTGCCCCAGGTGGTGCGGGCCCGCGAAGAAAGCGCCAGCGAAAGACAGAACGAAAAAAGTGTCGACAAAAGCCGCCTGCTGGGTTTTAGCCGCTCGTTTACCAAAAAGGTGATGGAAACCGGCGAGCCGCTGTGGATTCAAGACGCCCAGTCCGACAGCGAATTCTCGCAACAGGCCAGCATCATGGCCCTGGATTTGCGCACCATTATCTGTGTGCCACTCAAACGTGAAGAGGAGATCATTGGCCTGCTCTATCTCGACCGGCAGGCGATCAACCAGACCTTCAGCCAACAGGATTTGGAGCTGGTGAAGTCGATGTCCACCTTTGCCACGATCTCACTGATCAACGCCCATTTGCACAAACAATTGCAGGAGCGCACCGAGCGCCTCTCGATGTTGAATGAATTGAGCCGGGCTCTGGCCACCACCATGGATTTTGAAGAATTGCTGGTGATGGTGCTGGAATTTTGTCTCAAGATCTCCAAAGCGGAGATCGGCTATATGTTTATTTCGCGCGACTTTAACCAGGTGCCCGCCAGTTTTGCCGAACTGGAATGCCTGGCCAGCCGCGACGACAAAGGCAAACCCCTCGATGCCGTCAAGGTCAGTCAGAGCATTATCCAAAAGGTCTTGAGCGAAAAACAGGGCCTGGATATTGTGGATATGCAGGAAGACTCGCTGATGGCCTCGCAAAAGAGCATTATGGCGCTGGATCTCAAGAGCGTGATCTGTGTGCCAATCTTTGGCAAAGAAGAGAGCCTGCGCGGGGTGGTCTATGTCAGCAGCCAGGCCGTGAACCACACCTTCAGTCCGCGTGACCGCGAGTTGATTGAATCGATTGTCTTACAGGTCGGCCTGGACATTGAAAACCGCCACCTGATGGAGATCCGCAAAAAGCAGGAATTATTGGACCAAGAGCTGTCGTTTGCCCGCAGCATTCAAAGCTCGATGCTGCCGGACTATATCCCAGATATTCCCAGCCTGGATATCATCGGCTTTTCGCAGTCTGCGGCGGCAGTGGGCGGGGACTATTACGATTATTTTAAGATCAGCGATTTTGAATTTGGCATGGCGATTGGCGATGTCAATGGCCACGGGGTGTCTGCGGGCCTGTTGATGTCGATGGCCAAGAGCTGTCTGTTTGTGCAGGGCAAAGTCGACCCCAGCGTTTTGGCGATGATGGAGGCCCTCAATGGCATGATCTTTGGCGGCACCAAAGAGCGCCTGTTTATGACCTTTATCTATTCGATCTTCCACCTGCAAAACCAAACCGTCACCCTTTCCAGCGCTGGGCACCATTTGCCTTATCTCTACCGGGCCGCCACTGGTGAGATGGAGCCAATCCAGGTCAAGCCGACCTACCCGCTGGGCGTGCGCGAAAAGGTCAAATTTAACGAAGTGACGGTGCAATTGGCCCCCCACGATATTCTCGTCTATTATACCGACGGGATTATTGAGGCCCACAACCCCGAGGGCGAAGAGTTTGGCTTTGAGCGGCTCGAAGAACTGATCATCGCCAACCGCAACCTCGGCTCGGCGGGCATTCAAGACGTGTTAATCGCCGCTTACGAAGACTGGATCGCAGGCCAAGAGCCCGAAGACGATATGAGCATGGTGGTCGTCAAAGCCCGCCCCGTGGAGGCTCCCGGCCCAGCTGAGCCTGCCAAGAAGCAAAAACTCAAGACCGGCTTTTTGACGCTCATTAACCGTTGATACCAATTAAAAATTGGCTGCAAGAAAGGAGCAGGACACATGTACCTTCAAACTATTCATCTAAAAAATATTCGTTGTTTTCATAACTTTGAACTTTGATTTGACGCTCCTTTTGCAGGTTGGCACGTGATCATTGGAGACAATGCCAGTGGCAAGTCATCTTTATTAAAAGCGATAGCGTTGGGGTTTCTGATCCCCAATATGATTTAGGTTCTAAAAATGGAATTCGAAATATAGCCTTAATAATAGAAAATGGGATAGACGATCTCCTTAATAATCCTCCCGATCCATTAGATAAAAAGGTTTATATAAATAGAACTTTTCAATTAAAAAAAAATAATGAATTTGAGTGGATATCTTTGACACAGCCCTTTCCTGACCTTTAGACTCAAGGCGGCGGCTGGTTTTGCGCTTCTTATGGCCCCTTTCGCCGCATAGATACTCGAAAAAGTCCAGCAGCCAGTGACGAATGGGAAGAACTCTATCAAGATGATTTTTTTTGGCACCACATATTTCACTGTTTAACCAAAATATCCTCTTTAGTTATAGTGGACCCAGGAATTAGGACACGGACTTAAGATAAGATCAGAAGCAAAAAGTTCGTAATGAGGCTACAACAGCTTCCTTGTATGAGGAAATAGGCCGCTTAAAAGTGGAGCTGGATTGGCTTAAAAAAAAGTTACCTGAATCTGTCGGCATAAGAAGGGGATTTGTTGAACATGATCACCCTCAAATTGAGATAAAGCGCCAATGTGAGCTATTGGGAATTCACCGTTCAGGTGTTTACTACCAGGCCAAATCAGAGGCCGAAGTAAATTTGTGGCTCATGAAAGAAATTGACGTTGAACATTGGCTGTGAGGATTCACAGTTGCAAGGCCTGTGGGCTCGATATTGACCGCGATGAGAACGCTGCGAGGAATATTTTAGCAGGATAAATCTCCT
>CAZRFI010000373.1:0-4195 GCA_964598905.1 uncultured Candidatus Sericytochromatia bacterium | reverse complement strand
CGACTTTTTGGCCCAGCAGCTTGGCGGTGGCGGCAAGCCCCCGGTTGGAAAATAAATGCAGACGATGTTGCACCGTTCTCAGCTCTACCTCTGTTGTTTAATCATCCTTTTACTCTTGAAAGGCCCCCTGATGAGCCATGCCAGCGAAAACCCGCCCGAATTTGACTCCCTCTGGAATTACGAGCAACCAGCTGAAACTGCGCAAAAATTTAAAGCCCTGCTGCCAGAGACCGAAAAACACCCCAACCGCAGCTATTACCTCGAATTGCTGACCCAAATTGCACGCACCCACTCATTGCAACGCCAATTTGCCGAGGCCCATGCCCTGCTTGACCAGGTCGAAAAGGAGCTAAAACCCGAATGGAAACGCGCAGAAGTGCGTTATTTACTCGAACGGGGGCGCAGTTTTAACTCTGCTCAAGCCCCAGAGAAGGCCCTGCCGCTGTTTGTGCGGGCCTGGGAAAAGGCTCTCGAGGCAGGCCTGGATTTTTATGCGATCGATGCCGCGCACATGATCGCCATTGCCGAAAAGCCCGAAAACCAATTGGCCTGGAATCTCAAAGCCTTGGCAGCAGTTGAAAAAACCACCGACCCCCGCGCCCAGAAATGGGCAGGCTCACTCTACAACAATATCGGCTGGACCTACCACGATCAGGGAAAATTTGCCGAGGCCCTGGGTTATTTTGAAAAATGCCTGGCCTGGCACCAAACACACCAGACAGGCGAATCGCTTTTGATCGCGAAATGGAGTGTGGCCCGGACTCTGCGCTCTTTAAACCGTACCGAAGAGGCTCTGAAACAGCAATTGGCACTTGCAGCAGAGCGCCAAAAGCTCAAATTGGCAGAAGATGGCTATGTCGCAGAAGAGATCGCCGAATGTCTCTTTGCCCTCAAACGCGAAGCAGAAGCTGCTCCTTATTTTGCCAAGGCCTATCAGCTTTTGTCTCAGGACAGTTGGTTGCTTGAAAACGAAAGCAAACGTTTAGAGCGCCTCAAATCCCTTGGCACAAAATAGGCCTTAAAGTTCGGGTGAGTGCAATTGAAAGTGCAGAGTGTGAGTGGTGTGGGCTTCTCCAGGCTGGTAACTGCGCTCATCAAAGATTACCTGGGCTTGGTTATCCACCGTCAGGAGTGACGAGGAAACCGTGCCATAATCGCCCAGATCAAGGAATATCGGGGAGCGCTCATGTTCAACGGCTGGCGGATATCCCCGTTTGGGCAGTTCCTCTTGGGGAAAACGCAAGCTGCGCCCGAGAATCTCAAACAATTCTCCGCGCTCTTGGATAGTCAGATTGTCGTCAATCAGGCGCTTTTCCAAGTTTTTTTTGAGATAACGACATTTGGGCATCGCGCTATCCATAAAATAATCACTCAGGCTGTGAATCCCTGGGCTGAGTTCTTCTTCCAGATTGGAGACCGAACAGCAGTAAAACAGCCGCTCGCGATCCCCCACCAAGAGATTAAAAGGCAAGCTCTTTTTGCGTTGGCTTTGGCTTTGGCTGAGAAAAGACTCAGGGTCCAAATCCCCCAACAAATACGCCAAAAGCAGACGCCCCCGGCTTTGGGCGTGGGGAATATCTGTTGCTAGATGCCAATGAAAATCCGTCAAAGCAGCAAATTTGCCCGTTTCGGTCATGCCCAACCAAGTCCCCCCACTTTGGGGATCCCGGCCCGCATAGATCACCGGATCGGTCTCCCAGCGCATGAGTTTTTCAGTCGGACGGCTGCGAAATTCATCGCGATTGGAGAGCAAAATCAAAGGGTAATGTGCGTAGTGTTTCCAAGCCAAAGCAATCACTGACATCGATCTTTACCTCAAGCCGTACGCGAAAACATCTGCTGCCCAGCCCGTTTGCCCAAATAGGCATCCCAAACCATGCAGACATTGCGAATCAAAATCTGACCGCGCGGCAATACGGCAATATGCCCATCCGTCAATTCAATTAAGCCATCTTCGGCCATTTCTCGGCAATTTTCCAGCTCGCTGTGGAAAAGCTGTGGAAAATCAACCTGAAATTGCTGACTGATCTGGGCAAAATCGAGGTAGCCATTGCAGATCAGGTTTTCGATCAGCGCTTTGCGCAAATGATCGTCGGCACTTAAAAGCAGTCCCCGGTGGGTGGGCAAATGCCCCTCGGCCAAAGCCCCTTCATAGGCCGGCACCTCGCGTAAATTCTGGATAAAATGCCCATCAATCTCACTGATCGAAGAGACCCCCAAGCCACAGAGGTCGACCCCGGCCTGGGTGGTATAACCCATAAAATTGCGGCGCAGGCTGTGTTCCTTCTGAGCGAGCGCCAACTCGTCTTGGGGTTTGGCAAAGTGGTCCATGCCAATATAGACATAGCCCCGCTCCAGAAAAGAGGCAATCGCCAACTCAAAAATCGCCAATTTGGTGTCGGAGTCGGGCAAGGTCTCCTCTTTGAGCAGTTTTTGCGCGGGTTTGAGCCAGGGCACATGGGCATAGTGAAAGAGCGCCAAGCGGTCGGGACTGAGGCTGTGCACCTGTTCCAGGGTCTGCTCAAAACTGGCAACCGTCTGGTGGGGCAAGCCATACATCAGATCCATGTTGATACTCGCAAAGCCCTGTTCGCGGGCAAAGTTGACCAAATGTTGGGTCTGCTCAAAGCTCTGCACGCGGTGCACGGCCTGCTGAACTTCGGGGTTAAAATCCTGAATACCCATGCTCAAACGGTTAAAACCGGCCCGGCGCAAAGCGAGAATATGGGCATCGGTGGTCACACGCGGGTCGACTTCAATCGAGATCTCAGCCCCCGGCGCAAAGTCAATCCGCTGACGGATCATTGCCACCAAGCGCTCAATTTGTTCGGGTTCGAGATAGGTCGGCGTGCCCCCACCCCAGTGCATCTGGCTGATCGTGCGGGTCCTGGCTATCAGCGGTGCGATGAGATCGAGTTCTTGTTCCAAGGCCTTTAAATAGGGTTCACTCACCTGCTTTTTACGCGAGATCTGCACATTGCAACCGCAATACCAGCACAAACTGGTACAAAAAGGGATATGCACATACAGCGCCAAAGGAGCCGTTGAGCCTTCGGGATTATTGGCGCGGTACAGCGCCTCGGCGTCAGCCTGGGTAAAGTCATCGGCCCATTCGGGCGCAGTGGGATAGCTGGTATAACGGGGGCCCGGTTTGGCGTATTTACTCAGCAGCTCACGCGGGACTTGGTAGTCTTCAAGTTGGGTTCCGCTGCGGGCTTCAATGCTGGCCATATTCCTTGACCCATTCCACCAGACGTTTGACGTTCTCCACCGGGGTCTCAGGCAAAATGCCGTGGCCCAGGTTAAAGATATGCCGGGTGGGGGATTTCCAACTGGCCAAGACGTCTTTGACGCCCTGTTCGACCCCCGAAGCGGGCCCAAAGAGCAGGCAGGGATCGAGATTGCCCTGCACAGAGACCTCTGCGCCAACGCGGCTGGGCACCTCACCCAGGGGCACACGCCAATCCAGGCTGAGCACGTCGGCCCCCGCTTCAGCGGTGGCTTCGAGCAAATGGTGAGAATTGTTGACGTAGAGAACCAAAGGCACATCGGGCTGCAGGGCTTTAAACCCCTGAATCACACGCTGGGTGGTCGGCAGGGCAAAGCGGCGGTAATCAGCCAGCGAGAGGGCTCCGGCCCAGGTATCAAAAATCTGTACGAGCCGGGCACCGGAGCGGGCCTGGTAGTCGAGGTATTGAATCAACACCCCTGAGATGTGCTCCAGCAGGCGGTCAAAGAGCGCGGGCTCATGGTACATCATCGTTTTGATATAACGGTAATGGCTGCTGCCACCGCCTTCGATCATATACGCAGCGGTGGTCCAGGGCGCACCCGTAAAACCCAAGACGGGAATGCGGGGCTCGACCGCTTTGACCAACATGGCAATCGCCTCACCCAGCGCCGGAGAGGCCTCCTGCGGATGGGGCGCACGCAGATTCTTGACATCGGCCTCTGTGCGCACAGGGTTGTGGATCACCGGGCCCTCACCTTTAACATATTCCAGATCGCCGCCCATGGCCTGGGCGGGAATCAGCAGATCTGAGAAAATAATCGCGCCATCGACATTGAGCTGATCGATTGGCTGCATCGAGACTTCGACGGCCAATTCAGGGGTATTACAGAGGGTGAGAAAATCGACTTTTTGGCGAATGGCGCGAAATTCGGGCATATAACGGCCCGCTTGGCGCATCAGCCA
>CAZRFI010000372.1:0-4287 GCA_964598905.1 uncultured Candidatus Sericytochromatia bacterium | reverse complement strand
ATGGCACGAATTTTTTCTTCGGGAAGTTCCATCTGCATGGGGCCTAACCTTCTTCCGCCTTGTTAAAGATGGTGTTGCCATCCATATTCCAGGTGTCGACAATCGCCATAATCACCGCGTCGCAGGGTTTGTTGTGGGTGACGGAGGTCTGGCGCGCAGAGCTGCCCGACGCATACATCACCACTTCACCTACACCTGCACCAACGGCATCAATGGCCACGACATAATTGGTGGTCAGCTGGCCATTCATGTCCATCAACTGCAAGATCTGAAACTTAAGACCTTCGAGTTTGATGTCCTTTTGGCTGGCAACCACCGTACCGATGACTTTGCCCAATAACACGTGAAAAGCTGCCTATTTTTCGCTTTTGCGGGCATCGCTGCCTGCATGGTTGGCCTGACGGCCCAAAGGCAGAATGCTTTCGACGTTGGAATGGGGACGGGGAATGACGTGCACTGCCACCATTTCTCCAACTTTTTCAGCAGCACGGGCACCGGCTTCGGTGGCGGCTTTACAAGCGGCAACGTCACCACGAACCACAACGGTAACATAGCCACCGCCGGTTTTTTCGTAGGTCACCAATTCCACTTTTGCGGCTTTGACCATGGCATCAGCCGCTTCTACAGAGGCGGCAAAACTCCGGGTTTCGATCATTCCTAAGGCTTCGCTCATGCGTCCAGTTCTCCTTGTTTATCCTTGAAGCATCATTGTTTTTTGATTGGGATTCAAACTATTTTTCAACGCGACCATCGATATCATGCAGGGCGCTGAGGGCAGCCTCAGAGGCCACGATAATGTCTTTTTCCTCACCACAGAGGTAGACACGGCCAAAGGCTCCAGCTGCATAGATATTGATGATATTGATGTCCGCAGCCTTTTCGGCTTCGTTGGCGGCAATCGTGGCGTAACCGGCGGGATAGGTCTCCAAAATAAAGAGACTCTGATCAGCCAGCAGCATCATGCCCTTGCGGCCATAGCGGTTGATCAACATGGCTTGGTGGGGATCCACCTTGCGGATGATCTGGTGCGATACGACTTTGGGTTTGATGCGATCTTTTTCGGTAGCCCCAATTTCGCGCAAAATCGCAGCTCCGGCTTCACGCACATCGGCCTGAGAGTCGGAATGCAATTCAAGCATGCCATAGCGGCGCTCAACGATTTGTTCAGCGGGGGTTACATTTGTGGATTTCAGGGCGATGTCCATCAGACGGTTGATTTCCATGCCGGGGGCAATTTCCACATACAGGGCGGCTTGGCCCTGCACGGGCAGATAACCCTGGGCCACACTGGCGGAGTAAGCCGCAAACTGGGCTTGCATCTGATCAATAAAGACGTAGGTACGTAGTTGTACTTTCTCCATGCTGCGTGGGCGTGTCCTTTCTGGGGGGCCTTGTCTCAGTTTGGATGGTATTTTAGCACAGGCCTGTCAGAAACCCAACCACTGCTCTGGTGGATTCAGCGCAAAAGAGCCAAGTGAGGGAATTAAAAAGGATTCAGGCTGCAGAGATATTGGCCCTCAAAAGCAGCATAACCAGCTTGAATCAGGGCCAGAGCCGTTTCTGGATCTGCATTAAACACGGCCTCAGTATCAAAGGGGTAATTGTGGTAATAGCTGGGGCGGGGCAGATCCAAAAAATGCTGTTGGTAAAAGCGCGTCAGATCCTCTTGCTCACCTTCCAAATAATTCAGATCAATTAAAAACAAATCCATATAATACATGTGCATCAAGGCATAGCCATGGCGCTTGGCCAAGTCCGACACCGCCGCCAGGCTCATGCCATAAAAGCGCTGACTTAAATCCAATTCAAAATGGGGGTTGTATTTCACTGCAAAACGAATCGGGGGTGGGATCACTTCGTTGATTTCCGTGCAGATCACGGTCGGATGGTACTTGGAAAGAATTTGTTCCAGCACAAAATAATCGTAGCTGTCGATATCCAAGCTCAGGAAATCAAAGTCGGTGGGAATGTCAGCAGATTCAAGCAAAGCCAGGACATTGTGGGGTGTTACCTTGCTGCGGGCCAAGCTGATCTGCGGAAAGAGCCGGTAAAGTTCTGCCAAGCAGGCAAAGCGAAAGGGTTCGTATTCGAGCATTAATCCCTGCCAACCCTTTTCGACCAATGCGCGGGTATGAGAATGATTGACGCCATCATAAGCGCCAATATCCACAAACACACCTTTTTTAAGACCTAAATCCGAAAAAATGTCACTCAGACGCTCTCTGTGGGGAGATAACTGGACCTGACGGGGCTGTGAGGTATCAAAACAGATCCGTTTAAGCCCCTGCAAAGGAATCCCGTATTGATTGGTGTTGTTGTGCACCACGTATAAAAAATCGGCATCAGGCGTTAATACCGCTATTTCAGGGGGGTGGAGCAAAATCCGTACATTGCCAAATTCATCTGAGATCATCGTCATAAATTGGATTATAACTTATTTCAGCCAATTTCAAATGGGGCCAAGATTTTTTCCAGCGTTGGGCTTTGGGACCAAAAGCCTTGGGGTCGGGACAACGTGGATTGGCCCTGATACAGCCCTCCCAGAGATCATCCAGCCCCCAGGGAGCTAAAACTTTGAGTTGTTTGCCTTCCAGGCGCACAGCGATGGCATGGCAGGTCGCTGGCCACAGGCGCAAAGCCGCTTCGAGTGAGGACAAGGGAGGGATGGACACCCCAAACTTGTCAGGGTACCAGAGATGGACACGGGCCTGATTGCGCAGTTCAACAGCCAAATTGGGCCAGATTTTTTTTGCCAACTGGATCTGCTGATCTTCTGCTTCCCAGCTCAAATCTTCGGCTGCAAAATAGATCAGGTCGTAATCGCGAATCCCTTCGGCGGGGGCACGGCCCAATTGGATATTCCAGACCGTTTGCATCACGCTGCCTGCGGCAAGCCAGGTTTCAACGGGGAGTAGGGAAAGCGATTCCAGTAGTTGCCAAACAGCGGGATTTTGGCTTAAATAGCTGGCCAAACGCTTTGATTCTGTTGCGCTGACGCGAGATGAAGCGACCAAGGCGGGTCTTACCCCATTTACCAATTAAATTGTTTGGAGATGCGGAAACCGGCAGAAGCCCCACTATTTTGGTCATAACCGGCATTTAAACTGCCTTGCAAACCACCGCCAAAGTCTTTGCTCATGCCTGCCTGAATGCCAGAATTGCTGTAATTCGCTTGATTGACCTGAACATAGGGCTGCACATAAGAGCTAAAACTGGCAGAATGGGTAAAGTTGCGGCGGTAGGACAATTGGCTATTGACCTGATCGGTGGCATAGGTATAGCGACTGTCGATCATCACAGAGTGATTGCCATAGCCATAACGCAGGTTGAGATCGGTCTCTTTGTTGTCGATATCCCCACTGCGCAGGGTGGTGTTCTCAAAGCGCTGGCGGATCGTCGCGTCATAAAAATGGCTACGGATATTGCCACTGGCCCCAATGCCAACTTGGCCCACGCCCAAATCCACCTGTCCATCTTGAATGCTAATTTCGGGGCTGACCTCACCCTTGACCTTGATAAACTCGCGCTCGATCAGATCAAAGCGCTGGTTAAAATTCATCGCCAAAGGGGTATCAGGATTCGCTTTGGAATAGGCATATGCTGTGGCTGCCGCACCTGCTACCACACCTGCAGCAATCCATTTGTGTTCTTTGGCCCAATCCAAAGCCTCATCAGATTTGCGACCGAGATAGCGATCCACGGCCTGGGACTCGGGTTTGTCGATTGAAAATCCCCCATCTGTTTTGCGGGCCACGCCCAATTGTAAATCAAAGGCCCCAGTCGAATAACCCAGGCGCAAGCGCTGCATCACATCGCCGCCGCTATTGAAGTCCACTCCCTGGAAAGGGGCATTGAGATCATAATTGCGCCCCGAAAATCCCAGGCTGAGCACCTGTCCCCCCAAGCGGTAGCTCAATTCGGTATTGTGGCTGGCCACACCCTCGCGGTTGAACTGCATCTCTTGGCTAATCCGGGCCTTGTATTTGTATTGGTCAATCGTGCGCAGGGCATTGTCAAAGGTGCGCTGCTGTTCTTTTCCGAGCGTCACCCCGTTGGGTGAACGGCGAAAGCCTGGCAGCTCCTGAAAAGTTTGCGCCAAACTGGTCAATCGGTCTGGATCTTCGCCCAACAAATCGCGAAAGCGCTCGGGGTATTTGGCAATTTCTTTGAGCGTGTCGAGATTGTCTTTGTGTTGGGGGGCATTCAAACGAGTCAACAGGAGTTCGTAATCCACAATACCTGCGCTACTCAAGGCCGCATCGGGGCCCAGAAAGGCCTTGATTTGGT
>CAZRFI010000371.1:0-4312 GCA_964598905.1 uncultured Candidatus Sericytochromatia bacterium | reverse complement strand
TTGGCAATTAAATCTGCGCTGATGCCCTGGGGCACTTGGGGCGTAGTGCCGCGCAATCGCAGATTATTGCCGTCAATGCCGCCGCCATCACTGCCGAGGGGGACCCGTGACATACTCTCGACGCCGCCACCAATGGCCACATCCAACATGCCACTCATGATCGCCATGGCGGCAAAGTTCACAGCCTGCAGCCCCGAACCACAAAAGCGATTGAGACTCACACCACTGATCGTCTGCGGCAGGCCTGCGGCCAAAATGGCGTTGCGGGTTAGGTTGGCACCCTGCTCACCGACCTGGGAGACAATGCCCAAAAGCACGTCTTCGACATCTTCAGCCGCGATATTTCCAGCTTGAATGACCTGATTCAGGGTCTGTGCTGCCAATTCTTGGGGGTGCAGGCCCGACAAAGCGCCTGCGTCTTTTTTGCCCCGACCACGGGGGGTGCGTTGAGTAGAGAGGATCAGGGCATTATTTGACATCGGAGATTTCCTTTCAAGGGCGGTTTGTGTCGCTGTCTTAGGGTTCTTTGTGAACGGTCTCAGCTTGAATGTGAATAATCGGGCCATCCGCTGTGATATTTGAGGTCTGTTTGGGCGTCTGCATGGCGGTTTCAATCTCCGCCGCTTCAGCTGCCATTGCATCAAACTGTCTTTGTGTTTTTTTTACGAGGCGGCGCAAATAAAAATAGCCGACCAAAACGGCGATGCCTGCGACCAAAAACAGGCCTGCAAAACCGGCCAGAATCCAATGGGCATAGCGAATGGCCAGGGCAATCACGGCAAACCAAAAGAGGACTTCGAGCAGATTGCGCAATTTCATGGCTGACCTCTTTGCGGGGCGGTTTGAAATGATTCTAACACAATACACTTTGTTATAATGGGTATCACATTCAGCAAAGCCCGAGGAGCACCCCATGAAAACCAAGTCCCTCCCGCATGATTCGGCGCGGGGCCATGTTACCGGAGAGTCGGTATTTCTCGACGATCGCCCCTTGCAAAGAGGGGAATTGCATGTCGGTCTGGTTTTTAGCCCCGTGGCCCACGGCAAGATTCTCTCAATCGATACCTCTGCCGCTGTAGCCCTGCCCGGTGTGGCTGGGGTCTTTACGGCTGCGGATCTGCATCACAACACCTGGGGCACAATTATTCAAGACCAGCCCTTGCTGGCCGACAAAGAGGTCAATTTCTTGGGCGAAGCGATTGCGATTGTGGCCGCCGAAGATCGCGCCACGCTGGCTGCAGCCAAAAAATTGGTCAAGCTGGAGATCGACCCCCTGCCAGTTATTCTGAGCATCGACGAAGCCCGTGCCCAGGCAGCCTTTATCGCCGTTGAACGCACAATTCTCAAAGGCGATCCAGATACGGCTTTGGCCCAGGCTCCCCATCGCATCGATGGTGTCTTTGAAAACAAGGGCCAGGACCATTTTTACCTCGAATCACATATTTCAATTGTTTACCCGCTCGAGAATGATCAATTGGAAGTACATGCCTCGTCTCAGCACCCAACCGAAGTTCAGCATCTGGTCGCAGAAGCACTGGGTCTGCGTCAGAGCCAAGTGACCTGTATTGTCAAACGCATGGGGGGTGGCTTTGGTGGCAAAGAATCCCAAGCTGCGACATTTTCAGCATATGCGGCTTTGGTCGCTCACAAGCTCAAACGCCCGGCCCGTCTGGCCCTGAGCAAAGACGAAGACATGCAAACCACAGGCAAACGCCACCCCTTCAAAGACTGGTACAGTGTGGGCTTTGATGCCGAAGGCCGGATTCAAGCCCTGGATGTGAAGCTCTTTGCCGACGGTGGGGCTTATGCCGATCTCTCGACCTCGATTCTGGAGCGGGCGATGTTGCATTCCGACAATGCTTATCACTTGCCCAATGCCCGTATAGTGGGCCGTATCTGCCGCACCCACAACACACCCCACACGGCTTTCCGGGGCTTTGGGGGGCCCCAGGGCGTGGCCATGATCGAAAATGTACTCGAAGAGATCGCGATTTATTTGGGCAAAGATGCCCTGGATGTGCGCCGGATCAATTGTTACCAAGGCGAAGAGCAGACCACACCTTATGGCCAAGTGGTCGTCAACAATACCCTGCCAGCCCTCTTTGACCGTTTAAGTGAAACATCAAATTATGCTCAGCGCCGCGCAGATATCCAGGCCTTTAATGCCAGTTCCCAGACCCATTTGCGGGGTTTGGCCCTGACGGCGGTGAAATTTGGGATTTCGTTTACCAGCCGCTTTCTCAACCAGGGCAACGCCTTGGTCAATATTCACCGCGATGGCACCATTCAGGTTTCTACCGGCGCGACCGAAATGGGCCAGGGCGTCAATACCAAGCTACAACAATTGGTGGCAGAGGCCTTTGCCATTCCCTACCAAAACGTGATTCTGCTGCCCACGGCCACAGATAAAAACCACAATACCTCTCCGACAGCCGCTTCCAGTGGCTCGGATATCAACGGCGCGGCGGTGGTCTTGGCCTGTGCTCAACTTCAGCAACGGCTCAAAGCCTGTCTCTTGGCCCATTGGGCCCAACCTGTGCGTGGGGCCCTCGACGAATTAAGTATAACGGGCCAAGAGGACACCTCAGACATTCTGTTTCAAGACGGCTACTTGGTCCACAAAAACCACCCCGAACAGCGCATGGCCTTTGCCGAGGCCGTGAATTTGGCCTTTTTTAACCGCATCAGCTTAAGTGGCTACGGTCATTTTAAGACCCCGATTCCCGGTTATGACCGCGATGCGGGCAAGGGGCATCCCTTTCTCTATTACACCAACGGTGTGGCCGCCTGCGAAGTGCTGATCGACCGCTTAACAGGGGAACTCAAAATTTTGCGCAGCGATGTTTTGATGGATTTGGGGCGACCAATCAATGAAGGCATCGATCGTGGCCAGGTGACGGGGGCTTTTGTGCAGGGCTTGGGCTGGGTGACAACCGAAAATCTGGTCTATTCAGATAAAGGCGCACTGCTCTCTCATTCCCCGACCACATATAAAATTCCCAATATCCAAGATACCCCACGGGAATTTTATTTGGAATTGCTCGAAAATGAAGAGCCCATCAATGTGCGCGGCAGCAAAGCGGTCGGTGAGCCGCCGCTGTTGCTGGGTTTTGCCGCTTGGGCTGCAGTCAAAAACGCTCTCTCTACTACCCAAGATAAATTCAATCCACCTTTGCGTTTACCTGCCACGGCGGAAGACATTCTCAGCTGCCTGAAATAAACCATGCTCTTTTTTGACATTCACCCAGATATTTCCCAGGCTGAAACCTTGCCCGGAGAGGCCTACCGCAGCACGACCTTACATGAACAGCTTTCGGAACTGGTTTTGGCCCGCAGTTGGCAGTTTTTTGGCAATGCAGAGGCTTTAAACGAACTCGGTCAAGCCATTCCCTGGCATTTTTTGCCCGGCAGCGTCAATGAACCCCTGCTCTTGACCCGTGGCTTGGATCAACAATTGCACTGCCTCTCCAATGTCTGTACGCACCGTGGCAGCTTGCTTTTGCAAGAGCCAGGCAAATCCCGCTTTTTGCGCTGTCCCTATCACAATCGCTGCTTTGAACTCAATGGCCGCTTTCGTTCGATGCCGGGATTTGAAGACCTCCATCACTTTCCCTCTGAGCGCGATCATTTGCCCCATTTGCCTCTGGAAGCCTGGCATGGTCTTTTGTTTGCAGCCTTAAATCCGGTTTTGCCTTTCGCCGATTGGATTGATCCGGTTCAAGCCCGTTTGGGCTGGGTGCCCTGGCAGGACTTTGTCTACAGCCCTGAACACTCTCAAGACTTTGAATTGGCCGCCAATTGGATGCTGTATATCGACAATTACCTTGAGGGCTTTCACATTCCCTATGTGCATCCGGGGTTGGCCCAGGTGCTTGATGGGGACAATTACGAAGTCACCCCTCTGCCCTGGGGAGTCTTGCAAATAGGTTTTTCTACAGATCCGGCTGTGCCCACCTTCGACCTGCCCTCTTACCATCCCGATGCGGGCTCGGGTGTGGCCGCCTATTATTTTTGGCTCTTTCCCAATCTGATGTTGAATCTTTATCCTTGGGGGCTCTCGGTCAATATTGTCTTGCCCCAGGCCGTGGACCGCACCATCGTGCGTTATCAGACCTATATCTGGAAGCCCGAATTGATGGGGCAGGGAGCGGGCGCAGATCCGACCCAAGTCGAGCGCGAAGACCAGCAGATTGTGCAGCGGGTGCAGCAAGGTATTCAGTCGCGCCTGTACAAACGCGGCAGGTATTCCCCCAGCCAAGAAAAAGGCGTGCACCACTTTCACCGGCTTTTGGCGCAGGTCTTACATGGGTAA
>CAZRFI010000370.1:0-4332 GCA_964598905.1 uncultured Candidatus Sericytochromatia bacterium | reverse complement strand
CGACCAATACCCACTGGATTTATCCCGGTCAAGTACTGACGTTGCCCCCGCTGCAACTCAAGCCGCGCCCGACCAATTAGGGCCTCAAAACCCATCAGAGACAGCCTCCGCAAGGGGGCTGTTTTTATTTGGCTGTGATAATTTTCTCGCTGAGTGGGTAAATTAACCAGTATCAAGGGTCAAGGCAGTGTCTTTCTGAGTATCTCCTTTTGGAAAGGAAATTTGCTCATGAATCACATGCCTGTGGATGCTTTCAGTGGCTTTATGCCCCATGGCCATTGTTTTTTTTGGAACCCGGCTTTGCTGGTCTTGCACGTGGGTTCCGATCTCTTGATTGCCTTGGCCTATTATTCAATTCCGCTGTCTTTGTTGAATTTGGTGTATCGGCGTCGCGATACCGGCTTCACCTGGATTTTCGTCTTGTTTAGCCTGTTTATCTTTGCCTGTGGGACTTCGCATATTATGAGCCTAATCAATATCTGGCAGGCCTGGTATTGGCTGGAAGGCATTGTCAAATTTCTCACCGCAGGGGTTTCGATCGTGACTGCTTTGCTGCTTTGGCCTTTGATTCCGAAATTATTGGCTATGCCCAGTCTGCAAAGTTTGCTCTTGCTCAATCAAGATCTGGAAGCTGAGATCCGTGAACGGCAGGCTGCAGAAGCGGCTTTAAAAGAACTCAATGCCGAACTGGAAATGCGGGTCTCAGAACGCACCCATGCCCTGGCCCAATTTAACAGCCAATTAATCCAAGAGAATCAAGAACGTACCCTCGCTGAAAGGACTTTGGCCAAACAAACCCAGGCTTTAACGCGTTCGAATCAAGATTTGGAACAGTTTGCCTCGGTGGTTTCTCATGATTTGCGCGAGCCTTTGCGGGCGATCCAAGGCTTTACCCAATTGCTGGCCCAGCGCTACCAGGGGCAACTCGATGCCAAAGCCGATCAATACATTTTGCATATTGTCGAAGGCACCAAGCGGATGAATGGGTTGATCAATGCCATTTTGAGCTATTCCCGTGTCGGTTTTCAGGCCCCCACTTGGGTGTCGGTTGAGCTTCAGCAGATTCTGGCTGAGGTCAGCAAAACAGCGTCTTTTGCTTTTGCCTCCCAAGCGCCTGAGATTTCCTTCACGGATTTACCTGTGATTCAAGGCAATTCGGTCTTGCTCAAACAATTGTTCCAAAATTTGATCAGCAATGGACTTAAATTTAACCAATCGACTCCTCCGCGGGTCGAAATCAGTGCCCGCCAAGAGCCCGATGGCTGGCTTGTGCTGGTGCACGACAATGGGATTGGCATTCCCCAAAAATTTCTGAATCGGATTTTTGCTGTTTTTCAGCGCTTACATACCCACGAAGCCTATCCTGGCGATGGCATCGGTTTGGCTATTTGTCAAAAAATCATGGAGCAATCCGGTGGCAAAATCTGGGTTGAATCGCAAGAAGACCTGGGCAGTACTTTTTATCTCTTTTTTCCGGCTAGAAGCAGTGCCAGCGCTGAGCCTCTTGCTTCACCTGCCGATTAACCTGCCTGATTAAAGGGCTCTTTTTTTTACTTTGTACATCGCTTGATCTGCTGCTTCCAGGATGGTTTCCACTTTGGCCGTGGCGGGGGGGTTAAACATCGCGCCCAGACTCACGCTGATCGGCAGGCTTAAGGTCTCAATCTCAAACGGGGGCTCAAATTGCGCTTCAATCCGGGCTTGAATCTGGGTCAAATCTTTTTCAGATGAGAGCCCGGTCAATAAAATACAAAACTCATCACCCCCGAGTCGGGCGACTGTGTCCATTGGGCGCAAGCACTGGCTCAATCTTTGCCCAATTTGCAGCAAAAGGGCATCCCCTGTTTTGTGGCCGTATTGATCGTTCACCCCTTTAAAATCATCGACATCCAAAAAGAAAAAAGCCAGCAGAAACTGGGGATCGCGTTTTTTCTGGGCCAAGGCCTGTTGTAGCCGTTCGAATAAGAGACTGCGGTTGGGCAGGTGGGTGAGCGCGTCATAAAGTGCCATGTGATGCAGTTGTATCAGCAGGCGTTTGCGTTCAATTGCATAATAGAGGGAGTGGCTGAGGTATTCCCAATCAAAATGGCCTTTGATCCAATAATCCTGGGCGCCAAAATGAATGGCTTGCAGAGCCGTGTCGGGATTATCGTGTCCGGTTAAAACAATCACAGGCAGAGAGGGACTGCTGGCTTGGATCGCCTCCAGGGTTTCCAGTCCCTGGCTATCGGGGAGCGACAAATCCAGCAGAATAATATCAAAGGTCTCTGTGCCCAAACAGGCCTGGCCTTGGGCCAAATTCTGAACAGGCACAACAGAAATCGGCAATTGTCTCTGATCGGCTAAAATCTCCGTGACCAAAGCTGAATCCGAGCTATTGTCTTCGATCAACAAGACCCGAATCGGTTTTGCTGGGGCAGATCGGGCAGTGGGTTTTGCTTTTGAGACTTTCATAAACGGGTCCTTTTTAACCATTTAAAATCTTGCTCGGCATTCAAACGCAAACGACAGGGAAACAAGACGCCCACACAGGTCCCTTTGTTTTCTTGACTGGCCAGGTGGATCGCACCCTGGTGTTGAAAGAGAATGCGCAGCAGGTTGGACAGCCCCAGCCCGCGGCCCCGCTCTTTGGTCGTAAAAAAGGGATCAAAGATTTTTTGCAAGGTTGGGCCATCCATGCCACATCCGGCATCATAGACCTCCAAATATATATACGGGCCCTCAGAGAGCTTTTTCTGGGCAAAACAGGCACAGAGATAGTCTGTTTCGGCATAAATGGTGCCCGCTTGAATCTGTATCAGGCTGTCTGTCTCTCCAACGGCTTCCAAGGCGTTTAGAACCAATTGGTGGATCAATTCTGAGAGATGCACTTTCTCGCCATCGACCCAAGCACTCTCGTGCTCTAACAAACAGCGAATGCGTCCTGCGGAAGGGTAATGGGGGCTCAGGCGTTCGATCACACTTTCGACCAAATTGCCGAGGTTCAGCCGTTGGGTCTGTTGGGGCTTGTCGCTATAGCTGTGGAGGTGGGAAAGCAGAGAGCGTTGGTAATCGAGCACGTGATCCATTTGGGTCAGGTAATAATGGACTTTGCTGTCTGTTGCCACCTGTTGTTTGGCCAAGCGGTTGTGGGCACTCATCAGTCTGAGTGAATTCTCCAAATCTTTGGCCAGTATTTTGGAGAATTGGTGCAGGGAATCCAGTTTGCGCATAAATTCGAGTTGGGTCTGTAATTGTTTGCGTTCGATGGCATGGTGAATGGTGCGCATTAAAAGGCCTTTTTCAAGTGCAGATTTGGGCAAATAGTCCTGGGCACCCAATTGCATTGCGCGAATACCGATGCCGTCATCTTCCAGGCCGGTTAAAACCACGACAGGCAGATGGGAGACCGCCTCAATCACACTGTTTAATGTGTCCAAACCTTGGCTATCGGTCAGAGATAAATCCAGCAGGATAATTTCACAGCGTTCCTGGTGCAAATAATTCAACCCTTCGGTCAGGGTGTTTTTCCAGATCAACTCAAAGCAAAACGTATCAATCTGGTCCAGGGTTTCAGCCAAAAAAAAGGCATCCACTGAGTGATCCTCGATCAGCAGAATGCGTTTGGGCTCTGTGTCTTGCAGTTGTAAGGCCTCAGTCAGCACCGGTGTATTTCCCATTTTCTCGCTTGAACTCCAGTTAACTAGTACCTCAATTATGTGGATTTATTTCAGGTCTAGACCGATATAAACTGTAAATTAATTGTCAATGCAATGATTTTTAATCTTGCTTAATAATTCTTAACGAATCACCTGTTAAACAAGTGTTCCCAGGCCGTTAAAGAAGCGCTCATTAAGCTTTTGGGCTCCTGGCGTTAATCTGATCTCAGAAGATTGGATTTAAAGGAGTTATTTTTATGTCTTTGCGTTATTTTGGTCTTTCGCTGCTTTTGGCTGGGGTCTTTTCCTGGGGCTGGACCCTGATCGAACCCTGGCTTTTTCCGGCCTCAGAGGCGCGTACTCAGGTCGAATTGGGCTCCGTTCAGCCCGCCACGATCATTCAGCCCCAGGCCCAGGTCTTGATTACAGGGGCGGTAAAGACCCCCGGCATTTACCGCGTTCCCAAAGGCCTCTTGGTCTATGATTTAATCCAGCGGGCGGGCGGTCTCACTCCTGATGCCGACGTGGCCCCCAGTTTATTGGCAAAAGCCCTGCCTGATGGGGGAGAGGTGCATATTCCCAGGGCTATTCCCAATGTCGGTTCCCAGAACCAGGCGTCTGAACATTCTTCCGCTGGGGCCGGTTCCGGCGATGACAAAACAGTCTCCAGCCGCCACAAAAATAAAAAGAACAA
>CAZRFI010000369.1:0-4344 GCA_964598905.1 uncultured Candidatus Sericytochromatia bacterium | reverse complement strand
CCATAGCGGCCAATCACGTCCGTGGCCCGCAGGCGGTTTTGCATCAAATTGGCGACTTCACGCAGCACCACATCGCCAATCTGGTGGCCATAGGTATCGTTAAACACTTTAAAGTGGTCAATATCCACCATAATCATTGAGAGTTCGCGGTTATAGCGTTTGGAAATGGCAAAAGAGTGGCGCAGACGTTCATCAATATGGTGGCGGTTGTAGAGCCCTGTGACCGCATCGCGGATCGCCATTTCGTTGATGCGGGCGTGCAAACGGGTATTTTGCATGGTGTGGGCGACGGTTGTGGCAATCACGTGGAAAAACTGGCGAAAGCCATCAAAGGCAAAGGGCTCTTCGCTGCAGGCCAAAATAAAGCCGCTGAGCAGATCGGGCAAGCGCAAGTGTTGGATCAAAAGCGAAGATGCATACGGGAACAGGGCATGTACACTTTTTTCGGCCACAGGCCCAAAGCTATCGGATTGAATCGATTCGGCCAATTGGCTGTCGGTGCGCCGGTGAATTGAGCGCAGATACTGTTTCCAAAAACTGGTATTGCTGATCTGAAAATCGGGGTGGACCTCCAATTTGCCATGGCGATAGAGATAAAAGGTGCCTTTGGTTGAACGTGGATCTTCGCCCAAAAAAATCGCCGTGTGATCGGCCTCCAAAATCCCCATCAGGCCATCGAGGGCATTTTGCACTACGTCTTGCTCGGTTTGCAGGGTCTTTTGGCCAATATACTCGGTGAGTTTGCGCAAATTGTAAAACTCGGCTTGGGCGTGTTCGTTTTCGCGCTCGGCAATCTGGGAACGCTCGGCTTTTTTTTCGTATTCAAAATTCCAGAAAATCAGCTGTTTGCGCTGCTGGTCGATCTGGGTCTCGGCCAAGGCAAAGAGCAGCGTGTCGAGTTGGTCGTGGGGCCAAGAGCGGTGGTGGCACATCAACTCAATATACTCTTTGAGAATTTGGCGAACCTGGACATAGACGTAGCGGCTTTTTTCGAGGTTGCGGGTCTCCCAACTGACCAGCAAACGGCCCCAAAAATGCTCCTGGGCAAGGGTGTTTAATTCCACTTGCGAAGACATTTGGCACAGTTCTTGCCATTCGGTCTCGGCAAAAAAGATCTTCCAGTTTTTTTCAATTAAAAAAGCCTCAAAAAGCTCAAGCCAGCGCAAGGGGGGAGGCAAATCACTGTCGCTCACGAAACACCTCCTGGGCCCGGAGCTGCGGATTGCAGAATCTGGCGTTTTTTAACCACCACCAATTCCAGCAGGCCCCCGGCGAGCAAACTCAGCCCCACGGCCGTCATGACCATTTCCACGCCATGGCCTGGAAACCAATTGTCAACCAAATCTGCCGAGATGCCGGCCAGCGACATCGGCAGGGTCAAAGCCGTGTTGATCAACATATTTTGCACGCCAAAGACCTTGCCTCGCATGCCTTCGGGGATTTCTTCCTGCAAGAGGGTTTGCAGCGGTACGGCAATACAGGCTGCGGTCAATCCCAAGAGCAGCGACAGGGCCAGGGCGATCGTCAACTCTAGCCCGGAGGCGCGCCCCGCTTTGGACGATACTCCCAAGAAGCCTGAAATAATATGAATGTTTGAGAGCAGCATCAATACACTGCCCATGCTAATAAACCCACCAAAAATCAGGCGTTCTTTGCCGATGGATGTGCCAAAACGCCCAACCACTCCCGCGCCGAGCCCCATGCCCAGCCCCGAAACCGCAAGCAGATAGCCAAAATAGCGTTTTTCCAGGCGCAACACGTCTTCGACAAAGCCAATCACCAAAATGGTCAGGGCTGCAAAGGCCGAAAAGAGCAGAATCAGACGGGCCAAAGAAAAAATAATGTGGGGATCTTTGAGAATAAATTGAAAGCCCTCTTTCATTTCCGCCATGACCGAAGAGCCATCTTTGCGCTGTTTTTGCTCGGCAAAACGCGGGCGCACGAGCATCAAAAACAGGGCCGAGAGAAAATACATGCCACCAATCGCCCAATGCCCGTAATCATCACCCACCACGCGCAAAATCGGATCGCCGACGCCAAAACCAATCACCACCGAGGCCAACATGGTGGTGGTAAACAGGGAATTGGCCGCGAGCAAATTGTGTTTCTCGACCAAACAGGGAATGGTCGCGATTTCCGCTGGGGCGAAAAATTGGGTCACGGTTGAGATCAAAAAAGTCATGGTATAAATCCACAAAAAGCCTTTGTCGCCAAAGAAAAAGGCCACGGGCAGGGCCAAGACAAAAGCCCCACGTAGGGCATTGGAGATGATCATCAGCCATTTTTTATTCCAGCGGTCGACAAAGACCCCGGCCAAAGAGCCAAACAAGACCGCCGGAATGGTAAAGACCAGGGTCAGGCGGGAGATGTCCGAATTGGCGGTATTGCCGGTGGCGACCAGCAGCACGATCAAATAGACCAAAATGACCTTGTCGGCCAATTGCGAAAAGACCTGGCCGAGCCAGAGATACATAAAACTTCGGTTGCCAAGCACGGCACGGAAGCTAGAGCGGGGCAGAGCGGTGAGGGGTTCTGTGGTTTCCATGAATGGATCTTAACCGATTCAGGGGCCCAGCGGCAAAGGCAGATTAAAGGCCAATGCCACGCAAATGCCAAGTAATGCGCCAGCGAGAACCTCTTTGGGCGTATGGCCCAATAATTCTTTTAACCGTTTGTCCTGGATCATATGTCCTTTGCCCAACTCATCGATGATCTGGTTCAGGACCCGTGCCTGCAATCCGGCCGCTCTGCGCACGCCGGTGGCGTCGTACATGACGATCAAGGCAAAGGTCACGGCCACGGCAAAGACGCTGCTGTTCCAGCCATCGACCAGACCAATTGAGGTTGACAGGCAGACCACAAACGAGGTGTGAGAACTGGGCATGCCGCCCGATTCGACAAAACGCATCAAATTGAGGCGGCGGGTATGAATCATATGGGTGAATAATTTCAGAAATTGGGCAAAGAGCATGGCAAAGAGCGAAGCGCCCAATATCGTGTTCATGCTTGGCGCTCCACCAAATACAGGGCCATGGCTTCGAGCATCTGTGGCTCTTTGAGTTGGGCCGCTCGCAAGGCGTCGAGGGCCTCAGCCAGATAATCCCGCGCCTGCTGACAGGCGGCATCGAGGCCGACGGCCCAGGGCCAGGTGCGTTTGGCCTGTTGCAGATCTTTTTGCGGGGTTTTGCCGAGGGTGTCGAGACTGCCGGTGAGATCGAGGATATCGTCCTGAATCTGAAAGGCCAGTCCGAGGGCTTCAGCATAGCGGGTCAAAACGCTGATTTGGTTCTCGTTTGCTCCGCCAATCAAGGCCCCACAGCGCACGGCTGCGCGAATCAGACGGCCAGTTTTGAGCCTGTAAATCTGGGCGATGGCAGCGAGCTTTTCGCTCTCGGCAATTTCGCCGAACATGTCCAGCACCTGCCCAGCACACATCCCCGAGGGCCCTGAGGCCACCGCGATTTCGTGCAGGACCTGCAATTGGGTCGGCGCTGGCAAGCTACTCGGCAGACTTAAAATTTCAAAGGCATAAGAGGAGAGGGCGTCGCCGCTGAGAATCGCCAAGGCCTCGCCAAAACGGGCATGGTTCGAAGGTTGGCCGCGCCGCCAATCGTCGTTATCCAGGGCAGGCAAATCGTCGTGAATCAGGGAATAGCTGTGAATCAGCTCCAGCGCGCAGGCGGCGGGCAGTGCGGGTTGGGCATCTTGGCCCAAGGCCTCGCAGGTCAGCAAAACCAAAAGTGGGCGGATGCGTTTGCCGCCGTTGAGCACACTGTAGGCCATCGCCTGCCACAATTGGGGGGCGACATGGGGCTGGAGGTATGCCTGCAAAGCCGCGTCTACGCGGGTCTGCAAAGATTGTATCTGCGTGCGAAAAGTCAGGGTTTGATTCATGATCTGTTTATTCAAAAGCTGAGCCTGTGTTTGTTGTTTCATTATACACAGGTTGGAGGACGGGCGCTTTGGGGTTTGTCCAAATCCGAGCGGGCATCTTTGAGTTCGATCACGGCCCGGCAAAACCCTGTGAGTTTGCCCTTTTCGAACGAGAAATAGCCCAAGGCACCGTCTGCTTTTGTGCCATCCAAAACGGTTTTGTATTCCCGCTCCAATTGCCAAGTTGAGAGGTCTTGGCGATACGAATAGCCCAGCACTTCACCAAAAAAGAGTTTGAGAAAATCGTCCTGCAATTGCTCTTCTTTGGCTTTGAGAATCCGCTGAGAGGCAATTCCCACCTGCCATTCTTTGATCAACCCCAGTTTTTTTTTTCAAATTCCGGCAGATTCAGAAGCGAAAAATGCCCCATTTTTTTGTCGAGATAGCGGTCCGAAAAAATCCGGGGATGGG
>CAZRFI010000368.1:0-4355 GCA_964598905.1 uncultured Candidatus Sericytochromatia bacterium | reverse complement strand
TATCCACATTGCGGGCCTGGGTGGTGAGCGCCCCTATTGAGATGCCATTGACGCCGGTCCAGAGATAATTTGGCAGGGTCTCGTAGGTAATGCCGCCTGAGGCTTCGAGAAAGAGGTCTTTTTGAGTGGGATGGCTGCGCACCATCGCGACAGCCGCTTGGATCGTCTCTGGCGTCATATTGTCGAGCAAAACCGCGTCCATGCCGCCAATTTCCAGCGCCACTTTGAGCTGTTCCAAGCTGTCGACCTCAAGTTCAATCCCGACCTCGGGATTGGCCTCTTTGACCCGCTCCAGAGCCGCTTGCACGCCCCCAGCCGCCACAAGGTGATTGTCTTTGATCATCGCCACCGAACTGAGATCGCGGCGGTGGTTATAGCCCCCGCCCACAGAGACCGCGTATTTTTCAAACAGGCGCAGCCCCGGTGTGGTCTTGCGGGTATCCAATAATTTAAAACCCGGAGGCGCATCTAAACTGACATATTTGCGGGTGATCGTGGCAATCCCACAGAGGCGTTGCAGCAGGTTCAACATCACGCGCTCGCGCATCAGCAATTCCTGGGCTGGCCCACGCAAAACAGCCAACACCGTCCCCGCCTCCACCGCCTCGCCATCAGACACCTTGAGTTCCACAGTGGTGTCTTCGGAGAAAAAATGTGGCAAAATCTGCGCACCCGCAAAGACCATATTTTGCGCCGCCAGCACATGCGCCACCGACAGGGTTTCTGGGTCGATGGTGCTCTCCACCGTAATATCTCCCAAAGGCATGTCTTCGGCCAAGAACCAGGCAATGCGCTGGTTGACATAGGCCGGGTCGAGGCTCAGATTGCGCACGTACCAGAGATCCGGGGTTTGGGTCAGGTCATAGGTCAATTCGGGCATGGGAGGCTCCTTGCATGGGACAAAATCTGTTTCCTATTGTAACTGATCACTTTGCCAGGAACATTGAAATTCAAGATTGAATCCCACATTGAATCCAGCTACAAATCCAGCAGGTCAACAAGCCATCCCCTCACACCTTGCGCAGATCCAGACAGTGAATCCTATTGAAAAAACAATACAACTCTGCCCCGGCCGAGAGTTTCGGCCAGGGCAGGGATGTCTGAACCACAAGGGGTATCGGCATAGCGGCACTCCTTGTGGTTATAAAAAAGGTGTTTAGCGGCTGCTGGCCACGCGGTAAATCGACGCAGAGAGCGGCGGCACCGTGATTTGAATAAAGCCCCCTTGAATCTGCACCCGCTCCTGCGGATTAAGCAAATTCTGCAATTGGGCCTGGCTGCTCTTGAGTGAGCTCTCGGCCCGAAGCGGCACGCGGCGGGTCTGGGGCTGTTCGCTGTTGTTAAAGAAAGCCATGACCTCTTCGTTGGCCACTTCGGTCAAACGGCTGAAGCCATAGACCTGCTCGTCTTTCCACATTTCCAATTGGCGTCCCCGGCGCAATGCGCGGTTTTGCTTGCGGATAGTGGTCAGGGCTTTGACGTATTCGCGCATCGAATTGTCGCGGTTGAATTCCATATCGCGGCGGTTGTCGGGGTCGGCCCCACCGGGCAGGCCGACTTCGGTGCCGTAATACAACATCGGCAGACCGCGAATACTCATGATAAACGCCACGCTCAGCATCAGCTTCTTGCGTTTGTCGCCACTGGCTTCGTGCACAAAGCGGGGCACATCGTGGTTGTCGACAAAGGGTGAAAGCAAGGAGGCATCGGGGTAGACACCGTCTTTGTCGAAGATCTCTCCGAGGCGGCGCATGCTCTGGCCGCCACCGAGGGAATCTTTGATCGCGTAATAGAGCGGGAAGTCAAAGGCCGAGTGCATGCCTTCTTTCATATAAGGGGCCTGAAACTCGGGGAATCCCGTGTAAATTTCGCCCAGCAAGAGGAAGTCATTGCCTGCAAACGCGCGGATTTCTTGGTTGAATTTTTGCCAGAAGCTGCGCGGCACGTGTTTGACCGTGTCAATGCGGAAACCGTCCACGCCGGTTTGGGTGATCCACCATTTCATATTGTCGATCACGTATTTGGCCACTTCGGGGTTGTTTTGATCGAGATCGGGCAATTCTGCCAATTCGCCGTTTTCAACCCACCACTGGTTGTTCCAGTCTTTGATCACGCCATTTTTATTGAACCAGGTGTGGTATTTGCTGCCAGGGGTATTGCGATCTTTGGCAAAGGGATGGTCGTAATCGGTGTGGTTGGCCACAATGTCGAGCAGGATTTTGATCCCGCGCTTGTGGGCTTCGCTGACCAAACGTTTGACGGTGTTCATATCGCCGAGATGTTCGTCGACCTTGTAAAAGTCTTTGAACCAATAGCCGTGATAGCCCCAAATTTCCTGTTTGTGACCGCCGCCAAAGTCAGCGACAAAGCCGTTGTCGCGGTTGTCGATGATCGGCGTGAGCCAAATCGCGGTTGCACCCAGGTCTTTGATATAGTCGAGTTTGCTGATCACACCCTGCAAATCCCCGCCGTGATAGGCCCAGGGATTGTTCTGCACGTTAAAATCGTTGCTGCGGTCGCCATTGGCAAAGCGGTCGGTAAAGACAAAATAGATGACTTCGTCTTGCCAGACACGGCCCGTGCTGCGCAGATTGGTGCTGTTACTGGCGGTGCGGACATTGGCCGGGGCAGCAAAGCGATTTACGCCAGCGGGGGCAAGGGGTTGCAGACCTTGGGCATTGCCAAAGGGCTGGGGCTGCAGGGCACTGCAACCAGAAGCCAGCAGAGCAGCGGCCAATGTGGCTTTTAAGGCGGTTCTAAACGGTTGTTTCGGGTTCATGGGGCCTCCAGGAAGGGTAAAAAGACAGAAAACGACATATCTGCATTATCCGAAATCTTAAAGAAAACTTTCTCAAAATTTAACTTAATTTAACAATTGCAGAGAAAATTTGTCTTTCGCTCCTTTCAGATTATATCGCGCCCTGGCCTCTGAGAACATATCTCGGAACAGAGAAACGTTCGTTGGGTATGTTATAATAGCCCTAAAATAGGGACCAAAAAAAGAGCCTAAAATAGGCCCCTAAATAGAAACCTACATAATACCCATTTTAAGGAAGGATGCTCTGTGGGGCCCCCGATGATTCAAGCCAAATTCAGTCTCGATGAAAAACAAATCCAGTTTTTAAATGCCTGCAAATCCTTTGGTTTTAAAGACAAAAGTGAAATGTTGCGTATGGCGCTCAGCCGTTTTCATGCCGAATTAGAAGCCCAGGCCCTGGCTCAATCTGCCGATTTATACGCTGAAATTTATCAGCAAGAAGATGAGTTGGTAGCTTTAACCCAAATTGCTCTTGAAAACTGGCCTGAATGAATTTATTGCTGCGGGGAATGGTCATTGACGTCAATCTTGAGCCTGTCAAAGGCTCTGAAACGGGTAAAATTCGCCCCTGTATTGTGATCACCAACAATACGTATAATGCACGGGTGCCGGTGGTTCAAGTCATCCCTGTCACAGAATGGTCCGAGAAAAAAGCACGCATTCTCACCAATTGTGTTCTGGAGCCTACTGCTGAGAATGGGCTTGAAAAACGTTCCGTGGCCGATTGTCTCCAAACCCGTCCCATTGATTGGAAAAGCCGCTTTGTGCGTTTGCGGGGGCATTTGAGCGACAGTGAAATCAAAGCCTTGGAAAAAGCCGTGCGACTTGTCTTTGCCCTTGAATAATACAATCACAGACACTTGAACAGAGGACTGTGCTGTCTAAAGCAGCGATTTGCGCATCACCACGCTGCGGTAGCTTTTTCCCTGCCATTGCACATATTCGACAAAGACATAGCCTTGGCGGGTATAGAGTTCAATCAAATGAACAGCCTGTTCTGCGGTGTCCAGCGCCATTTCAGCATAGCCCTCTGCCCGCGCCCAATCTTCGGCAGCGGCGATCAGGGCCCGTCCCAAACCCTTGCCCTGCAGATCGGGATCGACCGCAAATTGGTGAAAGCTGGCCACGCCCGCCCTTTGAAAATAGCCACAGTCCGAGTGCGGGCTGGGCGGTGTGATCACGAGCGTGCCCACCAATTTCCCCGCCTGCTCGGCCACCAAAGCATGGCCCTCGGCCAAACGCTGGGCCGTCACAGCTTCAGATTGGTCCACGGCGGTGTAATTCAGGCCCATTTGTCCCAGACGGCCATAGGCCCTGTGCAAGAGGGCTGTGAGTTCTGTGAGTGAGTCGCTGCTTTTGAGGGGGCGAATGACTGGGATTTTCATTTAAAATTAATCCCAAAGGAGCTGTAAATGAGGGTAATTTTTGAACTGTTGATCGGCTGAAATAACAGTCAAATCCTCTGATAATGCAGTTGCAATGAGTAACCGATCAAATGGGTCTTTGTGTAAAAAGGGTAAATTTTCTAACTCGGCAA
>CAZRFI010000367.1:0-4410 GCA_964598905.1 uncultured Candidatus Sericytochromatia bacterium | reverse complement strand
TGCGTGGTGACGATTTCTCAGTGCTGATCTTCCACAACCGTCTGCTGAGTTTTGGTATGGTACCGCTCTCACAGCTGCGCGCGTTGATGCTGGCCCATTACGGCTTGGAAGCTTAAAACGCCGCCTGTTTTTCAGTTATTTTGAAAGAAGGTTTTGTTGCCATGTTTCTCTTCAAGCCCCTTTGTAGCTCTCTGCTCACAGCCAGTCTCTTCTTGGGTTTAACCTGGGCCGTCTGGGCTCAGAACTATAAAATCAACGATCGTGTCTTGGCCCCTTATGGGGGAGATATGGTGGCAGCGACAATTGTGGGCGGTCCCAATTCGCGGGGGCAATTTCGTGTCCATTTCGACAAAACCGACAGCCAACGAGACAAATGGCTGGCCCCCAATGAACTGGCTGTCTTTGTCGAATTGGGCGAACTCAAACCCGGAGATTTAATTCAGGCTGAAATCATGAGCGCCTGGAATTGGTTTGAAGTGGTCGAGGTCAAAGGCGAAGAAGCGCTCTGTCACAAACCTCACCACAGCCACGAAGGCGATCAATGGCTCCCCAAAAAGATTCTGCGCCGCCCCCCTGCGGCAGAGGTTCCACCGGCTCCATGGCCCTATCCTTACCTGATCGGTGATTTTGTCAAAATCTCCAAAGGCGGCCCCAAACCAGAAATTGGGCGTTTTAGCGTGCAAGGCGACAATCTCTATGTGGGGGATTATCGGGTCAGCGACATCTCTCAAATACTGGGTCCCTGGGTTCCCCGCTACAAAGTGGGTGAACTGGTGCGCCACCGCAGCAGTACGCTGGTTTGGGATCAAATGCGCGTAGAAAAAATTGCCGCCGGTGGCTATCTGGTCAAAGATGTCAAAAGCGGCCAAAACGACAATCTCAACGAAGAGGCCTTGGCCCCAGACTGGGACTATGATGGCTTTTATGCCCTGGCAGCACCTCTGTATAACGATCAAAACCCGATGAAAATACAGTGGTTGATCAGCACTGACCAAGGCCGCATGAATGGTTTCACCGTCAAAGATGCCCAGCTAAAAGCCGGCCTGGAACTCATGAGTAAAGTTGAAAAACAAATCAAAGCCAAATACAGCCAGGTACCAGGTGACAAAGACTGCTATGAATGTCCCGCCCAGGTGATGGATATTTTAGCGCGGCGCAAACAGGTGGTCATGAAAGCCTGTGGCATGGACGTCGAAACCTTTGTAAATAACCAAATTGCCGGCTACCAACGCCATTTGGATGACGCCCGCCAGCAGCGATTTTGGAATCTCCCCCTGTCTTTTGGAGTCCAAAACATCGCGGCGCAAGTCCAGGCCGAACTCAAACAAAATGAAGCGGGTCTGGCTCAGGATATCGCCCGCAATAAACTGATTGACCCGGCCTTTGTGTTTAAATATGATCGTTCAGCAATTGTCCAAAAAGTGACCGAAGCCAGCACGGAATTTGCCAGATTGGTTCCAGCCTACAATGCCATTTCCAGTGATATGGGACAGTATTCCAGCCATGATGCTTTGGCCGAGGGCCTCGCAAGCGCCTATGTCAAAAAATTGCAGCCCCAAGGCAAAATTCTGGGCATGGGCACCCTCAAGGGCGGCTGGGCAAAAGCAACCAATGTGAGCATCAATACCAGTGTCACGCAAGCCACTATCAGCAAATACCTCTCCACCCGTGTGGTGGTCAAAGTGGCTGTACCCGGCTATAAATACCCCTTGGCCTATGCCTTGACCCTCTATAACGAAGGCAAAGGTGCTTATGTGCATCCCAACTCCGTGATCTGGGCTTTCTACAAGGGGTAGAACGCTATCCCTTGTTTAAATCGCGCAGCTTTCGTCCTGACAACTGCTATCACTTTCTGTTTGGGGCACTTTTTCGACCGCCTCGGCAGTATGTTCTGGCGACACGCGCTCTGTACCACGCTCATCCCAACAGCGCTGTAAAACCTGCTTAAACACAGAGATGGGCTGCGCACCAGAAACCGCGTATTTTTGGTCAAAGACAAAAAAGGGCACCCCTGAAATAGCGATGCTGCGGGCCTCGTAGATGTCCGCGCTAACCTCATGGAAATAGGCATCGGGATTGGCCAGGGTGGCACTGACAGCTTCGGACTCCAACCCCACTTCACTGAGCAGACGAACCAGGGTCTCGGAATCGCCCAGATGTTCAGACTCTGTGAAATAGGCGCGCAAAAGCCGCTCTTTGGCGGCCCCCTGCAGACCGTGTTCGGCCGCCAAGTAAAGCAGGCGGTGCAGATCAAAGGTATTGGTGCGCAGGGTCTTGTCTAATTTTAAGTCCAAGCCCACCTCGGCCCCCATTGAAGTCACACGCGCCATCATGGTCTGGATTTGTTCACGGCTCTGCTGGTATTTTTGCATCAGAGCAGTCACAGTATCCTGGGTTTCACCTTTGGGCGTCTCTGAATCCAGTTCAAAACTGCGCCAAATCACCTCAACCTGTTCGCGTTGGGGAAAATCCGCCAACGCAGCTTCCAAATGGCGTTTGCCAATATAACAAAAGGGGCAGACCACATCCGACCAAATTTCGATATTAAACATATTTTTTTCCTCTGGTTTAGAATACCACGTCGATCCGCAAGATCTGTCAAGCTGGAGACGATAATCTAGATCATTTGTAGTCATTTGAAGATGAAGGTGTTTATGAAAATTCCATTCGGTTCGGGTTCCCTTGAAAATCTCTGGGGCAAAGCCAAATCTGCTTTTTCAGGTTCTTCAGGTCCTGTTTCCATTGAAAAACCGAATGCCACCATTCAAGCGGCACCAGCCCAAGCCAAAAGCACCACGCCACTGGATCAACGCTTTATGGAAAATCTCGGACAGATGAATCAGGGCAAAGCCACCCAACAGATTCCCCTGATAGCCGAAACAGCCACAGCGGCCAGCGAAAGCGCCGAGCCTATCGCCCCAGGCCCACAACCCGCGAAAATTTCTGCCTCTGCCTCTGCCTCTGCCTCTGCAGTCTGCCCAGTCCAAGAGATGCCCCCGATGCAGCTCCAAGCCGCGTTTTCAAACTTTATTACCGAGGTGCAAACCGAAGAGATTGTGGGCATTGAAGCAGGCAAAAGTGTGCTCGCGACCCTGGCGGAAAGCCCTGATTACCAGGCCGCCAGCGGAAACCGGATTCAGGCCAGTCTGCAAGAACTCAAACTCAACGATCAACAGGTTTTGCTCGACGAGCTCCAAATCGCCATGAAATCAGCCCAGATCGAGATTCCACCCAATTTCAGTTTGGATCAGATCAGCGAGGTATTTAACAATCTCAGCGAGCCGCAAATGTCCAAGTTGCTCCAGATCCTGAACTCACGGGATAAGCGCATGGAAGCTGAAATTGAACGTCTGAATTCGATGGGGGCTCAATTTAGCAGCGATGCCTTCAAAATTAACGATCTCGAAAAAGCCCGCAAAATGTTGGGGCCCTTGCTTAAACATGAATTGCCACAGGTTCTCAAAATCAAACAAGATTACAACAAGTTTGAAGGTCAGCTCACGACTCAACGCAATGCCTTGGCAGCACAAATGCGTCAATTTGCCCAAGAGAACGGGCTCGGCCTGCCTGAATCACTGCTTAAAACCATGATAGAATCTCCGATTGGGGCAGATTTTGCGCTCAATAACTGGTTTGAAAGTCAACGCAGTCAATTTGCTGGGCAACCGGCCAAATTACAAGCCTTAAATTCAATGAAATTATTTGCCATTCAATTTAAAAATGTCAGCGAAATTCTCTCCAGGGTCCAAAACAAAGAACATATCAGCGAAGACACCCTGAATAAATACGTCCTGTTTCAGACCTTTATCACGGTCAAAGACAAACTCTTTGCCGCCTACGAAAACAGCAGCGGCCCACAGCGCGACAAATTGCGTGAGGCCATTTTTAATCTCGACCAACTTTTTTCTGGCATGGAGCCCACCCCCGAGGCCTTTAAAGCCCGCCTGGAAAATTGGCTGGGCCAATACCTCAGCCCCCAAGACATCGCAGCAGCCCTGCAAAGCATGAGCGACAATATTGTTGCCATAGCAGGACACAATGAGCGGGTCACACAAGCTGATCAACAGGGCATTCGTGTGCCCGACGCTCCCCCCACGCTGCCCCCATTCCCCCCATCTACCAGCAGTGCAGCAGACCAGCTTGCCGAAATTCGCGAGACAACCCGACAGCAAAGTGAGTATTACCGGCAGGTATACGCCGAACAAGGTGATGCTGGACTGAGCCAGGTATTGCGCACAGAGAGAGAAACCGTTTTAAGGCCGCTTGCTCAAGCAGGCAACCTCAGCCCCCTCTCTCCCCCCAACGAACAGAGATCTGCAGTCAGTAAATCCCCCATTTCAGCTCAGGTCCAGGAAGCTTTAAACACCCAACGCGAAGCCCTGCTCAAAAAGCTGACGGCTGGCGCCTCTG
>CAZRFI010000366.1:0-4469 GCA_964598905.1 uncultured Candidatus Sericytochromatia bacterium | reverse complement strand
TTGATGTCTGCAACGGCTGAGAGTTTTTTTCTTGCTGCTTCCACGGTTAAGACCACCTTATCAATTCCCAAAAATAGAGTCTAAAAAACACTCTTGGTATTTTAGCATATAGAGAGTGCAAGGCCTATGGAATCAGGTTTCGCCGAACCCTGCATCTGTCCTGAGCAAGTTCACATCACATCGGCCATCAGGTTTTGATTTCAGTCTACGATGATCTGTATACGTTTATTTTCGGGGCCAATCATAAACTGTGTATATCTTTCTGTTCCATCCGAGGCTTTCATGCTTGCCCGAACTGGGGTTTCAGAAAAGATTTGTAATTCGATTATTTTCGTTTCACGGGCAGGGATTTTTTCGATTTTCATCTCGGCTGAACCATAGCGCAGCGCCATTTCAGGAATAATTTTATCCGTGGTGTTTTTTATTCTGACTGTTTTGGTACTTTGGGGATTTATCTTGCTAAAATTGCCGTAACTGCTCCAGCAGATCACCAGCGAAAGCCCTGTTAGGACTGACTTAAAAACCAAGGTCAGAATTCGATTGCCTGACGTTTTTTTCTCGTTTTGATTGAGATTCACAACCAATGCCACGACGGGCAAAGCCATGCCCATGATCGCCATGACAATCCCCAGCCAAGCCAGAAAGGGGATTTGGCTGAAGCGCCAGAGTCCAAATAAGACCAGGGTCAAACACACAGGAAGCAGGGACCACCCAAAGATGGGTTTATTGTTGAACATGATTCCACCCTCAATAACAGACTTTAATTGCTGTTCGCTGCTTCAGTATAGCGGCAAACAGAATAGGCATACAGATTTATTTGGTTTTGAGCACCGGGTGTTTCCAAAACCGCAGATCGATATAATCGACGGGTTTGGGTTGTTTTTTGCTGATCTCTAAGACCGGCTGAAGCAAGCCCAGTTTGACCGAAAGGCTTTCGGCTTTGCCCAACCACACGGGCACCCCAATTTCGGGAGCGCGCAGAATAATGTTTTCGGGATTCGAGAGGTTATACACCCCTTGCACAGAGAGTTGTTTCTTTTGGTACAGGGCATTGAGTTGATTCAGCAAAAGCAAATGTTCTGGGGTCAGTTTGCCTTTTTTGAGGCGTTTTTTTTCCAGGCTGGTCATGATCGTGTGAGCGGGGGTATGGCCATCGGGGATATTCAGCGAATAACCTTCTTCATCGATCAAAAATGACTGATTATTGCTATAAGGCATGTGAGTGGCTTCTTCGTAAAAAAGACGGTAAGCGGGTTTGCGTTCGACCACATGAATATTGACCCGCGTTGGGAAAAAAGAGCGCTCCACCCGCACCTCTTTGAGCAAGGGATAGTCCATCAGCTCTTTTTTGATTTCCAGCGGGTTGATTTGCAAGAGGTGTTTGCCTTCCAGTTTTTTGCCGTTGAGATAACCGAGGACATAACGCGTTGAATAATTGCTCAGTCCATGGGGCCGGACTTCTTGAACATGCCAAAAAGGCGCGGTCCAAATTTGAAAGAGCAGACTGGTCAGAATCATCACTCCCATCAGTCCCAAATAGTCAAAGCCCCGCTTTTGGGCTGGACGGCGAGCGGGTTTTTCGGTATCGGAAGGATGTGAAAAAGGCAGTTCGGGAGAGGCTTTCACGGGGCCTAAAATTCGCCCAGAAAAATGACTTCCGGCTCCAATTGTACGTGGTATTGCTTCCAGACATCGGCCTGCAGAGATTGAATCAGGCGGCAGGCATCTTGGGCTGTGGCTTTGCCTGTGTTGACAATAAAATTGGCATGGCCTGGAGAAACCTGAACCCCGCCACAGATACGGCCCTTGGCACCCATTTGTTCGATCAAACGACCGGCAAAATTATTGTCGGGATTGCGAAACACGCTGCCACAGTTGGGTTGGCGAATACTGTGTTGGGGTTGGCGGCGCAGATCGGCCTTTTGGAAGTTTTCGGCAATGATCTCCGCTTGGGTGGGAGCCAGTTTGAGGGTGGCTTCGAGCACAATTTCACCATTGTATTTGTAATCGCTCCAGCGGTAGCCGTGGTTGATCTCAGCTTTGCTGCGGGTGACCCGTTGACCTTGGGGAGTCAAACTTGTGACACTTTCGACGATCGCAAAGGTTTCGGTATTACAGGCACCTGCATTCATAACCACAGCGCCACCGAGAGTGCCAGGAATGCCCCAGAGCTGTTCTATGCCGCCCAAATTTAAGCTCATGGCTTTGCGAATCAGGGTGCCCAGACGGGTGCCCGCTTTTACGATCACATGGCCATCGGCTTGGAATTCAAAACCCGAAAAACGGTGGGTGATATGCATGACCAAGCCTGGCAGGCCCTGGTCTGAAAGCAAGACATTGGAACCGCCCCCCAAAACAGTCAGGGGCATTCCCTGGCTTTGGGCGAATTGCACGATGCGGGCAATTTCTGCCTCGCTTTCGGGAGCCACATAAAATTCAGCAGCTCCGCCGATGCGCCAGGAGGTGTACTGGGCCAAGGGCTCGTGGGCGCGGAAATGCTCAGACAACTTTTCGTTCTTGATGTGTGCGGCGGACTGGTGCATAGACAATTTTTTGCTCATTGGATTTACCTGTGGGGTCAGGAGATTTGGGTGGCAACTTTCCCACCAGATCGTACGCCAGCTCGGTAATCGTACCGGCTCCTACTGTTAAGATCATTTCTTTTTGTTTTAGGTGATTGAGCAGATAGGTCTTGACTTCGGGCAGGGTCGAAAAATACAAGACCTCTTTGCCTGGATGGGCCTTGTGGGTCGCTTCGACCAGATCCTGGATATCTACCTGGAAGTCTTCGGGCTTTTCGGAGGCAGCATAGATATCTGTCAGGATAATCCGATCTGCCAAACCAAACGAATCTGCAAATTCATGTAAAAAGGCCTGGGTGCGGCTGTAACGGTGGGGCTGGAAGACAATCGTCAGCGGGCGGTTTTGCAAACGGGCGGTTTTTAAGGTCGCTTGAATTTCGGAGGGGTGATGGGCGTAATCGTCAACCACAGCAATACTGCCGAGATTGCCCACGAGTTGGAAGCGGCGTTTGACACCCTGATACCCGGCCAAGGCGGTGCGGGTTGCTTTGAGATCCAGGCCCAGGGCATGGGAGCAGCTTAACGCGGCCAGGGCATTGTAGATATTGTGTGTGCCAGGTATTTTGAGCTCAAAATGGCCGAGCGAATTTCCCTGATAGAGCACTTCAAAGCGAGAGCCGTTTTCTCTGAGGTCGGCATTGATTACGCGGTAATCTGCCTTTTCATTGTCGAGGCCAAAGCTCACGCAGCGTTGGAGTCGGGCTTCGGGCAAATGCTGAAGCAGGAGTTGAATGCCGGGATCGTCGGCATTGACGACCATGCGCCCATTGGCGGGTTGGTGGCTGATAAATTCAGCCACGGCTTCAATGATTTCATCGAGGCCTTTGTAATGGTCGAGATGGTCCACTTCGAGATTGGTAATTACGGCAATTTCGGTGCTCAAATGGCGCAGCGACTGATCGCTTTCGTCGACTTCTGCGACGGTAAATTCACCACGGCCGGCCAGGGCATTGGTGCCCAATTGGGGCACTTCGCCGCCAATCACCACGGTGGGATCCAATCCCTGTTCGACCAGAATCAAGGCGGTCAGAGCCGAAGTGGTGGTTTTGCCATGGGTGCCTGTAATCGAGATACTGCGGGAGGTCTGCAGCAGATAATTGAGGACTTCAGAGCGGTGAATGATCGGGATATGGCGTTCGCGGGCGGCTTGAATTTCGGGATTTTCTTCGGAGATGGCGGTGGAGACCACCACATATTCGGTACCTGCGGGAACATTGTCACTTGCGTGGCCGATAAAAACCGGGGCCCCTTGTTCAATCAGGCCTTCGATTAAGCGATTGGATTTGAGGTCAGAGCCACTGACCTGTTTGCCGCGGGCGAGCAAAATGCGGGCCAGACCACTCATGCCAATGCCACCAATGCCAATAAAGTGAATCTGTTCAAAATGCTTCAACATGCAAGAGCCTCTTCTTTGGGATAGGAAATAGTGTCGTGTATAAGTTGGGCTACCTGATTGGCGGCAAGGGGGGAATTGAGCTGACTACAATTCTCACGCATTTTGTCCAGCCTTTCTGTATCCATGATTACATCCCGGATCACCGGCCCCAACGGTGTGCTTGCGAGTTGGGGTTCTGTGAGCAGGATGGCTGCGCCAGCATCTGCCAGGGCGCGGGCATTGTCGAGTTGGTGGCCTCCGCCAAAACCGCCAGGAATCAGAATCGAAGGAATCTGGCAGGCCAGGAACTCAGCAATACTTGATGCACCCGCCCGGGAAATCACCAAATCGGTGCAAGCCAACAGGGCAGGCATATTGTCTACGTAGTTTAACAAATGGTAGCGGGGGTGACCAGCATACGCACCTGCTGCGGCTTTGATTTCAGCTTCATTGCCAGCGCCGCTGACATGCACAATCTGCAGGTTTTCAAGGGCCAGCAACTCAGGCAGAGC
>CAZRFI010000365.1:0-4488 GCA_964598905.1 uncultured Candidatus Sericytochromatia bacterium | reverse complement strand
CGCGACCTTTAAGTTTGTATAAAGACTCTGTTTAGTTACACCACTGGCAGGGCCTCCTCTCCGATAAGAGACAAGTAACGATCTGACAGGAGGCCTCCCGCCATTCGTCTTGGAATGATGTATCTACGGGGCAAGGACTTTGATCAAAGCAAAGTCATTGCCCCTTTGGCTTTTGGTTATCTGGCAGCCTATTTGCGCGAACATCTGAATTTTACAGATCTGGTCTTGGTCGCCGACGACCCCGATAAACTCCTGGCCCAAAACCCACAGGTGATCGGAATTTCGTCGTTTACCGAGACCTTCGAAGACGTGATCAAACACGCCCGCCATTTTAAGCGGGTGGCTCCCGAAATTCCAATCATTCTGGGCGGCGAACATATTTCTGCCCTGCCCGAAAGCCTGCCCGAATCTGTCGATGTGGGCATTTTGGGCGAAGGCGAAGAGACCTTAACCGAATTAATGGCGCTGTATTTGCGCAAAGAGGCCACCCCCGACAATTTGGCCAAAATTCCGGGATTGGTCTTTTGGCATGCGGGCAAACGGGTGCAAAGCCCTTCACGGGCCTGGATCAGCGACCTCGACGATATCCCACCCCCGGATCGTTTTTTATTGCACAATACCAACCCCCAATGGCAGCAGGCGATTTTTACGGCCCGGGGTTGCCCGTATAAATGCACCTTTTGCGCCTCGACACGTTTTTGGCAAAAGACCCGCTACCACTCAGTTGATCGCGTGATTCAGGAGATGGAGTATATTCTCAAACACTTCCCCAACCAGCCTCTGATCGCCATCAACGACGACCTCTTTCCCCTGAATAAAAAACGCCTCAAAACCATGGTTGAAGCGATCCGCGCCAAGGGAATTCACCGCAAAGTGGGCTTTGTGCTCAATGCCCGCGCGAGTGTCTTTGACGAAGAAATTGCCCGCTTGCTGCAAGCCATGAATGGTCAGGTTGTGGGGTTTGGGTTTGAATCCGCCAGCGACAAGGTCTTGACCGCAATCAAAGGAAAAACCTCGGCCAAAGAAAACCTCAAAGCGCTGGAACTCTGCGAAAAATATGGCCTGGCGGTGGTCGGCAATTTTATGAGCGGCGGCCCGGATGAAAATGTAGAAGACATGGCCAAGACCTGGTGGTTCATCCAGAAAAACCGGGATCGCATTTGGCACCCTTCGGTGGGTCTGGCCACCCCTTTTCCCGGTACGGAGTTCTGGGAAAAAGCCGAAGCAATGAAACTGATTGGCCCGGATTTTGATCGTTGGAATGCCCTGGATTTGGGTTTTCGCTCAGGTGAGTCGATCTACATGAACCCGGTGGTGAGCGAAGCGGAGTTTGAACCTATTTACGAAGAATTTCGGCAGTTTCAGGCCCGCCCAGACATTAGCAGAGAGCATTTTAGCCAAATTCGCGTCAAGCAAAAATATTTGGCCCAGGTGTTTGAGAAAATTGCTGAAAACTACTCACAGGTCTCACGGATTCTTGAATTGGGGCCCGACAGTTCTCATTTGGCACCGCTCTTGCCCGAGGCCCAACTCACCCATTTGGCACCCCGTCAGGCGGCACTCGATCTGACTTCTGTCGCGGACAAAAAGTTTGAGCTGATTGTCTTGACCCACTGTTTGGAAAAACTCACAGATCCCTTGGCCACCTTAAAAGAACTGTACCCCCTGCTGGCAGAAAAAGGCGAATTGGTCTGTCTGAATTTCCATGCAGGCCATCTCTCCTTGCTGGTGGACTTGCTCAAAGGGCGCTGGGAGCCCCAGATCTTTGCCGTTAATCACCACCGGGCCCTGCGCTTTTTTAATGCCCAAAATCTCCAGGATTTGTTTCAAACGGCGGGATTTGAAACCGCGCAAATGGAATTGTTTAAGTTTCCCGATCCCAAACTTCAGGATGCAGCCCAACAACTGGCCCCCATTCTGGCCCCCTTTTTGGATCTGGAGACCTACCACAAAAACCAGGACTGTTTCAGTTTGATTCTCACGGCACGGCAAACCCAACCCGTGCCCCTGTTTACACCGGAAAGACTCACCACAGAGCTGGCTTGGCCAGCGGCACGCACCCAATAAAGAATCGGTAAACACATTTGAAACTGGCATTTTTCCCCCTCTTTCATCCCTCTAATTTTGAGGGCAATGGCTTTCAGGGCACCGGCATAGACTATCTCTCTGCGTATTACCTGACCAGTTTGATCCCCTTTCTCGAAAAACAATTTCCGCAATTGCAGATCTGTCTGGAAATCACCCTGCCACGGATCATGGTGCAGCGCCCAGACTTGGTATTGATTTGGAGTACCACGCCGTCTTTTGGCCAGGTTGACCGGGTTGCTGAGGTGATCAAACAAAACCTGGAAGTGCCGATTATTTTGGCCGGCCCACATATTTCGCATTTGCCCCAAAGCCTGCCCACCCATGTCGATATTGGTCTCTTGGGTGAGCCCGAAATTCCGCTGAACCAGCTGCTGCCGATCTTTTTAAAAGACCCCAACGCAGGCCCGATCAAATATGGCAAAGTGCCCGGTTTGATTTACCAGAGCCGGGGCCGAATTTACTCGGGCTCACCCACAAAAACAGTCCAAAACATCGACCAATTGCCCCTGCCCCGCCACAGTCTTTGGCACAATTTACCGGGTCGTTCGGTTCCTGTGATTACGACTTCACGGGGCTCCCACTCACTCAACTCACTGCTCATCATGCCACCAGCAGCGCGTTTGCGTTTATTTTCAGCCGAGCGCATACTCGAAGAGATCAGCCAAGTGAGCAAAGATTACCGCCAACTCTACCGCAATTGGCCCATGCCAGAAAATCTGCTTTCGTATATTTTTCCTGTGTATATTTCTGATGAACTCTTTTTAAGCCAGCCGGAACGCTTTCAAGCTATTTGTGAAGGCATTTTGAGCCGGGGGCTGGAAAAATCTGTCTTTTTTATTGTTTCTGCTTATCCCGATCAATTGACACGCGAGAATTGCGAATGGCTCAGGCGGATAAACACCCGCAAAGTGATCATGACCTTTGCCAGTTTTTCCAATCGGGCAATGACATTTTTTCCTGGCTCAAATCCCCAGGATGTCTCAAAAGCACTGGATCAGTGTGATGCCTTTGAAATGGGGGCCATCGGTGCCTATCTGGTCAACCCCCAATTCGAAACCTCCCGCCAAGAAATAGCGCGAACCTATTGGTATCTCTGGGAGAGACGCAGCCGCTTTGACAAACTGCAGGCCGTTTACCTTCCGCCCATGCCCGGCACTCCGCTCTGGGAACCTTACCAGCAAAAATACAAGCTCAAAGGCGATGATTTAGAGCATCAGCCCTGGCATCAATTTGATCCCGAAAGATACAGCCCTTCGGGCCCTTTGCTCAATCGCAACTTGGACAATCTCAGCTTTCAACCGATCATGCAAAAGTCTTTGGCCCTGTCAGCCGACCAAGGCCCGATTGCCGACGAAGAAAAAGCGCCTTTAAAACAAGAACAGGGACGTCAACACCGCGTAAACTCCGCCAAAGTGGTACAAAAAAAATACCTAAAACCCGACAGTGATGTCTTGGATGTGCTTTTGGAACCCTCTTTTGCAATAGCCCCCCATTTGCCCCCCGATTTTTGCCGTGTACAGAGCATGGAAATCCAAGCGGGGGAACTACAGGGAAAAGCCCTGCGGCCTGTGGATATGATCTTGATGCGGGGCTCATTGAGCTGTCTGAAAAAACCGGATGAAGAGCTGAAAAAGCTCAGCCAATGGCTCAAACCGGATGGAAAAATGCTGATTAGCATTCTCAACACCCAGAATATCGCATTCATCTTGAGGACCCTCAACTGGGAATTGGAACGCAGCCGCTACCCTTATAAACTGCTCAAATATTACTCTGAACAGACCCTGCGAGAGCTGCTCGAAGCCCAGGGATTGGAAATTCTCGATACGGAATATACTATAATGAATAATATTCAGGGCTTTCGAGACTCAGCAGAGGGCTTTATGAAGCGTGTTCAGACCTTTTGGCCTGTGCCCTTAACGTCGGAACGCCTCTATATTATTGAAATCTGTATGCTTGTCAAGAAAAAAGGGACTTAAGCCCGACTTCGCCCAGGAAGTAAACCCAGGAAGTAAACCCAGGAAGTAAACCAATGTACGACCAATACCGTCAACAAATGTCCGAAAAGCTGAACAGCCTGCTCAAGCCAGAGCATCAAAAGGTATTGTGCGTTGGTGATTCTGTGCCCAATATTCAGAAACACCTGCAAGACCAAGGCTGTGAATTTGTGCATGTCGAAAGTCTGAATCCCAATTGGCGCGACGTCAGCCGGGATCAGCCCCACCTACCCCTCGATTTACCCCAGAAACATTTTGATCTTCTTTTGGTCTATCATGGCCTGGAACAGGCCATCGATCCTGAACGCCTGGTGCTGGAGCTGCGCAAATACCTGCAGCCCGAAGGACAAATTTATATTGTGGCCTATAACGTTGGCCATATTTCCACGATTATTAACCTGCTAAC
>CAZRFI010000364.1:0-4493 GCA_964598905.1 uncultured Candidatus Sericytochromatia bacterium | reverse complement strand
CTCAGCTCTTGCACCGCCCAGCTCTGGTAGGCGTGTTTGAGCTGGGTGAGAGCGGTCTGCAGTGGCAACCAGTGCAAGTCATGGTCGGCCTCAATTTTAGCCGTGGCGTCAAAGGTGTTGCTGTGCATTTCGCAGACAAAAAAACTGCCCACTTTAAACAGCACCCGCTGGGCGTTGGCCAGGTATTGCCCAGATTTGCCCAGCTGCCAGAGGATCGTCACTTTTTGCCCGGTCTCTTCGCGCACCTCGCGCAGCAGGCAGTTTTTGAGGCTTTCACCCGCTTCGAGGCCGCCACCGGGCAAATACCAGCCCTCGGGCAATTGCAAAACCGCCAGCCGCGAGGCTTCGTCCAAAATCAAAGCATAGGCCCCTGGTCGCTGTTGGATGGGCAAGCCGGGCGGGGCTTTGCCAAAGAGCGGGAATTCAGGGTAGGGCAGGCTCATGTAGCGACCTCATTGGCTGTCTCTGCCGACTCTCCCGGCGCAAGTCGGCGGTGCATATAGACGGTGTCGAGGCCCCAGGAGAAAAACTGCTTTTGGGTAAAGAGCAATTTGAGATCGGGGCTGGGAATCGGGCGGGCGGTGCTGATCACCCATGCGCCGGGGCGCAGATCGCTGAGCAAATGAATCAGCCGCCCCAGCCACTCCTGATCGAGGCAATTGGCCGTAACATAGACAATGCTGGCGGGTTTCACATCGACATCAAAGATATTTTGGTGGCGAAATTCGACTTTGTCCAAGTGATGCGTGGCTGCCACTTCCTGGGCATTTTTGACAAAGGGCGCGATTAAGTCGATGCCCACGGCCTTCATGCCATAGACCCCGTGGGCAAAAAAGACATTGCGGCCCGTGCCACAGCCCAAATCGTAAAAGACATCGTCGGGCTGGGCGTCGACCGCTTTGAGCGAACTGGCAATGCCAAACCAGGAGGTTTCCCCATAGGTCAGCCTGTAAAGCGTCTCCGGCCCGGTGATTTTCACCCCTTCGGTGAGCGCGATCCAAAACTGGCTGGGAGAGAGGTAGCGTTTGGCCAAATCGTGTTCCCAGGCCAAGAGCGGCCCCCGGTTGAGATTGCAGAGAAATTCAGCGGTATTGAGAAAGAAAAAATAACACCAATTGCAAAAATAAATCGCGGCCCGGCTGAAAAAGCTCCAGGGTGTGGCCAGATTCCAGCGATAACCGGGCCGAAAATAGGCGCGCAAACAGGCAAAGTAAAAACCTGCCAGAGAGAGCAGCTTAATCGGCACGGGAGGCAGCCGGGGCCTGATTCGCGTTTGCGCTGCGGCGATTCAAGAGGCGAATGGCCCGAATCAGCGCTTCGGCCTTTTCGGGAATGGCAAAAACCGGTTTGCCAATCAAACGCTCAAACTCCACCAGGGTCACATCATCGAGAAAACGCTGCTCATCGTTGCGCACCATGACTTCGGGAATCCAAACTTCATCGCCCAAATCTGCTTGAGCTGCGGCTTTGAGCAAGTCTTGGGCCATCAGCAGCCCCGAGACGGTGATGCCCGGCCCCCAAAATTCACTTTTGCAGCGAATGAGGTTAAAGGCCAGATTCTTGACCTTTTGCTCCGCTTCTTTGAGCAGGGGTGCAATAATATCCGCGCCAATTTGGCCCGTGAGAATCGTGATTCGGCGCTTTTTGTTGAGTTTTGCAGGCAGTTTGTCGGCCTGCAAATGAAAGGTGTCGATAAACCTTCTCGCCCCGCCCACGCCGTCTTCCATTTGTTCAAAGCTGCCATAATGTTCAAAGGGCGGGTAGTCTTGGCCTGTGAGCCAATAAAATTCATCGCCGAGGCGCACCACGGGGGTGCCGTGCTGTTGCTGGGCTTTGTCTTGCCAGGGTTTGACCTGGGCCATGATCTCCAGGGCCATTTCGGGGCCCACCGGCGGCAATTGGGGCAAATGCACGCGGTAATCTGTCATGCCCAGGGGCACAATCGCAATGCTCAGCACCTGCGGATAATAAGCGAGCAGTTTTTCGAGGGTTTTGTCGAGGTCTTTGCCATCGTTGTAACCGGGGCAGAGCACTATCTGGGTGTGCACAGAAATACCGTGTTCAAAGAGCGCTTCGAGCTGTTGGCGAATGCGGCCCGCCCGTTTGTGCATAATCATGCGCTTGCGCACCGCCGGAGACATCGAATGCACTGAGACATTGAGCGGGCTGAGCTGTTCGGCATAAATCCGGTTCCAATCGCTGGGGGCGAGATTGGTCAGGGTAATAAAATTGCCGTGGGTAAACGAATACCTGAAATCGTCATCGCGGATAAACAGCGAGCGGCGCAGGCCTTTGGGCTGTTGGTGAATAAAACAGAAGACACAGCGGTTTTCACATTCGACGATGTCTTTGAGCGGCTCGGGGCTGGGGGTGAGGCCCAGGGGTTCGCCATAACTGCGCAGGATCTCGGCTTCGTAGACCGAGCCATCGCTGCGCTGCAGTTCAAAGAGCAGTTCGGCGTCGGAGGTCTGCTGAAAAAAGTCGAGAAAATCCCCGACTTCTTCGTCGTTGATACGCAAGAGAATATCCCCGCTGGCAATGCCTGCTTTGGCGGCCAGGGTCTCGGGGGTTACGCGGACAGGAAAGGGCTGGGGAGTGTACTTGTGGCGTCTGGGCATCGGGCTGATCTCGAAATACTTAGAATATTCCTCACTTTACCACAAACAGCGGTTTTCAGGCAGGTTCAGCGGTCACCATTGACTTGGCTTACTTCAATTCCGCTAAAAGGTCCCTGCCCACTGGAGTCAATGCGTATTTTTGCATTCGGCTGTTGGGTTTCTCAGGCAAAGTCATGGCAATCAAGCCCAAGGCCATCAGGCGTTTGATCTGTTTGTGTAATTCTCCTGACACCGTTTTGTGGTCCAAGGCCAAGGCAAGAGCGGATTTGCCCATGGGGGCCTCTTCCAAGGCCAATATCACCTTCGCTGACAGCCGTGACTCTAGCCGTGACTCTAGCCGTGACTCTAGCCGTGAGGTTAATTTATCTGGGCTGGGCTTTTCACCCAACTTATTACCCAACCCATCACCCAACCTCAAATTCAATTTAGGATCTTCAGGAAAGGGAAATTCAACCCAGAGACCGCTGTCCCAGCGAAAAACTGGCTCAGGGTTGCCATGCTCCCGGCAGGTTTTTTGGATCAGTTCAATTCCCCGCCCCCAGGTCTCCAGATAATCCGCTTTAAAAAAGGCATTGGCAATATCCGGATTATTCGGTACCGATGCATGTTTGCCAATAAACTCTGCTTGGGTCCAATTGGGGGGCAATTGACCAGGATTCCAAATCGTGAGGTGGTCATGATAAACGCGAATTTGGATGGGAATGGCACTGCCATAGTCTTTGTGCGCAATGGCGTTGATCACGGCTTCCCTCAAAGCATCTGTTGGCACAGGAAAGGTTTCAACTCTGTAAATACCTTCATAAGAAATGCCCGCCCGCAGATACTTTGTCAGGAGCAAATCCAAGGTTTTTTCAACCTGGCTGAAGAGACTGCCCTCGATCAGATCATGGTAAAGCAGATCCGATTGGCTGCGAAAATAGCCAATCTTCACAAAAGCGCCTGTAACGACCCTTTCAGGATCTTCATGAAAAAGCATAACGGCTGCGCGTTTGAGGTATTGCTTTTCGAATAATTTGAGTTTTTCGAGCAGTTCAGCATCTGAAACAGCCAGCATTTCCGCTGACAAGCGTTGACTGTGGGCAGCCCGTTTGCGAAAAAGTGCAAATGCCTGGGGAGATAAATCTGCTGGAGAAAAACCAGGGATAGGCACACCGTCCCAGTGCAGGCCGCGTTTGCGCATCAGAAAACGCTCCAAGGCAGCACCTTTGAGTTCTTGTTTGGTGCTGCCACTGCGGATATGGTATTCACCTTTATAGCTGACTGGAGAAGGGTAAGCTTCGGTTACTATCTCCAGATAGTCCTGGCCTGACTCTTGGCGAAGATTCACTTCGACTAGAATGCCTAAAATATCCCGCACCTTATTGGGAATATCTTCAAGCAGACGAACGGCATTGGGCACACCCACCACAATCCCCTTATCATTGCGGCCAATATGCAAGACTCCACCTTCGGCATTGGCAAAGGCGCAGATCCATTTGAGATATTCATCTCGCCAAGAGGCTTTCCATTCAATGGCTTGGTTTTCGCGATTAATCATGATCCCCCAGTATATCACTGTGAGGACTTTTGCCCCTACAAGCGGGATATGGGAAAATAAGGCATTCGGTGCTCATCTCAGAAAGGCTCACGGGGAAACATGCTTCCCATTAAATACCTGCTGGTCTTACTCGGCAGCTTGCTCTTAACGGGTCTGCTGGCCGCCTTTTTGCTCTGGCGCGGTGATCTCTGGCTGAATATGCCGCCCTTTGAGCGCTACCCGGTTCAGGGCCTGGATATTTCGGGCCACCAGGGTGAGATCGATTGGCCCGACGTGGCCCAAGGCCCCTGGAGCTTTGTGTATATCAAAGCAACGGAGGGGGGCGATTTTGTCGATCC
>CAZRFI010000363.1:3074-4497 GCA_964598905.1 uncultured Candidatus Sericytochromatia bacterium | reverse complement strand
GCGATTCGCCAGGGAAAAATCATGGACCTTGGCCAGAGCGGTGCCAGTGTCAAAGAAATTCAAAAGATGTTGGGCAAAGCCGGATTTGGTGTCTCACAAAGTGGCAGCTTTGGCCCCACCACCCAGGGTCAAGTCAAAGCCTTTCAAAAGTGCTGGAAGATCTCTGAAACCGGCCAAGTGGGCCCTACCACCCTGAAAATACTGGAACAGGCCCAAGATGGCAGCAGCCCCCTGGCCAAAGCCATGGCCCAAAGTGCCAGATCAATCGCCAATGCCAGAGGCACCACCGGCCAATGTTATAACGCTGTGGCCGAAGCGATTGAAAACAATCTGCCCAATTTTCTCTGGGGCATGCATGCCTATATGGCCGCCGATCAACTGGCAGCCCACCCCCGTTTTCGCGAAATCCCCGCTCCGGCAGACATGAACAAATTGCCCATTGGCGCAGTCGTGGTCTGGGGCCAGGGCCAAAGTGAAAGTGGCCATATTTCTGTCCATCTCGGCCAGGGACTCGAAGCGAGTGATCATATTGCAGCGCAAATGCAGTCCCATTATGGCGGTGGCTCAGCGCGGGTCTTTGTCGCCCGTTAAGCAAGCAACAGCCAAAGGGCTATCCTTCAAACAAACTCAATTGAACCGATTCGGGCGTCGGGGCATCCCCCCGACTCCGCTTCATCAGCCCTGACTGAATCCGACTGCGCTTTTCAATATCTTGGAGCAGGCCACGGGCCCGCTCCAAAACCGGCAACGGCAGGCCCGCCAACCGGGCAACCTCTATCCCATAGCTGCGATCAGCCCCACCGGGAACAACTTTGTGCAAAAAGACGATCCCGTCAGCGTTTTCTTGCACAGAAACCTGGTAATTTTGCACACCGTCGACACTTTCGGTCAGGCGATTGAGTTCGTGATAATGGGTCGCGAAAACCGTCAGGGATTGTAATTCACGTGCGATATACTCACTCACCGCCCAGGCAATACTGACCCCATCAAAGGTGCTGGTGCCCCGGCCAATTTCGTCCAACAAGACCAAACTGCGGGCTGTGGCATGGTGCAAAATATTCGAGGTTTCCATCATTTCGACCATAAAGGTACTCTGCCCAGTGGCGATATCATCAACGGCCCCCACGCGGGTGAAAATCCGATCACAGATGCCGATTTGAGCGCTTTCAGCAGGCACAAAACTGCCCATCTGGGCCATCAAGACAATCAAACCTGTTTGGCGCATAAAACTCGATTTGCCCGACATATTGGGCCCAGTGAGAATGATCAGGCGCTGATCGTTCCCATTGAGTGTCGCATCATTGGGCACATATTGGCCTGCAGGCAGCGTTTTTTCGATCACTGGGTGGCGGCCCCCACGGATATTGATGCCTGGCAAGGCCTGAAAACGGGGGCGGCAATAGCGATTGTGCACAGCCACCTC
>CAZRFI010000363.1:0-2974 GCA_964598905.1 uncultured Candidatus Sericytochromatia bacterium | reverse complement strand
CTATAACCCACTTTTAACGATTTGATACCTGTACGTTCTCGCTCCTGTTGCTCCAATTCATTGAGCCAGGTCTTGCCCCCACTCATCAATTCCCGCAATTCATCCAATTCTGGGTTCAGGCCCGATTTAAAAATTCCCCCTTCTTGGATTTTGACAGGCAAGGTCTCTTGCAAACAGGCCTCGACCTTGTTGGCCATGGCCAACACTTCAGAAGGAATCTCCCGCAGAGGCTGAAAGAGCGCAGCATCTAAACCCTCCAAACAGCTGGCCAAAGCGGGCAAGCGCAGCAAACTCTCAGCCAGGGCCCGCAATTCACGCGGATTGGCCCCCTGGGTGGCGACGCGGGCCGAGAGGCGCTCCAGATCGCGAATGCCGTCGAGCTGCTCGCGCAGATCAAAGCGCAGATTGGGCTCCATCATCAGGGCTTGTACCGCGTCTAAACGGGCCTCGATCGCCGGGCGATCCAGCAGGGGATGGTTGAGCCAATTACGCAAGAGGCGTCCTCCCATGGCTGTGCGGGTCTGATCCAAGACCCAGAGCAGTGAGCCTGCAAAGCTGTTTTCACGGTAGGTCTGAGTCAACTCTAAATTGCGCCGGGTGCTGCGGTCCAAGACCAAAAGATGGCTCAATAAATAGCTCACTGGCGGCTGTAATTGTTTTAAAGCACTCATTTGGGTCTGGCTCAAATAATGCAAGACTGCACCCGCAGCGGCCACGGCCAAGGGCATGTCTTGGCAGCCATAACTTTCGAGTGAGACCACGCCAAAATGGTGCAAAAGCCGATCGCGACCCGTGCGTGGCTCAAAAATCAGATGAGATTCCCAGGTCACCCCCTGGGGATCGGGAATCAGCGAGGCCCAATCGCTGTTTTCGAGAGTCTGTTCCCCCCAGCCCAAGCGGGTGGGCAACAGGGTCTCAGCCAGTTCAAGCCCTGCTAATTCGCGCAGAATCAAATCTGCTGCACCCTCTCCTGTCGCCTGGGTCAGCCGAAACTCACCGGTTGAGATATCGGTATAGGCCAAACCATAGCCACTTTTGGCGCGGTAAACCGCCCCCAAATAATTATTGCGTTTTTCTTGCAACAAAGCCCCTTCAAGCAGAGTGCCTGGTGTAATCACGCGAATCACTTCACGTTTAACCAGTTTGCCGGGTTTGGGAGCCTCCATCTGCTCACAAATGGCAACTTTATAACCTTTGCCAATTAAACGGGGCAAATAGGCCTCGAGGGAGTGATAGGGAATACCCGCCATGTCAATCCGTTTGCCCTGCCCCCCGTCGCGGGCCGTTAAGGTAATCTCCAATTCACGTGCCGCCGTACGGGCATCTTCAAAAAAGGTCTCGTAAAAATCGCCCATGCGGTAGAGCAGAAGGGCATGGGGATATTGCTTTTTGACCTCCAGAAATTGTTGCATCATTGGCGTAAATTGGTTGGGGTCGAGGTCAGCAGTGGTGATGGGGGAATTCAAACTGGGATTCATAACTGGATTTAAATGGCCCTGTATTTTTGGTGTTGTGTTTGGTCTTGTGGTGGATTTCTTGGTATTTTATCACATCTGTTTTGGTTAAATTTGTAGCGAAAACTTTACATAAGGGCCTGTCAGACCTTAAAATAAAGACTGAGTTAATTTTGAAAAACGTTCTAAAATCGTTTTTTATACTGTTTTATGAGATTAAATTTAAAGCCTGCTTATTTGCCCAACTGGGCATGACTAAGTCAGTTTGATAACTTCTATTCTGAATTAATAAAGTGTATTTAAGACCCGCCATGAAAATACGTTCAGTTCTCTCCCCGGAATTAAGCACCCTGTTGCAAACCCAGACCCAAATACTGGCCTCCGATGCTCAGTGGCAAAATGCCACTTGGGAAGACTTAAGCAACCTCTCCGAGCCACTGCCAGATTTGCTTTTGCTCTCACCAGACAATCTGCAACCCGTCCAATTAATGCAGGTTCTCTACCCCCTGATCCGTCTGGAATTGCCCACCTTGGTCTTTGTCGACGAAAGCCAACAAGAACAAGATTGGCCCGAAGGTGGACGTCTGGATTTTGTCTTTGCGCCTTGGAACCCCCGCAGCTTAAGCCAGCATCTCAAATTGGCTCTCAAAATGGCCGAGGCTGTACAAGAGCGCCGCAAAATTGCCCAAGAGGTCCAGAGCCTCTATGCCCGCTTGGAAGCCATCAATCCCCTTGACCCCACAACAGGGCTTTACAATCGCCGCTGTTTTGAGGAACGCCTCAATGAGGAGTGGCGACGCTCCCACCGCCATGCACTAAGTATTTCGCTCTTGCTTTTGCGCTGGGTGGGACCTGTTTCTGAATCAGATACTGCCAGAGTCTTTCCGGATTTACTTAAAGACATGAGTCCCTTGCGCTGCTCCGATTTGGCCGCCCGTTTGGACCCCACCACCTTGGCCATCCTCTTGCCGCAAACCCTGGAAACAGGCGCTGAAACAGTCGCTCAGGGCCTCTATCAGTCACTGCTGCCCAAAGCCCAGCAATCGGGTTATGAATTGCAGATTGGGCTGCACTCTTGCCAGCCACCAAGTCTCTTGGGTTCAGAGGATCTGATTACCCAGACCGAAGCCTCGTTGCGTTCTGGGGTTTTTTGCTAAGTGGCTCAATTGGGCGAAAGAGAAAGAATCAACAGCTTGTTGGCTATAATCACAGCAGAACACAGACAAGGAAAGCATCTACATGAGTGATTTTAAAATTTCAGTGGCTGGCCAAGCCCTCGAAAACTACCAACTGCGCCAGGTTCGCAGCGACAAATCCCTGCTCGAAGTAGAACAGCACCTCAAAGACAATCCCGATGGTTTCGACACGATTGGGATTAAAATTGAAGATCAGGACTATTTAATTATTGGCAAAGGGCTCAAGGCCCACGCGGGCGATCCCGTAACAGTTGAAGGCAAAGCCTCAGGCAACGTGGCCTTCGTTGAAAATGAGGAAAACTCATTTGGAGAAGGTTTTAAAGC
>CAZRFI010000362.1:0-4546 GCA_964598905.1 uncultured Candidatus Sericytochromatia bacterium | reverse complement strand
CTGATGAGCCGCTCGATGGCGACGGCGGTGGCTTATCTGACCATGCGCAGTGAGGGAACAGCGAGGTAGGTGTTAGGGGGAAGGAAAGACAAAATCGACGCGGTTTTTGCCCAACTCACGGCTGTTGGTATCAACTGAGATTTTTTGTGTTTGGATTTGTTCAAAATAACGGGCTTCTACCTGGACTTCTTTGCCTGGGAGATTATTTGCCCCTCTGTAAACCCCTTCGACAGAATAGGTCAGATCGTATAAGCGGGGTTCGTTGTTGGCATTTTTTTCTGTTGCTGAGACAATTTTTATTTGTACGTTTGTCAGTGGAGTGCCCGTTGTGGTTTTGATGCTGCCATAAATATATGCTCTGGGATCATCGTAAGCCTCTTGGCAACAGGCTGCGAGCGGTGGGTAATTCAGGTATACATCCAGGTTGTACTTGTTCTGTTTGAAGTCTATTTCTGTTTCATAAAGAGGGATACTAGAGCCTGTATGGCGAATTTGAAAATTTATTTTTTTCTGATGGTAAAGCGGGAGCGTTATTTTGTATATTCCCTCTTTGCTGGTAATTGCAGTAAAGGTATTCTGGCCGTTGTTGAGTAAATTGGGAATATTTAATGAAACATAAGTTCTCAAAGGCGTGTTTTGATTTGTGATTTTACCTGAAATCTCGTGAATGTCTGGTTTTCCTGGCAATGTGTCTGGCAGGGTGGTGGGAAGTGGACTTGGTAAACCCAGGGCTCGGGGAGGGCTGAAAAATGCTTTGGCAGGATCTGGGCTGGGAATTTGATAAATTGTCGGCAAGGCGGTTGGGATGGGTAAAAGTGCCGATATGGGGTTGGGACTTGCCAAGTGCGAAGAAGATGCCGGTGGTGGTGCTATTGTCACATTGTTTTGGTTGGTCAGACTGGGCGTGGATACAGACGATGACGCCCGAGACTGCGGTAAACCCGTAACACCTGCTTGGCAAGCACATAAACAGAACAGGCCAAAGTGAGTGAAAAAAAGTCCAAAACTACGCTTCATTTGGATACGCCCATCCCATGATTAAAAACCTCTGGTTTTATTTTAACCGACATTGAGCAGGGGTAAGTGCTCATCTTGTTGAATTAAATGCTAAACTCAATGCAACCCAGTTGTAGCAAGGAGTTTGGCCCAATGAAAATGAAGATCGAGCGGTTGGATCATTTGGGAGTGGTGGCAGGTATTTTGAAAGAACTTGAGCTGAGCAAAGAAATAGACGCCCTTTTGCCGCCAACAGACGACATGAAAGCGAGCGTGGGCGAATGTGTTGCGGCGATGATCCTGTGTGGGCTTGGCTTTTCACAAACCCCACTCTCACTTACCCCTCATTTCTTCGAGAAATTGCCTGTAGGTTTTCTTCTGGACAATGACCAGTTGCAATCAAGTGACTTTAACCAGCAATGCTGTCCTCAGTTGTAAGGCTCGTTCCTCACCGACAACTGAGGCTTTTCAAACTCGGGCGCAGCCTTGAAAAGCTGCATGAATACGGATGCGAGAAACTCTTTGCCGAGTTGAGCCACAAAGCCTGCCAAAAGGAGTCTGTGGAGACTCCATGGAGTCATGGAGACACCACTAGCTTCAGTTTCAGTGGTGTAAATATGCTTCTGACGAAGAAGCTGCAGAGGTCGAAATTAACCATGGCTATTCGCGTGACCATCGCCCTGACCTGGTTCAGATTGTCCAAGAGATGTTGGTGAGTGACAACTATGGCATTCCGCTTGGCATCAAGCATTGGAGTGGGAACAGCAATGACAGTGAAATTTTCCACCAGCGTATCCAAACGATGTCACAAAACCTCAATCCAAGTGTGCGGGGCATTATTCTCGACAGCAAAGGCTACAACCAGCGCAATGAGCCCTATCTCAAGAATCTCGGCTTCATTAGCCGTGTGCCAGCCACGCTTAAAGCCCATGAAGAAATGGTCGTGACAGCCCTTGGCGTGGCCGAATGGCAAACCTTGGCCGAGGGCGAGTATTGGCAAGAATTTACCCATGAAGATGAGCGCTGGATTGTCGTTTATTCTTCGGCGGCAGAACATCGCAGTCAAAAGGCTTTGGCGTACAAATGTGAACACGAAAACGAAGAGTTACAACAGGCCCTGAAAAAGCTGCAGCGCAAGCGTTTTAACTGTCAGACCGATGCAGAGCAGGCCTTGCAGGAAGTCTTTAAAAAGGCCAAGTACCACAGCCTAAAAGGCTTTGAAATTGTGGCTGTGCAAAAGCAATCCCAGCGAGGCAGACCCAAAGAAGGGCAAGAAAAGATCACTATGAGCACGGCTGTCCCCATCCGTAAGGCTCGTAAACTCGCCAACGGCTGGAGCTTTGGCTGATTCAAGCTGAGTTTGAGCTGGATGAAGACAAAACGGTAGGTCTGGATGCCGAGGGAGCCTGTTACATTGTAGTCACGAATTTACCGTCCCAAGAGCTGCCTACACCAGAAGCGATTGCGCTCTACAAGCAGCAAAGCAAGGTTGAGAGGGGCTTTCGCTTTTTAAAAGACCCACAATTTTTTACCTCTGCCCTGTTTTTGAAAAAGCCGGAAAGAGTCCAAGGCTAGCTCACTGTAATGACCTTGGCTTTGCTGGTTTATTCCTTGGCAGAACGCCGATTGCGCATGGCTTTGGCTCAAAAGAATGAAACTCTCCCAAACCAGATCAAGCAGGAAACAGCGACCCCAACCTTGCGCTGGGTATTTTATCTGCTCAAAGACATTAACCGAGTATTTCTGGAGATCCCAGGCCAGCCCAAGCAATGTTTGATGGCGGGTGTGAATGACCTTAAAACCAAGATTCTCAGGCTCTTTGGCCCACAAGTTGAACTTAATTACCAACTTGCCCCCTCCGGGGGCAGCTCAATGTAGGCTCTTATGGCGCGGCCAAGGCCTTTGTGCTGAGTTTTGGTGAGGCCCTCAACTACGAACTCAAGGGCACAGGCGTGAGCTGTTCGGTGCTCTCCCCTGGCGTGACGGCCACTGAGTTCTTGGCCGTCTCAGGGCAAGAAAAAACGGCCTACCAAAAAATGGCCATGATGGACTCGCCCACGGTGGTTCAGATTGGCCTGAATGCGCTGTTCAAAGGGGTGCCTTCGGTGGTGCCGGGCCTGCTCAACAAAGTCAGCGTTTTCTCCCTGCGCCTGATGAGCCGCTCGATGGCGACGGCGGTGGCTTATCTGACCATGCGCAGTGAGGATACTGCGCGGTAAGTGTTAGGGGGAAGGAAAGACAAAATCGACGCGGTTTTTGCTGATTGAACCATTGATTTCAGAAACCAGGAGTTCTTTTGTGCGTATTTGATCTTGCCAATGGGCTTTGACAAGCACTTTCAGAGAAGGGATCCGTGCAGCCAGAAAAATGCCTTTGGAAAAAGTTCGCTCAAAGTACAGTTTTCCTTCTTCGTTGAGATGATCATTTTTGACGCCCCATATTTGGATGCGAACGTGATCGAGAGGATGGCCATTAGAGTCTGTCATTTTTCCAAAAACTAATGTTTTTTTGATTGGATCTTCATACTCCTCGGCCGGACAACAAGATGGGATAGACTTAAAAAATAAGAAAATGTCTAAGTTCTCTTGAGAGGCTTTCACCTCTCTCTCTGTTGCATAAGGCCAAAAAGGATCTCTAAAAGGGAGAAATAAGTCGTGATGTTCTACCTTGATTTCCACCCGCTTGTCTTCCATTAGAGGCAGGACAAAACTGTATTTCCCATCTTTTGTTCTGGTTTTAAAGCTGTAGCCAGCCCATATTCCTCCTTTAATTGTGAGTTTGACTTCCGTATGAAGGGGGACATTTTGGTTGTGGATAATGCCTGTAATTTCATGTATCTCTGGGGTTTGGGGCGAGTAACTGGATAAAATTGTCGGGTAAGGAATGGGCGAAGCCAAGGTTTGAGACGGAAAACTGGGTTTGGGAGTGGGTGTTGGATAAATGGGGTAAAGCTCGGCAGGTACAATTGGTATGGGCAAAAGAGCTGATGTTGGAGTGCTGCTTGGCAATGGCGGTGGTTTTGATGACGCCCGAGACTGTGGTAAACCCGTAACACCTGCTTGGCAAGCACACAAACAGAACAGGCCAAAGTGAGTGAAAAAAAGTCCAAAACTACGCTTCATTTGGATACGCCCATCCCATGATTAAAAACCTCTGGTTTTATTTTAAATTAATTTAAAAGCGCTGTCTTGCAGAAAATCAAAGCTGTTGGCCAAGCCCCTGAAAAGAGAGGCCCGAACTTTAGCGGCTTGTGCTAACCTGAGCCGATTACCCACCAAAACCACCCCTTCCCCAAAACCCCACGTTCCCTGAGAAGTCTGTTGAGCGGAGTCGAGACAGTCGAAGGGAATGCCCTCCCTTTTGCCCCCAAGCCAAAGATCCGCTATGCTGTAAAGAAATTTCTCGGGCAATGTGAGGGTTTCAGGCATGGCGACCACAAACGAAGATATCCGCGAACTGCAAGAAGACGTCAGTGCGTCGCCCTATTACAACGCTGATATGGCCCCCACGACGCGGGCCGAGCGCAAATGGGGCACCCGCGATATCGCGG
>CAZRFI010000361.1:2894-4551 GCA_964598905.1 uncultured Candidatus Sericytochromatia bacterium | reverse complement strand
GCCCGGTCCAATTGTAAATATCTCCCCGCATCACATGGGCAGCCAAAACGCGTGGATCAAGTTCGAGAATGCGGGAGGCATCGGCCAGGGCGATCTCGTATTGTTTGGCCTGAATGGCCAAGACCGCCCGCGCTTTAAAGGCCTGCAGAAACTTGTCGTCGGCCTTGACGGTGGCTGTATAAGCGGCAATGGCTTTGTCAGGCTGACCCTGGTTTTCATGAATCTGGCCGATATAAAAATGGGCCGAGGCATTGCCGGGCGCCATTTTTGTAATCCACTCAAAATCTGCCAGGGCCTGGGGAAAATTTTTAAGTTGGGCATGGGTCAAGCCGCGATTGCCATAGGCATCGAGAAAGTTTGGCTGCAGCACAATTGCTTGGTCAAAGGCCTGCAGCGCCTGATCCGGTTTTCCCATTTGATTCAGGGCTATGCCACGCAAATTCTGACTTTCAGCGCGCTGCGGCTCCAATTTGAGTGATGCGTCAAAATCTGCCAGGGCTTTAACGGGCTCCCGCACTTCGAGGTAAAGGCGGCCCCGGCTGTTGAGAATCGCCGCTTGGCTGATCAGCGGAAAATCTGTCGAAACGGGACTTTTAACACTCAGGGCTTGGCTATACGCGGCCAGGGCCTTTTCAAAATCCCCCTGGGCGGCATAGAGATCACCCATATTGGTATAGGGGTTGGGACTGTCCTGGTGTTTGAGAGAGGCTTGAAAGCGCTCCAAAGCTTTGGCTGGCTGGTTTTGAGCGGCATAGACCAAGCCCTGATTGTTGTAAGCGTCGGCCAGATTAATTTGGTATTTGATCGCCTGCTCAAAATGAACCAGGGCCTCAGCATAACGATCCTGGGTATAGTCAATCACGCCGAGATAATTGTAAATCCGGGCATACTCTTGAGGGGTTGCCGGTTTGAGCTGCAAGGCCTGTTTAAAATCCGCTTGGCTGGCCGGGTATTGCCCACGGGTATAATAATAAATACCACGGGCTGTCAGAATTTCTGGGTTTTTGGGATCGCGTTTGAGGGCCTGGGTCAAATCGTCCAAGGCACCTTCGTTTTGTTTGAGGATGATCCGCAGCAGGCCACGGGTGAGGTAGGCATCGCTATAATTGGGATCGGCTTTGAGGGCCAAGCTCAGATCCTGGTGGGCCAGGTCCAGCTTGCGCCAGACCATCTGCACCTTGGCCCGGCCATTGAGGGCGGCGGCATGGTTGGGCTTGAGTTTGAGCGCTTGGTTAAACTGCGCCAGGGCCTTGTCAAATTGATTCAGCCCGCCATAGGCCCGGCCCAGGCGCACATAGGCTTCGGGATCTTTGGGGGCCTGTTTGACGGCCTTTTGGGCCAACTCATGCGCCTTTTGCCATTGGCTGGCTTTGAGGGCCTGATCCGCCGCTTGCAACAGAGAGGCCGTTGAAACGGCAGGCGGCTTGCTCGGGGCTGCCCAAGCTGTGCCAGAGGCCGCCAGGCCTGCTGAATGAATTAAAATACTCAAAACCAATAGGCGTGTCAATTTTATCATGGGTACTTGCACTTACTCTCTCAGGCTTTCTCTGGCGATTTACTTGCTTCAACCCATTCAAAAAACGGGCATTCTTACCATGATAACACCCACAGACCCCGCTTCGGTTTCTGCTACAATGAAAGGCATGAAATCTGTTTT
>CAZRFI010000361.1:0-2794 GCA_964598905.1 uncultured Candidatus Sericytochromatia bacterium | reverse complement strand
TGGCTCCAAGCGCCACCCGCTTTGGCCATTCTGGGCGAAGATTATCTCATGATGCGCACGTATTTCCACAAGCCCCGGCGCTATGACTTGGTCCACGAAGCCAAGTTTAAGGGCTTTGCCGAATTGCGCAAAGAAATGCGGCCGATTCAGGTCCATTTTTTTGCCAATGCCGAAGGCAAGATCAGCAAAGAGTTCTGGAGTGCTGATGCCAGCCCCTGGACCTTTGAACAGGCCAATAAAATCCGCGATGCGATCATGCGCCGCAGCCACAGCAATGCCTCAGGTAACAGCCTCGGCCTGACTTGGTATTATAGCGATGGCGCGCGCGTAATCTACCGGGTAATTGGCAATCGGGTGATCAGCATTATGGCGGTTGACAAAGACTTTAACCCAGGAGATCTGGGCAAAACGCCCGAATGGTTCAAACCCGCCACAGCCAAACCCCAATTTCCCAAATATGTGCCACAAGCATCCCCTGCGGCCCCCGCATCACCGGCCCCCAAGGTCAGCCCTCCCCCTGCGCAGCGATGAAAAAAAATACTTGGATTTTGTCTGGTCTGACCTATCTCAGTCTGTGTTTTTCAGCATCGGCTCAACCAGCCTGTTTGGGACTGCTGACCGAGTGGCAGCTCAAAGCCCATTCTCCGGATAGCCAGCCAAGCCTGCGCCAGCAATTTTTAGAACGCCTGTCTTTTGAGCATCAGGCCCTGGGTCTGGAGCAAGACGAACCTCAGGTTTTGCCTCACCCAGAGCCCGATCATCTGCTGCTGTGTCTCAGCGAAAATTACCCATTGCAGCAGGTCTTGGCCAAGCGCATGCAAAAAACTGTTTTTGAAATTCGCCAGCCGATGAAAGGCACCCAAGACCTCTGGGCCCCCACAGGTCTGAACGGCTCTCAGCTGCTTAAAGTCACCCTTAAAAAGCAACCCGATCCCGGTCTCGAAATCCAATTGGATCACAATGGCAGCCTGATTCTGGCCCGTTTGAGTGTGGGGCTGCTCAGACAAAAAATGGGACTTTATTTAAATGACCAGCTCTTAATCGCCCCCCAAGTCATGTCGGCCATTGTCGATGGGCGGCTGCTGATCACGGGTTCAGATCTCAAAGCCCTGGAAAACCTAGCCCAGAAACTCGAATCGGCCCGTGTCCCTTGGCCCGATGTAGAATTATTGGCAATTGAAGTCGGGCACTACAGCGAGGCCTTGCAAAAACAAGTCCCACCAGAATTGCAGGCCTTGCTCAACAAACACTATCCCGGTTGGTATTTTCCCAAAGGCCTCAGTGCGATTGGCCAAGAGCATTATTGGCAAGAAAAACCGCCTTTTACGCCTTTTTGGATCAAAGGTGATTTTGATGGCAACGGCACAGAAGACCACGCTCTGCAAATTCGCCACCCCGCAGGCAAAGAGGGCAGCCGCGAGACGATTCTGATCCTGAGTCGTCAAAAAACGGGCCAAAATGCAGGCCAAAATGCAGCCCAATACCTGCCTTTGGTGCTAGATCAAACCGCGCCCGCGCATTTGCGCTCTTGGTCGGGGGCCTCGCTCTGGCGTTACCCTGCAGGCAGCAAAATGTACAATTTTGAAACCAAAAAAGAATTTATCACCGCCCACGAAACGTTGGCCCTGCACTTTTGGGGCAAAGGGGCCATGGCCTGGACGTGGGATGGGATCAGCTTCAAAGATGTCACCATTGGCGACTGATTGGCTTCAGCCCAAATGAAAAACCCCTGCTAAAACGCAGGGGCTTTGTTTTAATCCCGATTTTGATTCAGAGACTGAATCAGTGGTGCTTTTTGATTTCGACGCGTTTTTCCATTTTCATGGAACCATCGCCATCCCCATCACCCATACCGTGGGGGTGGGTCAAGGCCATGCCCATTTCCATCATGTCAGACCCCATGATCACCATCTCAGCATTTTTTTCTTTCATGCCTTTGATAATGGCATCATTGCCAGCTTGCAGCAAGGAGTGCGCAGATTTGGGGATCAGGGCCATTTCTTTGTGGCAAACGCCCATGTAACTGTCATGGGTGGCTTTCATGTCTTTCATCATTTTTTCCATGTCGGCCACTTCTTTGTCGGACATTTGGCTGTCTCCGACTTTGGCGTGCATGACTTTGTGTTTCATATCATGCATCATCATTTTCATGGCTTTCATGCTCATATGGTGCATGTGCATGCCTTTTTTGAGGATCTTGGCACCCGTCATCATCATCTTGTGATCTTTTTTCTTGGCACCTTCTTCAACCATCATATTGCCGGCTTGCATCAGATCGAGGGAGCGCTCAGCATAAGCTTTGCCATCCATCATTTCTTCGGCAGACATTTGGCTGTGGCCACCCATTCCCTGGTGCTGGCCACCGCCTTGGTGTTGACCGCCACCTTGATGGTGGTCGGCAAAAGCGGGTTGCATAGCGGCCATCAGGGCCGTTGCGGTGATTGCGGTTAATACGGTTTTTTTCATTTTATTTTTACCTCTAGATATGTCTCTTTCGGATCTCTGGGATCACTATAGCGCAGTTTGGTCTAAGATGGGAAAGCCCAGTATAATCAAGAGACACCCACCCCAACGCTAGAGGTCTTTTCATGCCCGAAACACCCCCTGATATAAACGAAGCCCTGTATCACGCGATTTTGCAAAAACAGCTTGAAAAAGCCAAAGAACTGCTGGCTGCCGGGGCCGATCCCAACCGTCCCCACCCCTCGCAAACCCCGGCCCTTCACTGGGCTGCCAGCTACGGCAATTTGGAAATCATCAAAGAACTGCTGGCAGCCGGAGCTGACATCAACGG
>CAZRFI010000360.1:0-4571 GCA_964598905.1 uncultured Candidatus Sericytochromatia bacterium | reverse complement strand
TGTTCTGTGTCTATCACCAGGATTTTTATCCCAAAAGCAATGGCCAGTTTGGCCCAGCAGCCTCGTTGGCGGGCCGGGATATCGGGCAGGATTTTACCATCAAAGACGGTTGGCGCATGTACCATGGCCAAGCGGTGCCGGGCTTTCCGGGCCACCCGCACCGGGGCTTTGAAACGGTCACAGTGGTCGAAAAGGGCCTGATCGACCATGCCGATTCACAGGGTGCTGCAGGCCGCTATGGCCAAGGTGACGTGCAGTGGATGACAGCGGGCAAAGGCCTGCAATATGCCGAGATGTTTCCGCTGCTGAATGAAAACGAAGACAACCCGGCTGAACTCTTTCAGATTTGGCTCAATTTGCCCCGTGCCAATAAAATGGTGGAACCCCATTTTCGCATGTTCTGGTCCGAAGATATTCCCGTGGTAAAAAGCCAAGACGCCCACGGCAAAGCCATTCGCGTCAAGGTCGTGGCAGGCAGATATGGCGATCAGACACCCCCCGCTCCTCCGCCGGATTCTTGGGCGGCTGACCCCAGCCATGATGTGGCGATTTGGGTGATTCAGCTTGAAGCGGGCGCTGAGTGGGAATTGCCAGCAGGCGCACCTGGGCTTTCGCGGCGGCTGTATTTCTTTGAAGGTGAAAGCCTCAAAGCCGCTGGAACAGAATTTCAACCCGGCGTGGGTTTGGAGCTGGACTCCAGCTTGGGCTTGCCGCTGCTCAATGGCGGACAAACTGCGCGTCTCTTGCTTTTGCAGGGGCGGCGGATTGCCGAACCGGTGGTGCAGTATGGGCCCTTTGTGATGAACAGCAAAGCGGAGATCATGAAAGCCTTTGAAGACTACCAGCGCGATCAGTTCGGGGGCTGGCCTTGGCCGAGTTCTGAGCCGGTGCATGGGCAGAAGGGGCGCTTTGCACGGTATGCGGATGGGCGGGAAGAGGTTCCCTTCGTCTCCGCTCAGGGAACCTAAGCAACTAAGCTATCTCCTGAGCGAAGTCGAAGGATAGGCACTTGGCCAACGGAGAGAGTCATTTTAACCTGCAAGGGAATTACTTAAGTGTCTCCAGATATTTAACCACATTATCACGGCCTTCTTCCCTGGCTATATCCAAAGCGGTCTGCCCCTCGTTGTTTCGAAGCGAAAGGTCAGCGCCTTTCTCTAATAATAATTTCACCAGATCTAAATGACCTTCCTTCGCTGCCCTCATCACAACAGTATAGCCATTGTTTTCTTGGGCCTTAGGATCGGAGCCCTTTTCTACCAACAGCTTGGCAACTTCGAACTGACCAAAGTCGGCTGCCCACATGAGTGCCGTCCAACCATCATCGGCTTTGACCTTGGGATCGGAACCCTTTTCTAGTAGCAACCTGACCACTTCGACATGACCATTTTGTGCTGCAGATATCAGGGCTGTGTAACCATCTTTCCTTTTCTCATCAGGGTTTAATCCCTTATCCAGAAATAGTTTCACCACTTCTACATGTCCCCCATGAGCAGCCCACATGAGCGCTGTCCAGCGCTCATTCTCCATCTTGGAGTCGGGATCGGCACCTTTCTCTAGCAGCAGTTTTACTACATCCACATTTCCATCCTCAGCAGCCCCCATTAGGACAGTGTAGCCATGGTTATCCTTAGAATTCGGGTCGGCCCCCTTTTCTATCAGCAACTTTACCACTTCGAGAGAACCATATTCTGCGGCCCGCAGCAAAGCAGTTCTGCCTTCACGATCCTTAACACTCGGGGCGGCTCCCTTTTCTAGTAGCAACCTGACCACTTCGATATCACCAAATTCTGCAGCCCACATCAGAGCCGTCCAGCCCATACCATACTTTGCATTGGGGGTAGCCCCCTTCTCCAGGAGTAACTTCAATACATCGAGATGACTTCCAGAGGTCGCGCTCATCAAGGCAGTCCAGCCATAATCCGTTTTTTCATTGACATCCGCCCCTTTTTCCAGCAATAATTTAACCACATCAAAGAGGCCATTTTGACAAGCGTAATTGAGCAAAGTCCCTGAAACAACGGCATCATTTATTTTCCAGCTAACCGCCTCATTCCCAGAAACACCGCTATGCACGGCTTCCAGAATAAGCTCTGGATTGCCACTGTTGACAGCTTCTTGCAAACTGATGCCCCAAGCCGGGTTACTTAGGCTCAGAGCAAGGAATAAGGAAATTTTTAGACGATATTGCATGGTTTTATTATCCTATGTAGATATGCTTGAATCACAATTATTTACCTGAAAACACTTTTGTGAGTCGTTCATTGTCTGTGACCTGGATGTAGCCCAAAGCCATAAGGGCAGGAAATTTTCCTCAAATTAAATAGGCGACACTGGGTCTGCACCCTAATTGTGCCATAACAAAATTTGAGGTGCACATGTATGCTACAAGACCAACAAATTTTAGCCAAAATCATGGCTTTGCCTCCCGAAAAGAAAGCGGAGGTCATTGGTTTTATTGAGTTTTCAGACCAAAAACTCAAGGCATCAGAATCACAAGCCAACCCATCTGGGCAAAGCCGGAATGGGTTTGGCTCCCTCAAAGGCACTTTTGTAATGTCGCCCGATTTTGATGCTCCGCTTGAAGATTTTGCCGACTATATGTAAAGCCCGCAAGCATACCATCAAAGTCAGTTTGAAAAATTAACACTCAGCCAATCAATTCAAACCCTCAGCGAACACGTGCTGTCATTGCAGATCGAAATCTTGCCCGTGACAATCCCTCATTTCACTCACTTACAGTCTTTGCCTTTCCATCACAGAGATCCCTTTGACCGCCTGCTCATTGCCCAAAGCCAGGTAGAATCTCTAAAAGTGATAGGCAAGACCTTTGTCCTGCTTACTCTGGTGCTGTCTCTCCCCGTTGGCCAAGACCCTGAAAAGAGAGGGTACTTATGAGCTTCTTGCAGAGCCAAAGCTCCTTTGGCGATGCTTAGAAGGCTCTTACTTAGCACCATATGTGCTGAGGAGCCCCGCCGCGCCACGATGGCGAAAGGCGGGGGGACTGATAGCCCGTGTAGCACACGATGTGCGAAACGGGCGGCCCGAACGTCAGGGTCTTGTGCCAACCGGAGCCCTCCACCCCAAGCCAATCTGAATTTCACCCACATCGTCAGGACACCCCAAAAGTGACGTTGAGGATTTAACCTCTCTTTGAGATACCCAAAGCAGAGCCCCACTCAATGCCTCAAGGCAAATAAATCGCCCGATCAGCATAACTTTCAGGCAACGAATAGGGAATTCGCTGAACTTCCTCACCGGATTCCAGCGCAAAGCTCACCAATTTGGGATGCGATTCTCCCGCTATGGCCGGCTCAAGACCGGTCAAATAGCCGGGTGCCCCCTGTCCTTTGGCCATGATAAATTCAGAGCGGTGAGGCAAAACCGCTTTGCTGCCGCTGCGCAAATGATGCCGAATCAAGAGCGGGTTTTCGTCCAAGACTGGATTTTCGTGCTGTTTGGTCATGGCTGCCGGATAGACCACCCAATCCGACTGGGGCCAACTGACCAACTCAGGGGCCCCCCGAGAATTGGATTTGGGGATTTCAGCCACCTGTTTGGCAGGCCCTTGCAAGGGACAGGCCATTAACTTCCAACTGAGCCGGCCCTTGGTTTTGCCAGGCGCAAAAAACAAGAGCTGCTGACCGCTGTTCTGCAATTGAAAAACCGTATCAAAGCGCCCCAATAAACGCGCTTTGCCTTTGAGCGGTACATGCCAAAGTTGCATGGTCTGGCCAGGGATAAAATCAGCAAAATCCGGGGACTCCTTGCCCTGTCCAGTCCAAAGCACGTAGGCATAAGAGCCATCCGGCAGGGGTAAAAAATCATAAAGGCCAGGCTTGTTCAAAAATAGCTGAGGACCTTTGCTACCCACACGATAAACCTGCACACCTTGAGGCAGAATCACTTTGGCGTAATAACTGCCGTCTGAGCGTTGAAAAGGCAAAACATTCAAAAACCCGTTAAACCAACGCGACTGAGCAATGCGCTGAGCTTTGCGGCTGCGGCGATCCAGAGCGTACCAATCCCAGTTATCATCCGGCCCGTGCATTTGGTATAAAATCTGCCCCCGATTACTCATCACGATTTTAGAGACCCCGTGCGGGGGCGTAAAATACGTCTGCCAATCCTGGCCTGAAGCAGATACTATGGGAGAGACAAAGCGCTCCGGCTCTCCCACAGAATAAACCAGCAACTCGGCGGCTTTCGCAGAGGAAGAGCCCGCTCCCAGCAATAAAAGCACGATCCATAAGAAAAATTTGCCCACAGTTATGCGCTCTCCAAACAAATTTTAAATAAAATTCAGCAGAGAGAGATTGGCAAGGCGCTGGGTCACGTTATAAGCCGCTTGCAGGGCAGTTTCGTTTAGGGTCAGGCGCGAAATCGCTTCGGTCAGGTCGGTTTCGCGCTGGTCAGCCAATTGGCTGCTGAGCACCTCTTTGGTTTGGGCCACGCGGTTTTCGACCAATTCGGCCCGTTGGCCGCGCACCCCCAATTCGACCCGGCGGCTGGTCATGGCCGTGAAGGCATCATCGACCTCGCGCAGGTTTTGAATCGAAATGGTCAATGCC
>CAZRFI010000359.1:0-4585 GCA_964598905.1 uncultured Candidatus Sericytochromatia bacterium | reverse complement strand
AATATGTCTTCGGTCAATGGCAAGATCACCACGCCTTTTTTATCGCCCTATTGCAGCTCCAAATTTGCGCTCGAATCGCTGACCGAGGCCCTGCGCCTGGAGCTGTGGCCCTGGCAGATCTATTGCAGCTTGATCGAACCCGGGGTGATTCGCACGCCGATCTTTCAAAAGTCGCGCGTACTTTTTAGCGCCCTCAAACAGGAATTGCCCCCGCAGGCCTTGGAACGTTACGCCAATGCCTTTGCCAGCTTTGAGCGCGCCCTCGACCGAATTGGCACCAAAGGCACGGCTCCCGAGGTCGTGGCCCAAGTGGTCGCCAAAGCCCTGCAAACAGCTGTGCCAAAGCTGCGCTATGGGGCGGGCACAGATGCCAAAATCGCCCTGCTTTTGCGCAAACTTTTGCCGGATCTGCTGATCGAAAAAATGCTTTTAAAATTCAGTGTGGTGCGCAAAGCCAAGTGAAGCTTTACCAGTGAGGCCTTAAGCGAGCGGTTTGCGCACGTTGACAAGCAAATAATCACTGAAGACGGCATCATAGAGCTGACAGCGCAATTCGTTCATGCTCCACTCTTTGAAGGTCTGGGGTGAAGGCTGTCGTTTGAGACGTTTCAGGGCATAGGCCCGCAGGGCGTTGCGGCAGCCCTTCCAGGTCGGTTTGAGTTCAGAGCGAATCTCAGCGGTTTCAAATCCGGCATCGGTATATATTTGGGCATATTCCCGCAGATGGTGAAAGTGATTGGCAGGCGGAATAATCCGGGCCGGGGGCGGAAATTTAAAGCGCACATCACTCAGGGCCAGCCAGCCACCGGGTTTTAAGACGCGCAGGGCCTCTTTTAAAAAGCGCCGCCGGGTTTCGAAGTGAAAGACGGCTTCGACGCATAAAATACCGGCTTGGCTCTGATCGGGCAAATCCAAAGCCGTGGCACTCATGGCCCGAAACTGGCAACCGGGGGCATTTCTCTCGGCTGCGGCCAATTGTTTGGTCGAAATATTGATTGCCAAAATGTCTGAAGCGGGCACAAAGTGACTCAGGGTGCGGGTGGTTCCGCCCTGACCACAGGCCACATCGAGGATCGGGCCTGAGATCGGTTGAACAGATTTGAGCAATTCCAAAACCAAGGCCTCTGCTGCTTCAGCGGGTTGGGTCAGGCCGGGCGTCCAATAGCCAAAATTGGAGAAGCCACTGTGGCTAAAAAAGTCTTCGTGAAAATCTGATGCAAACCCCTGATCATAAATGCGGTTGAGGTTGGCTTGGACGGCTGAAGGGGTAAACGCTGTGTGCATATTTTTTCCTGTTAGATAATGGGGCCCCAAAAAGCGAAGCAGCCTCTTTTGAGGCTGTATCAAAACGCTTGCAATTTTTTATTTTGTGGCGCGGTCGTAGATCATGCCGCCGACCCAACCTGCGACACCGGCGGTGACAGCCGAGGAGATCAAGGCGGTAGGCAGGGGTTTGCCTTTGTAGAGGTCGTAAGCCAGATTGCTGACGCCGGCCAGAGCAGCAGTGCCAAATTGGGCTTGGCTTTTGTTTTTGGCCACACTGACCACGGCTCCGTTGATGGCTCCGTTCATGGCCCCTGTTGCGGCACCAATGCCTGCACCGACAGCGGCACCGCCGACAACGCCAACAGCCAGAGAGCCCCAAAAGATCTTGGGATTTTGCAGCGGAGCACCCATGGTCAAGGCATAGGTCAAGAGGGGAACGGCCAAACCGCCAGCGATAGCACCGCCGCCAGCACCCCATTTGGCACCCATGCCAGTTTGGAATTTAACGCCTTCTTTGACGGATTCACCCAATTTAGGTTGTTTGCTTACATTTAAAGAATCGGATTGGATAGAGGGAGATTGAGTTTCAGCCGCTTTGGATGTTGTGGGTTTGGGGGCTGGCTGGGTATTTTGGGCTGCCAGGACAGGACTTGTAGAGTTAACGGCTGTAATAGTCATTCTTAATGTCCTCTTTAATTTCTTAACTTGAGCTTTATGTTTGTGTTATGGAGAAAATGGCTACAATCTTTCTTATGAACTAATTATCCGTAAGTTAAGGAATGGTTAAGTTTAATTTTTACTTAACTTTCTTAAATTTAATATAATCTTTTTAATTCAAAGAAAAAGGGCTTCAAACAAATGCTTGAAGCCCTTTTGGGTTGAATATTTTGGAAAATAAAAAGGGAACCCAATCGTAAGGCCAATATATGAAATAATCAATAGATGTTTGTCTAACTTACTACACCGCTTCAAAGTAAAGTGGTCATATAGCGTTAGACAGGAAAAATCCCTTAAAATGAATGAGATTCATGAGATTGAGGGAGGAAAGCCATGCCAGGTCCTAAAAAAGCCATTGAGATTGAACTGAATGAGGAAGAAAAGAGCCTTCTTGAGCAGCAGGCACGGAGCCGCACATTGCCATTTCGTCAGGTCCAAAGAGCACGCATTATCTTACTTTTGGCGCAAGGAACTTCTATTTCGGAAACTGCTCGCCAAGCTGGATGTCGCCGTCGAATTGCTCAGAAGTGGCTCAAACGCTTTGCCGACAACCGGCTCAAGGGGCTGTCCGATTTACCCAGACCTGGCAGAAGGCCGGTTTTCCCCCCCTCTGGTGGGTGCCTATCTGGTCAAACTGTCCTGCCAAATGCCTGATCAAGCAGGCCGTTCTCTTTCGGTGTGGTTTTGCAGTGAATTAGCCAAGGCGTTGAAAAGTCGGGGCATCGTAGAAACCATTTCAGCGCAAAGTGTACAACGGATTTTGTCCTCCAATAAGCTCAAACCCTGGCGGGTCCACCATTGGTTAGGTCACAAGGATTGGGATACCCCAGAATTTCGGGAGCGTACCGAAGATATCTGCCACAGGAATACCTGTCCTTTGCCTGCGCACGAAGTCGTTTTGAGTCTGGATGAAAAGACCTCTTTGCAGCCGCGCACCCGTCTGGCTGAAACAAAACCCGCTCAAGAGGGTGTGCCCGTTCGTTTGGAGCATGAATACAAACGGAAAGGGGCATTGAACCTTCTGGCAGCCTTTGACACGCGCTCTGGAAATGTGATGGGTATTTGTCGCAGTCGTAAGCGCCAGACCGAGTTTATTGAACTCCTCGAACCACCTATCCGCCCGACATTACGCGAATCCATGTCGTCTGCGATAACGCGCGGATGCAGACTGGAAAGCAAACGCACCAATGGTTAAGCCAACATCCCCGTTTTCAGTTTCATTTCACGCCGGCTCACTGCTCCTGGATGAACCAGATTGAGCAATGGTTTTCAATTCTTCAGAGGAAACGCCTGACGGCACCGAATTTTGCCTCATTGGAAGTATTGGAAGAAAGACTTCAAAGTTTCATCACCGAATGGAATCAAGACGCCCATCCATTCAAGTGGACCGAGAAATCCTTTGAGAAAGTGCGCAGCAAATTATTAAATGAAAATCTGCTTCCCTTTCCTCAACAGGAAAAGATCGCGGCATGATATGACCACTTTTTTCTGGGAGGCTGTACTCAGGACTAAGGTAAGGGTGAAAAGGTATTGAGAAAGTCTATCCCTTTTTTCAAGAAAGATTTTTCGGGGGCTGCTTGAATAGGCGTTGCCAATTCTGAAACACCTGAATGTACCTGACGTTGACTATAGGAAGCAATTGCGCCCGCAGCGATCAGACCTACACCGACGGCTGCTGCGATACCCACTGCTTTCGGAGAGGTCATCAAAGAACCATTGCCAACAAAGGGAATGCTATTGGCAACATTGTTTAACATGCGAGGAATTTGGCTGATGACGGTTCCTCCAACAATGACGGCTCCTGTAATGCTTATGGGATTACTAAAAGCAAAATCGCTGACTGAACTTTTTTCATTATCTACATTTTCGAGCCTTAACTCGGCTTCGATTGATTTGCTCTGAGTTTCGAATTGAATTTTGGGAAGGGTGCCTGGGCGGCTTTTGTTGATGCCACTTAAATCAAGGCCATCGCCTTCTAGTACGAAGTTTTTTTCATTTGAGGAGAAATAGACTTGATCAAGGCCATCATTCTGACCTTTTTTTTGGGCTTCTGCCAAAGAGATACCTTCTTTTAACTGAGAAAGATTTCCCCAGGTTTGAACGCCATTGATGCTGACTCCACTCATTTTTAAAATCCTCTTTACTACGTTTGATTGATTATTTACTTATCAGCGTAATTCAGCGAAATATTCTTGTCTTTAAATTAAGCTAACTTTAAATTAAAATTAGCTTTTTCGGTAGGTAGTCCAATAGAGTCGGTTTTTACCTCGTTGCTTTTGACTAGATGCGCCAATAGATATTGTTTTCTCTTTGCATCAATTTGGTCATGATAAATTCTCGCCGCAATGTGGCTGAATCCCAGTGGTATTGCAATAAAAAATTATTTATCTCTTTTTCTGGATATTGCTTTTCCCATTCCAATTGATTGACCAACCAACGCAGAATCACCTCGCGCTTTTTACGACTGGCAGGAATTTGGCTCAGGCGACCTTCTTGCAGGTAGTCTTTGAGCACCTTGCGTTCCCAGAGATCTTCTTCCGGATCGGCATCTGGGGCTGCAATGCTTTCCAGAGACAGCACATCTTTGCTGAGTTTGTGCAAA
>CAZRFI010000358.1:3481-4592 GCA_964598905.1 uncultured Candidatus Sericytochromatia bacterium | reverse complement strand
CCAAGAATCGGCTGTCCAAGGCAAGATGCCGGTTGAAACGCCTGCACCATCTCAATCTAAAGCCCCTGTTCAGCCTGCTGCCAATCCCAGCGCTCAAACCGAAAAAGTTGATTCTCGCCAATCGGATCCCTACCATGCGGCCCAGGAGACTGAGCGCAATTTCACAGACAATGATCCTTACCATGCAGCCCAAGCACCTGAGCGAAAATCAAGCCACGTCCATGCTCCAGCCTCGACTCCCGCTCAAGCACAAACCCCGGACGAAACAGTTGCAAAAGACGAGCAAACTGAAAAATGGGAATACACCAAAGAGGCTTTGCAAAAACACTATGCCGAACAAACAAAAGTAGCCGCACCCGCAGAAAAACAGAGACAGACGCCCCACGAGATTGTGGCCGCCATTATGAAGCGAATTCAAGAATCCCGAAAAGGGGAAGACCACCAAGTGGTGGTTGAGCCCAATGAAGATTATCCAGAGTCTCAAGACGGTGTGCTGAGGCTGTCGGATGTGATGTCCAAAAATGTGGCCTGTGTTGTGGATTCGACCACCGTTGAACAATTTGCAGGACTCTGTCACAAACGCCAAATTTCTGCGGTTCCGATCGTGGACTACCAAAGCATGCGCTATTTGGGATTGATCAGCATGTCGGATATATTTTCTTATACCTTTTCTCAGAAAATGCTCACTTCCTTCGACGAGGGTGTCATGGTGCAAGAAGACCCCATGGCGGTTTTGGATCTGCCTGTCAGGGATTTTATGGACAGCCAATCGATGATGGAAATTGGACCAGATTGTACGGTGCAAGAAGCCTGCAAACAGATGGTGGATCACCAATTGAGCCATCTGGTGATTACCCATTTGCACAAGGTCAAAGGCATTTTCTCCGCTTGGGATGCCTTGTCAATCCTGGCATCCCCTCAATAGCGCTATTTCAGGTAGCTAAAAAGGCCGAGCAACAGTGAGACTTTTGGCATGAGGGTTCACTTCCTGGGCATGGATGAAGGCTGACTCTCGTATACTGGATTCAAACCACATGAAAACCAAGGTTAACCCGTCATGAGTTTCTGTACTGAGGTCTATCTGCTTGATTTTGCCCATTTGCACTCCCTT
>CAZRFI010000358.1:0-3381 GCA_964598905.1 uncultured Candidatus Sericytochromatia bacterium | reverse complement strand
AAGCGGGTTTTTTGACTGAGCCCGCACTTAAACCACGGGCATACGAATTGCAGCGGGAATCACCAATCAAATAACAACCGCCCTGAATCACCCGTTTGGAACCTTTGGCAGGCCCACTCGGATCGCTTAAGGCATAAAGTGGGTAGTCTGCATAATAATCCTGCACCCATTCCCAGACATTGCCATAGAGATCATAGAGCCCCCACGGATTGGGAAGCTTTTGGGCTACGGGTGGGTCTTCTTTCCTGCATTCTTCTCCATCCAAGCGTGTTCAACCAAAGCGCTTGAATCTGCCCCGAAATAGAAGTGTTCGTCAGACCCGGCCCGTGATGCGTATTCCCACTCGGCTTCGCTGGGCAGGCGGTAGCCGCCCTTGCCTTTTTCGTTTAAGACCCGAATCAGGGCCTGGGCATCGGACCAGGAGACTGAGTCGACGGGCAATTGGGGATCGCCTGTAAATTTAGAGGGATTAGACCCCATCAGAGCTTCCCACTGGGCCTGAGTGACCGTTGTGGTCTGCAAATAATAGGGGCGCGTCAAGGTCTCTGGGTGCAAGACTTCATTGGCAAAATAATCCGAAGTCAGTAGGTATTTGCCCATTTTAAAGGGGCCGGGCTGAATCAAGACAAAGGTCATGCCCCATTCGTTTGTGAACACTGAAGAGCGCTGAGCGGGTGGAGTGGTTGACATGAATATACTTTCTTTGGGCGATGTTAAGGGTTAATATAACAGTCGGTGGGGTCTGTGTCAGCCCCCTGGACAAGAAAAGGAAAGCGCAGTGACCCCTGAAGCATTAAAACTTGCCCTGCGTACCCCAGACAAACAGCAGCGCTTGGCCCTGATCAAAAATAGCCTGCCAGGGGCCTCTTTGGCTGTCCTCAAAACGCTTTTGCTAGAAACGGCCCGCCAACGTACAGGCAATGCCCTGAGTTTGGTGCTGCAAGCGGTGGCCCAACAAAAAAACGGAGAGCTGAATGAAACCCTGCTGGCAATTTATGACCGCACCCAAGCGGCAGAAAAAAAGGCCTTGCTGGCCATTTTGCACCAAACAGGGTATCTCGCCCCCTTGCTCAGCCACTTACCCGGTCGCCCAGCTTCACACTTGCTGAATTATGCTGAGCGTCTCAACTTGGCTCAGTTTCTGGCCCTCTTTCAACTCTCTGCCGAGGCACTCAAACAGGCTGTGGACTTCTACATCAAAATTTGGCACCGTCGCAAAGGCAATGCTTAAGCGCAGACCTTAATTATCTTCTCACTCACTTGCCGGAGCAGGTTCAGCACTGCCACGGGTCAAGAGCACCACTGTTTCGAGGTGGTGGGTGTGGGGAAAGAGGTCGATTGGCTGAATCGCTGAGATCTCATAATGTTCTGCCAAAAGCGCCAAATCGCGCGCCAAGGTGGCAGGATTACAAGAAACATAGATCACCTTGGGCACTTCTGAGCGAATTAAACTGGCCAGGACAGCGGGTTCACAGCCCTTGCGTGGGGGGTCGAGGATGACCAGATCGGCTTTGGTTTGGGCCATGAGTTCAGGCAAGAGTTTTTCAACCGCTCCCTGGCGAAATTCCAGGTTTTCGATCTGGTTGAGAGCCCGGTTAATTTTGCCATCGGCAATGGCCTCATTGACGGATTCCAGGCAATAGACCTGTTTGGCCTGTTTGGCCAGCCAAAGGCCAATCGTGCCCGCACCGGCAAAGGCATCCACCACCGTTTCGTTGCCGCTGAGTTCAGCCAGGGCTTTGATCGTTTCGTACAAGACCACCGTCTGCTCCGAATTGACCTGAAAAAATGAGGGCAGAGAAATGCTGAAGTGCAAGTCTCCCAAACTCTCTTTGAGGGAGTCTTTGCCCCAAAGCGTGCGGGTCTCGCGACCAAGAATGCGGTTGCCAGGTTCGGGATTGCGGTTCTGGACCAGACCCACCAAATGGGGGATTTCCAAGCTGAGTTTTTCGACCAGGGCAGCCAAAGCGGGGTGTTCCCAATCGCGGGTCACCAGCCCCACCAGGATTTGTGGGTGGGTGGTGGATTCGCGGATCAGCACATGGCGCAGAAAGCCCGAATGGGTTTTTTCGTCATAAATCGGGATATTGAGCTGATTCAGGGCGGCTTCAACTGTGTTCAGGGCTGCGTTCATGGCGGGCGGGTGAATCAGACAGTCTTGAATCGGGACCAAGGTATGGCTGCGGGGGGCAAAAAAACCACCCCGTGCTTGGCCTTCAATGTTTTGAAAGGGAAACTGGCCTTTGTTGCGGTAGCGCCAAGGATCTTTCATGCCCAGCGGGGCTTTGACCCAATTTTCCAATTCGACTTCGGGCAATTTGCCCAAACGCGAGAGGGTTTCGATCAGCAGGGCGCGTTTGTTCTCCAATTGAGCACTGTAATCCAGGTGTTGCCACTGACAGCCACCACAGCTTTCGGTCAGGGGACAGGGTGGAACCACCCGTGTCGGACCGTCATCCCAGCGTTGCACCATCAGACCCCGGCCATAGTCTTTTTTGACCGAAACCATTTCCACGGCCCCGTGATCGCCAGGCAGTCCGCCGGGGACAAAAACAGGATAGCCAAAGACCTTGCCCAGACCTTCTCCGCCTGACACGAGTTTGTCGATCGTGACTTCGAGCAGGTCTCCTTTTTGCAATTTGCGCATGGGGGCTGACACAGCCTTTCTCTTTGTTGGGTCTCCCCATTATAGCCCGGCTGATAGCAAGCGCAGAGGGGTTACCAGAGATTGCCCAGATTCAGGCCGCCGCAAACCAATAAATTAATACCGGTGATAAACGCCGCTTTGTCGGAGGCCAAAAAATCCACGGCGTGGGCCACATCTTCGGGCTGTCCCAGGCGTTTGATCGCCGTGGCCTGTTTGAATTTTTCGAGCAGTTCAGGCGGGGCGGCCTGTTTAAAGCGCTCGGTTTCGACAAAGCCCGGACTGACCATATTCACGGTGATGCCATAACGCGAATAGTCTATTGCCAAATTCTTGGTCAGGCCTTCCATCCCTGCTTTGGCAGCGCAATAGGCCGGATAAGATCCCGCTCCCACCACGCCTGAAAGCGAACCAATGCTGACAACTCTGCCCCAGCCCGTTTCGCGCATGGGCTCCAAAAATTGCCCACAGAGCTGTGCCAGGGCCTCGAGATTGACACCCATCGTCTTTTGCCAATCAGCCGGTGCCATGCGGGTCAGTTTGGCTGGGCGGTAAGTTGGCGCAGCATTGTGAACCAACACATCGACCCGGCCCAATTGCTGTTCTACCTGGGCTTTTAGCTCTGCATAGCCAGCGGTATCACACAAATCAAAGCAGAGATAAGAAGCCCGGCCCCCGCGCTCTTCAATTTCGGCACAGACGTTTTTTAACTCAGATTCAGTCCGGCTCAATAGGCA
>CAZRFI010000357.1:3254-4615 GCA_964598905.1 uncultured Candidatus Sericytochromatia bacterium | reverse complement strand
CTGTTTAAAATGATCAACCCGATTCAGCATACCAGCAGCCCCGAGCAAATCGCCGTGTACAAGGTGGAGCCCTATGTGGTTGCTGCCGATGTCTATGCTGTGGCCCCGCATTTGGGGAGGGGCGGCTGGACTTGGTACACAGGTTCCGCCAGCTGGATGTATCGGCTGCTCTTGGAAAACCTGCTCGGCATCGAGCGCAGAGGGGATTTCCTCATTTTAAAACCACTTTTGCCCTTGGACTGGGACTTTTTTAAGCTTCATTACCGCTTCAAACAGACGATTTACCACATTGATGTGCGTCGCAAAGCGGCAGAACAGACCCGTGATCACCCGCTGATTGTCGATGGTCTCGCCTTGGAAGGGAATGCCTTTTTGCTGAGCGATGATAGCCGAGAACACCATGTCAGCTTTACACTGGATTGAACAGATGTCACTGTGTTCCAATTCACGCCAAAGGGGCTTCGACTATGGATGAACTGAGCTTGCCTGAAAACCATTTACCAGGACGGTTTCAACTTGAACGCGCGCTGGGACAAGGCAGTTTTGGCAAGACCTATTTGGCCTTCGACAGCGAGAGTGAGCAGCCCTGTGTGGTCAAACAGCTGTCATTCAGGCATTTACAGAATTGGAAAGCGTATGAACTCTTTGAGCGCGAGGCCAAAGTACTCGAACTCCTGGACCATCCGCGTATTCCCCGATTTTTGGGCTTTTACAGCCAAGCCGATGCAGGGGAGCAACAGGCCTATCTGGTGCAGGGCTATATCCCCGGCCAGACCCTCACTGCTGCTGTAGAAGCAGGCAAGCGCTTTCGTGAACCCGAAATCGTGGCCATTGCTGAGAAAATGCTCGAACTCCTGGACTATCTGCACAGCTTTTCGCCGCCGGTGATCCACCGGGATATTAAACCGGATAATCTGATTCTCTCCCCCGAGGGCGAGCCCTATTTGGTCGACTTTGGTGCGGTCAATGCCCAACTGCACAGCGCGGGTTCGACAATTGTGGGTACCTTTGGCTATATGCCCCCCGAACAATTGGATGGCCGCGCGGTACCTGCCTCTGACCTCTTTGGGCTGGGTGCCACCCTGATCTATGCCCTGACAGGCCTTGAACCGGGGCTGATCGAAAAGGAAAATCTCAGCCTGAATTTTCGCCCCCATGTTCAGATTTCAGAAGGGCTGGCCCAATGGCTCGAAACACTCACCCAAGCCGATTGGAAAAAACGCTTTCAATCGGCGGCAGAGGCTTTGAGTGCTTTGCGCCAGCGCCACAGTTTGCCCCCCCCGCAGGGACCGCCGCAGGCTAGAAACAGATTTAAAGGCCCCTTGATCGCTTTGGGACTGGCAGGGGGGGTCGGACTCGCG
>CAZRFI010000357.1:0-3154 GCA_964598905.1 uncultured Candidatus Sericytochromatia bacterium | reverse complement strand
TTGCCTGCAGACAGCGTCAAAGGCCGTCTGACTTATGCTGGTAGCCAAGCTTTGCCCGCGATCACACCCCGCTTTTGGCTGCGCGACGAGGTGTCGCTTCAACGCGTCAAACCCCTTGTGAACTACAGCCAAGGGCAGTTTGAAATTCGCGGGTTGCCGCCTGGTAAATATGGCCTGAATGTCACTTATGATGCCAATCCGAGTAATCCCATTCAGTATCCGGGGGATTTGCGCGCCTGGAGCGTGTTTGAAATCAAAGCCGGGCAGCCGCCCCCACAATTGGGCATGGCTTTGGTCAAGTTGATCCACCTCAGCTCCCCTGTGGACAATAACCGCCCCCTGCCCGGTTGGGAGCAGCCCTGTGGCACGGGTTCTCAGCAGCCTGCGGATATTGCGTTTGTCTGGGACAGTCTGGGGGAAGTGGGCCAAGCGGTGCGTTATAATTACCAGATTCAGGAATGGGCCTGTTCCGCAGCCGCCCAAGCGCCCAAACAGATCTTGTCTCAAGGCACGACGGCGCAAAACAAACTCTCTCTCCACTTGCCAGCCAATACAACAGGGCATTATTACCGCTTTGTGCTCGAAGCCTGGCAAGGTGGGCAGAATATTGGACGCTTGCGCACCCATGGCAGCCAAGATCACGATTGGGACTTTGTTTTTGTGCGTTGATCTGAGCCGGAAGAACCGATCCCAAATCTATTTCGACAGGCTATAATGCAGCATCTATCCCCCTGCTGGAGACCCCAATGAAATCTGCTTTTTTGCTGAGCTGCGTGTTTCTGAGTGCCTTCTCTGCCCCTGCTGTCTGGGCGGCTGAGCCCCCCAAAAATCGCGTTCAAGATCGCACCCAAGATCGCCTTCAAGAGCGCTTTGTCAAAGACAAGGCGCTCTGTGAAGATATTCATGGTCCGGCGGCACAAACCCGTGTTGCGGCCTGCACACGGGCCTTGGCCTTTAACGTCAAGGATGCCCGGCTGTGGTTTTACCGGGCCTATGCCTGGGATGATCTCGAGGACCCCCGCCGCTCGGTCTTGGATTTGGGCACAGCGATCAAATTTGATCCTGAATATGCCGATGCTTATTACAATCGGGGCTTGGCCCATTTTTCCCTCAAACAGTACGCGCTGGCTCTGGCCGATTATAGCCGTGTTTTGGAATTGGAACCGGAGGACCCCGATACCTGGCTCAATCGGGGCAATGTCTATTATGCGCAAAAAAACCTGGCTCAGGCCTTGGCCGATTACGAACAGGTCTTGGTTTTGGAGCCCGAATACCCCAAAGGCCTGTATAATCGAGCCCTGATCTGGACGGAATTGGGGGAGCACGACAAAGCCCTTCGCGACTATACCCATTTGATTCTGCTGATGCCCAACGAAATTGAACACTATCTCAAGCGGGCCTGGATCTATGCCCTGCAAGCGGAGTTTGCCGAGGCCGAAGCGGATCTCAACGTGGCTTTAGAACTCTTACCCGATGCCCCCAACAGTTTGGAAACCCTCGCTTGGGTCTATTATTTGCAGGGCAAAACCGAAGCCGCTCGCGGGGTCTTTGTCAAACTTTGGCCCTTGATTGAAGGGCCCGCCGATTGGGCGGTCTGGATTGAGGAACACCAGGCGCAACTCTTAACGGGTTTAACCCCCAGCGAAAGTCAAAAGCAAACGCTGCAAGCCCTTTTGCAAAAAGCCCGTGAAAGCGATGAACTGAATGACTTGAAAGCTGTTTACGAGGCGTTCTTGGCGCTGCGCGCCGCCGACTAAATTGAACAGGCAAAACAGGTTTCTAAAAGTTTTTTTCATTTTTTCGAATTTATGCTGTTTTGGGCCAAACCCCGTGCCATAATAATCTTTAACAGGGGCAAATCGGAGGACACAATGGATCATTTACACAGACATCAGGGCAGATTGGGATTGGCTTTGAGGGCCTTCTTGCCGGCCTTACTGACCTCTCATTTGCTCAGCAGCTTGGTGGCGTGTCAAGTGCCAACACCTTTGTCTATGCCCCGCGTCCAAGCTTCGGCTTCAGCCTCACCCGTTTCTGTGGCTTCAGCCGCCCTGACCAAAACAGCCACAGCTGAGAGCACTTTTCAAATCGTGCAGGGCCGTGTGCTTTTGCCCAGCGGTGTGCGCCAAGAGACCGCTGGGGTACTTTTGCCCTCGGGTGTCTTATTGCCTTCGGGGGTGCTCTTGCCCTCGGGGGCCACTGCCGAAAAGGCGGGTGTGCTCTTGCCTTCGGGCGCTCAAACCGAGACAGGCACTGCCGACTACAGCAATATTTCGTTTAAAATCACCGCTTACAATGCCAGCACAGATCAGGTCGTGGCCCAAACCGAGTCGGATGATGCCGGGGCCTATGTGCTGAGCAAGGTTCCCTCCGATACCGCTGTGCGCATCGCCGCAGAAGCCAAAAATTTACCCGATATGACCCTGCAGGCCTTTGTCACCCTCCCCAGCGAGGCCGAGGCCCCTCTCAATCGGAATATCACCAGCGTGACCACGGCGGCGGTTTTGCTCGCCAAAGAGGCGCAAGGCAATGCCGATTTAAAAAATCTGCCCCAGACCAATATCCAAAACACCAGCGATTTTTCGCAACCGGTGCAGCAAGTGGCCACAGAATTGGAAAAACAGCTCGGACGCAAACCGATCAGTCGCTTATCCGATCTCTCGTCGGAACCCAAAATCTTCTTGGAACAGCTCAAAGAATTGCTCAAAAACAACCCACAATTGCGTGAGCCCGCCCGCGATCCGTTTAAAGACCCCAATTTATTGGGACGGAATTTTAATCCGAGTAAATGGCCCTTTCCGACCCAATACTTTAAACCCACCCAGGGCCAAAAACAACCCACGCTGCCCGATGGCACCTGTCCCGCTCCTCCACCGGGCCCCGGTGGCGAGCGCTTCCCGGCCCCGCCGCCCGATGCCGATGGCTACTGTCCTGCGCCCAAGCCCGATCAACCCGACGCGCCGGGTGGACTCGTGATCATTCCCGAAGAGGGAGGGGTGCCCATTTTGGTGCCCGGAGCGATGGGCACCCCTGTGCCCAGCACTGCTCCTCAGACCGAAAAACGACCTGATCTGGCCAAAGCCGCCGCAACGCTGGGGATCACTGAGCAAAAACTGCGTGAGGCCCTCGGGCCGCCGCCGCCCAATTTGCAAAC
>CAZRFI010000356.1:0-4626 GCA_964598905.1 uncultured Candidatus Sericytochromatia bacterium | reverse complement strand
GCTCAAGCGCAATCACATGGGATTTGAGGCCTCTCTCGAAGAAATTAACAACCAGATCAACAGTCTCGCTGAAGCAGGGCTGGATATCTCAGAACTCCAAGAGATGATCAAACCGATTGCCGCTGGGCTCAAACAATTTGATCGGGCTCTCTCCTCCAACCAATTTCTCAAAATCACCGAGCGGATCTATGCCGAAGTCGAAGTTGTCTCCCAGCAAATTCGGGAGGCCCAATATATTAATAACCGCGACGATCTCGACGTCCTCCAAGAAAACGTCGATATCCTCTACGAAAATTGTGACGCCTTTGCCGATGAACTGGACGAGGTTGCTGGACAGGGCTTAGATATTACCCCTGTGCTGGAACATTACAACGTGCTCAGGGTCAATTTGGAACAATTTGAGCGGGTGCTCCAAGATGCAGGCAACCGCATCGGGCTGACCTCTGGCAACTTTTGAACCCATCAACCTCTGATCTCAATTGGCAGATTTACAGGGAGCGCAGTCTTGATTCGACCCAGATTCGCTTGAGAGGAATGGCCTTGTCAGCGCCCGAGGGCACCGTAATTGTGGCCCAAACCCAAACACAGGGTGTGGGCCGGGAAGGCAGGACTTGGTATTCTGAACCCGGAGGTCTTTACCTCTCTGCATTGCTCAAACCCACACAGCTCTTAAATGATCTGCCCTTGAGTCTCTTGTATGCGGTTTGTAACAGCTTGGAGGGCCTATCTGGGCAGGTTTTAACGATTAAATGGCCCAATGATCTGCTCGCCAATGGCGCAAAATTAGCGGGCATGCTGATTGACTCCCAGCTCAAAGGCAGCCAACCCCTATATTATCTCTGTGGGATTGGCATCAATCTCAACCAGCGCCACTTTCCCCAGCAAATGGAACAGTCTGCCACCTCATTGGCGTTGCTCAGCCAAAAAAACTGGGAACCCGAGCAGATCTTGCCCTCTTTGCTGGAAAATATCGCCCAGGCCTACCAAGCATTACAAACAGATCCCTGGCTCTGGCGCAGAGCCGAACAACCGCTGGGATTGAGACCGATTCAAATCGGGTATAATACACAAGAAACGAAAACACTGGGAGAGCTGCTTGTATATGACTAAACTGGATCCAAGCAAATGGGTGGAAATTTTGACCCAACCAAATCTGTCCGAAGCAGAAATGGAAAAATACCGCACCCTGTTTGATAATGACGACATCTTCCAGGCCTATGTCAAAGGCATGCAGATGCAAGCAGTTTTAGAGGCCTTTCGCAAAGTTGTGCTTTCGTTTTTTCAGCATGGCTTTGAAGCTGAAACGGTGGTCATAGCCAACGCCTACCTCTGGCTAAAAACCACACAACGGCTCAATCCAGGTTTTGATGATGAAATGATTCAGAGCTGGATGCAACAATCGCTGCTCTTGACCCAGTTGCTCTTTCAATTTGCGGTTGAAGCCTACCAAACAGCACTCAAAGAAGATCCCAGCATCTCAGAGCGCATGTACAGTACCGAAATGGAAGAGATGTACGCTGTTTGGTCGGAACATATTTATTCCCTGGCCCAAGAAGATAACATTTCTGAAGAACTGTTGATTCAGCGCTCCGATTTGGTAATTCAAACCCTGTCCCAATTATTGACCCAGTATGAAAACGAAGCGGGCCTCAAACTGACGTTAGGGGATTACCATAAGATCATCACCCATCTCATGCTCCAGACCTTTGTCTTTACCTATTTGAATAACCCCAGTGTCTATTACGAATTGGCTGTGGCCTTCGAAGAAATTTATCTCGCCCTGGGCTTTGATGTACCTTCGGTGCTCATACAACTCAAAGGCAAAGAGCACCTGATGCACCCCGATAACCAAGCCCATTTAATTGCCCTGCTGGCACAAGAAACCATGAATGTACAGAATCAGGCCAGCTCTGGCAGCAATTGAGGCTGTTCTAATACACAAAGCGAGCGCAAATTCAGTGTTTCAGGCTCCAACTCTCCCATGCCCAGAAAGAGCCCTTCGGCATAAATTCTGAGCGGTTCAGCAAAAGGGCCCGAAACAGCTGGAACAAACAATTGTCCCATTTGAAAACGCCGGCCCTCAGCAGCTGTCAGCAGCAAATCCGACAAATGGCGCAAAGGCGCATCCATTGGCAGAAGCGGCAAAGCGGCTGGCTCAGGTCTGACCTCTAAAAGTGGAATGGTTTGCTTCAAGGTCACCCCGTTGGCCTCAATTCGGCAGAGGCGCAATAGATGTGCCCCACAGCCCAGCTTTTGACCCAAATCATGGGCCAGGGTACGAATATATGTGCCCGCAGAACAGCGCACTTCGATCTCCAGATCGGGCGAAGTCCAATTGAGCAGGTCCAATTGCTGAATGGTGATTTCACGGGCTGGGCGTTCTGGCACTTCAATGCCTTGACGGGCCAGTTGATACAGACGTTTGCCCTGAAAAGAAACCGCCGAAACCATCGGAGGCAATTGAGACTGCCTCCCTAAAAAGCTTGTCAAAACAGCCCTCAACTCCGACTCAGCCAGTTCTGGCACAGGCCGCTCTTCCAGCACCTGACCTGAGGCGTCCTGGCTATCTGTACTGCTGCCGAAGCGAATCACGCCCCGGTAGACCTTTTCACCCGGCAAATATTGGATCAAACGGGTGGCTTTGCCCACGGCCAAGAGCAAAACCCCGGTCACATCGGGGTCGAGGGTGCCACTGTGACCCATTTTGCGTATACCCAAGAGGCGGCGGGCTTTGGCGACCACATCGTGAGAGGTAAAGGCCACGGGTTTATCTATCGGCAGCCAAAAGCCCGCAGGCCAGTTGGGTGCTTGATTCTCAACCGATTCTGTCAAAGCTGACCTTCTGCACGCAGTTTTTCGATCAGAGAAATGATCTTGGCCCCTTTTTCCAAAGCCAGATCCAGCCTAAAATGCAGCTCGGGTGTAAAGCGCAAACGTACACGCCGACCGAGTTCGCTGCGAATAAAACCTTTGGCGGAGGTCAGTCCCTGCATAAAATCTTGCTGATCTTCGGGTTCGCCAAAAACACTGACATAAATCGTGGCATGGCTCAGATCACGGGTCAAATCGACCCGTGTAATCGAGCCGAAATGTTCTGTGACGCGGATATCGTGTACTTCGGAGCGAAGAATATCGCTCAGGGCTCTGTGAACTTCGGCGGTTACTTTTTCAACGCGAATGCTATTGGCCATATAAATAGACCTGACTTTCTAAGAAAATAGCGGAAGTGCTTCTGAATGAGTGAAATAAATGAGAGTGGCACCACGCTGCAGCCTTAATCTTAACACAGGTCCCAGAGCGGTTTCAGCTCTTTGCCCAGTTCTTTACCCAGTTCTTTGGCAGCTTCATGAGCCCTGTTCTTTGCCATTTAACATCACTTTAAAGGGCCCATATTTGTGTTGCTGGGCAGAAAAGGCATCTGACCAGGGAGGAAAGGCTGCATCCACTGGTTTTTTGCTGCGGTCAGGAAAGTCGTTTTCTAAGTGCGCTTTGGCCGGACGCGTTTGGCTGTTGATATACGCAGCGACGTCAAAGGCCTCTTCGGCACTGAGATTGGGATTGCCAAAGGGCATATTCGCTTTGATATATTTGGCCGCCGTGATCACCCGGTACATGCCAGCCCCCGTATTGTAGCTGTCTTGGCCCCAGAGTGCCGGATAGACATACCCCATGGCTGGTTTTTTGACATCGATCAGCAAACCCGCTCCGGTGGGCTGATGGCAAACGGCACATTTGGCGGTATAAACGGATTTGCCTTTATTGGGATCCGCCGCTCTATCGAGTAAGTCGATCTCAGGCAATCCCTGGCCTTGGACTTTGGCCCCCTTGGGAATGTCCTGACTCAGCCACTGCATATAAGCCAAAATATCTTGCATTTCCTGACTTTTTTCCGGCAAAGCTTTGCCATTTAAGCTGCGTTCAAAACAGCCATTGACCCGTTCGGCCAGCGCGACCTCCCGATTTTCTCGCCCCCGGTAGCGGGGATAACGGGCGGTGATGCCGACAAAGCCAAGTGCGTTGGCCTGCTTTCCGGCGTTGAGATGGCAGCTCTTGCAGGCCAGATGGCTACCAGAAAATCGCTTGGCGGGGTCGGCCAGATCGGGCCCGAGATACAAAGCGGTTTGACTAACCAGGCTTTCACCCCGTTTGACCGCTTCTGCCTCAGCCCCCACAGGCTGCTCAGTGGGTACTTTCCAAGGAAAGGGCTTATTCTCCTGCCCTGCTGCAAGCAGCGAGGCCTGAGGAGAAGGTGAAGTCTTGCTTTCCGTTGATTCTTTTTGAGGCGCACAGCCCAACAAGGCCAGCACCAAAAACACCCCTGCTTGTCTCCATACCTTGTCCATCTACTCATTCTCCCCCATGTGTATTGTGTGCCTGATCCGGCGGCGCAAAGAACAAAAACAACATCAGAATATGATCGTGATCCCAATTGCCTGTGGCACTCTTGCGCGCCCGCCACATATAGCCAATATCCAATTGATTGGCCCGATCCATCACGTGGCGTACCCCGAGAAAACTGCGGTTCTGATTAAAACCCTGGGGGTATTCCAGAAAGACCTCATTGGCCAAATAGGGAATCCATTCCTGAGACCATCCGCTCCAGTTCAGACGCAATAAATTGCGCAC
>CAZRFI010000355.1:0-4636 GCA_964598905.1 uncultured Candidatus Sericytochromatia bacterium | reverse complement strand
GGTGAGTTTTTTCTGCTCGAATTTGGCCCTGGCTCCAAAGGTTTAGAAACAACGCCGTTTGGTCCCGGCTCCAAAGGGCTAGAGCAGACCTTTGGCCCTGGTTCCAAAGGCCTGGAAAACCTCAAATTTGATGTCAATTTCCAAGACACGCTGGTTCGCAGTGGCATCACGGGTTTTAACACCAAACAGACCTCAGGTGGTCCGCTGATTCAACGTCTGCGAATCGAATTGGTGCGCAATAACCAGCTCTATGCGGTCGCCAATATTTTGCCCGCTCTGCCGATTGTGCGCTTTGGCGCCCGTGTTCACCCTGGACGCTACAGCATGTTTACCCTGGCCGAAAACGGCAATGGACCTGCGGTCCAGATGTCTTGGAGTCAGGTCGAAATCACCGAAACCCAGGGTGCCCAGGTGCGGATAGCCGTCTATTCCAGCGGTCAAAAACCCGAGGATTTGGATATCGAATTGCAGACCCGCAAAATTCCAATTGTGGAGCCATCTGCATCAGCCAGCCCGGCTCCCAGCGTTTCAGCCTCACCGTCGCCAACAGCCAGTCCCAGCCCTTAGGAGCCTGTTTAGGGGTGCTTTAACCAGCTTGCCAGTTCGTTTTGGATCAGCGCCAGAACCGATGGCCAGTCCCCGCGTTGGCTTTGGCGAAAGAGGCGCAAACGGGGGTACCATGGCGTTGTTTCGCCAGAAGCCCCCCAGCGCCAGTCCGGCGAAAAAGGCAACAAGACCCAAGCAGGCAGCCCCAAAGCTCCGGCCAAATGGGCCGCTGCGGTATCAATGGTGATCAGCAGATCCAATTGGGCCAAGATTTGCGCCGTAACGCCAAAATGACTCAGGGCAGGAGCACAGTTAATCACCTGTTTCTGAAGCGGGCTCTGGTGCAGTTCCTGTTCGGCTTTGCCCAATTGCAAACAGAAAAAGTCCACATCTGCAAAGGCCTGAATCAGCGGCTCTAATTGCCCAAAGAGCAAGGAACGCTTGGGTTGGGTATCGTGTTTTTCTGCCGCTGACCACACCAGTCCGACACGGGGTTTGGGGACAGCCAAAGCCGTGTCTAGCCAAGCGGGCAATGCCTCTTGGGTTGGGCCTTGAGGCAAAGCTAAATAGGGCTGCGAGGACAAACTCTCGGGGGTAACCTGCAAATGGTAAGGCAAACTCAAGAGCCGAACAGCCACGTCAAAGCCCTTTAAGCTCTCGGTTTCGGCACTGGTAATGCCTTGTAGGCCCTCTAAATCAGCCAGCAACGGCAGCAATTGCTGTGGGCATTGCAAAAACAGCTCAGGCTGGCCATATTGCTGGTAGAACAACTTTAAAAAGCGCACAAACTGAAGGGTATCACCAAAACCCTGCTCAGCCATTACAATCACTTTTTGCCCAGCTAAATCCTGACCTTTCCAAGCCGGAGCTGGCCAACTGCCCTGCAGCAATTGGTGCCGCCATTCGTATTCCGCCCAGCCCTCGGCATATCTGTTCTGTAAAAACAACAAATGGGCCCGATTGATGTGGGCCCGCGCATAAGCAGGTTCTAAATAAATGGCTTGCTCCTCGTATTTCAGGGCCAGCTCAAAGCGCCCCCATTCGGTATAAACCAAGCCCAGATTGGCACAGGTCCGCCCATAATCGGGATCGAGGTCCAAAGCCTTCAGAAAGGCCTGCTCCGCCTCTGGCAAGCGCTCTTGTTTGACATAAAGATTGCCCAGATGATGCCAAAGACGGGGAGATGTCGGGCTTTTTTCGGCCAGCGCGAGCAAACCCTGCAGGGCCTGTTCTGGCTCTCCCACATACACAGGCAAATAGGCCAAGGTGATCTGAATTTCTTCAGTATCGGGCGCCAGGACCAGGGCTTGTCTGAGGATGATCTGGGCTTGAGAATAATCTTCGTGTGCCATCAAGACCTGGGCCCAGATGTGCAAAAGTTCAGCATGGTCGGGATATTGGGCCAAGAGCGGCTCAAACACACGAAAGGCCTGTTTAAACGCCTGGGCCTGACGATAAAACTCAGCCAAATAAGCAGCTCCGGTCAGATAGCCCCCCACAACACTGCGGCGCAGCCAGAGTTCAGCCTCATTCCAATGGCCGAGATCGGCATGGATTCTCCCCAGCCAAAAACCGGCCTCTGGCGGCGCTTTGAGCGTAATGGCCTGCAAAAGGATGTGCATGGCCTGCGGCAATTGCCGGGCCTGGTAGAGGGCCTTGCCCGCATCCAGCCAGTTTTCAGGCACAAGCGGCTCCAATTGAATCGCCCGTTGGTAGAGTTCCAGCGCGCCCGCATATTTGTTTTGAGCGAGCAGACAATGGGCCAGATTGACCAAAATACGCGGATTGTCAGGCTGCAACTGATCAGCACGTTGAAAGACCTCAAAAGCCTCACTTTGTCGGGCCATGGTGGCCAAGACAATTCCCAGGGCATTCCAGAGTTCGGGTCGCAGGGGGGCCAAGTCGACAGCTTTGCGAAAAAACGCCTGAGCCTGTTCCAACAGCCCGGTTTCAAAGCAGATCTGGCCTGCCAAATGCCAAAAGTCAGCAGAGGCGGGCTGGCTGCCTATCAGCTCAGGCAAAGCCTGGATGGCCGCCGGCAAAGCTCCCTGACGATAAAACCCCAGGAGAGTCTGAAAAGCCCGATCATCAGGTGAAACAAACTCAGAAGCCATATTGGCTCATGGATATTGGCTCATGGCAAATAACGCAGATGTTTGAGCAATTCATGCCACTGCTCTTTGCGCATCGGCGCCCCTTCAAAATTGCTGAGAACTTGAAAGCGCAAAGACGCTTGAGCTTGCCCAAAGGGGCGGGTTAAATAAAACGTCTCACGGATTTGCAAGGGAGGGTGGGGATCATACAAAAAGTATTCCAGATTGCCAAAATACAAGCTTGTCTGACGTTCCGGGCGTTTGGCCTGTTTGACAGCCAAAGGTCTGCCGCCCATGATCGCAAAGCCATAATTCATGCCCCCACAAAAACAGCGGTAGTTGAGCTGGTAAGACGCTTTTTTCGCTTTTGTGGGTAATTTGACGTCCATGGTCTTTAAGCGAAAGCCTTGGGGAAGCCATCCAGGTACCACGACCTTCTGTTTGAGCTGTTTGAGCTTGTGTACCTCAGCCAGGGTCAAACCATGGGGAGGCAAAGCAGCCCTTACTGGAAAAGCGAGAGAAAAGCCAAACAGCGCGAGCGAAACCCAAACAGAACGCCAGCTGTTCGCCATGGGTCGCTTCCTCAATGCCTTAGACACGGCATTTAATAGCTGTCGAGATGGGCAGCCACGTATTGCCAATAGGCCTGATCGACAGCGGCATTGATCTCCCCATAGCCCTCGCGAATCACCTGCCCATTGACCTGCCAGACCGGCATGGCCCCTTTGAGGGTACTGGAGACAAAGGCCTCATCGGCACTGAGAACATCTTCCAGGCTGAAGCGTTTTTCGTGGACGGGCAGGCCCAGATCTTGGGCAACCTGAATCACATAGCGGCGGGTAATCCCATCGAGAATGCCCACTTCCAGCGGTGCGGTCCAGATCTCCCCATTTTTCACGATAAAAAAGTTCGAGGTCGTCAGTTCTGTCACGTCCCCCGCCAAATCCAGAATCAAGGCATCGTCGGCACCTTGGGCCTTGGCCTCGCGCAGACAAAGAATATTGTTGAGGTAATTGCCCGTTTTAAAAGCGGGGTTGAGACTGCGCGGACTGTTGCGCCGGGTTTCGGGCACAGCCAGCACAAAGCCCTTTTCGCGGTAGCGGGGATTCATGGGCGGTGAGGGCTTAAAAATGCTGACACAAAAAGGCGGGGTTTCGACGCTCTCGATGTCGATATTAAAATCACCCGCGCCGCGTGAGACCACTATCCGCACATAGGCTTCGTGACCCGGCTGCAAATGCAATTGGTCAAGGCCCGTGCGAATCTGGTGTTCAAACCAGGCATCGTTCCAGGGCAGCTCAAAATAGATGCCCGCTGCCGTAGCGCGCAGGCGCTGCAGATGGTCGCGGGTAAAAAAGGGCTTGCCCTGGTAAGTGGCCACCACTTCGTAGAGTGAGTCGCCAAAGAGAAAGCTGCGGTCGTTGACAGGTACCTGGGCTTGGGCCAAGGGCAAGACTTCCCCGTTGATCACGGCAAAAGGCGGAGATTGAGACATCGTTTCCGACTGCGTTTGTGACATTAGGATTTCTCCTTTTTCTCGGTGGGGCTGGGAGGTTTGGCTGGTGCAAAGGTCTCGGTAAAGCCAAATTTCCAATCGCCTTTTTCGTTTTTAACCACCAAGATTAAACGCGAAGGCAGGGCTTTAACCCGGCTTTCGTCGCTGGAGAGGGTTTTGTCCAGTTCAAATTTTTGCTTGAGCCAGTCACTCACCCCGAGATGATAGCGAAAGCTGGCCCAAAAGCCCATTTGCAGGGTCTTGTCGTTACTCTCAAAGAGCTGGCGCACAATCACGGGTGTGAGTTTGGGGTCTTTTTCGGTGGAGATCACGGTCTCGATAATCTGGGCTTGGCTCTGGGCTGTGAGGCTATCCCAGGCCTCAGCAAAGTCCATGGCTTCGAGGGCCTTAAAAAAGCGCGTGGGCGCTTCACTCGGGGTCAGAGCGGGTTTGGCCCAGGCCGCAGAGCTGAGCAGGCAAAAGGCCAAGAAGGTGAGGGGGA
>CAZRFI010000354.1:1173-4668 GCA_964598905.1 uncultured Candidatus Sericytochromatia bacterium | reverse complement strand
CTGGCCAGGGCGGTGACCATTTGCACATAGCGGACCGGATCGCGCTGGGCCAACAACATTTCGGGCACCGTGGCAGCACAGGTGCCCCGGCCCCGTTGGTTGATCGTGTGGGGCAGGGCCACATTTTGCAGACTGCTCAAGAACAAGCTGTTGCGCTGCGTTTCTAATTCGGGGCTCAACGGTGCATGGTATTGTTCGCGCAGGCTCTTGAGCAATTCGGGGCTGAGGCGTTGGGTTTGAATCAGGGCCGTGAGAGAACTCAAGGCACTTGGCACAAAATGGCCATATTTGCCTGAGCCGGTGACACGTCCGCCGGAGCTATTGCCTCCCCGGTTTTGCACTTCGGCCCGCAAGAGGGCAGCGGGTTCCAATTCCAGATCAACCAACAATTCAAGCAGGGCCAGTTTCTGCGGCGCTGAAAGTTGGTCAAAGGCCTCTCCACTGTGCTGGCGCAGCAGTTTTTCGGCCAAGAGAAGGCCCTTGCTCTGGCTTTGGCTCAGGGCCTGATACCGGCTTCCGGCCTGCAGGTTGCCAGCCAAGTCCAATAAACTGCTTTTGACTTGGCTGGCAGCGGCCTGGACCCGCTCTTTTAATGGTGTGAGGGGTTGTGGCACAGAAGGCGCTTCAGCTTTGGCACCGCTGAGCAAGAGGCTGTCTTGGGTCGGCAGTGCTTCGGCCTGCGGTGGGAGCAAAGCCGGTCCCTCAGTGGGACTCAACGTGGGCAAGGGCCCGGTGCGTATGCGCTGAATGCTCGGGCTGGCCAGAGCGGCGGGCATGGGAATGGCCTTAAATTGAACTGTCTGCTGGGCGCTATTCGGGCTGCTATTGTATCCATTGTTGAGGCGCATCAGCGTTTCAATTCGAGCTGGCGATTGAGGGCATGATAGAGATCCAAAAGCAGACCCAGACGCACCCCGGCAGAGCCTGTACTTTGGCGGGTTGCGCCTGTTTGCTCCATTTCGTCCAGACAGTGTAAAACGGTCTCGCGCAGGCTGAGCAGCGATTTGTTTGCCAGATCTTTTAAATCCCGCTCCCAGAGTTGGGTCTGCCATTTTTGCTCTGGGGGAGCCAGTTTTAACCACAACCGCAATTGGCTTTCCAGGGCCTGCCGTTCGGGCGAGACTTCCAACCAACGCAGTTCAGCTGTATTGCTTTTGAGGCGGGAGACGTGCTGAATCTGCATGGGTTTTGACGCTTTTCTGGGGCTATTAATGGGTATGCGGCAGCGGAATCGGGGCCATTTCGTGTACACCGCTCTGACCAATGGCCAGATCGCGCGAGATCACCTGTACCGAGACATCGGCCAAATTCAGGCCTGCCGGACAGGCCCGCAGCCAGATGCTGAAGGCCTCTTGCTCGGCTTGGGGCGGAACTCCCAACTCACTCAACAAAGGCATGACCTGCTCTTGAAAGGGCTTAAAATTGGCCTGGCTGAATTTGAGGTATTCCATATCTGTCACTTTGAGTGACTGTTGACCCATTAGCTTTTTGAGGCTGTCGGGACTGAAAAAGCGACACGCGCCGTGCTCTTGGACTGAAAACGGGGCCAATTGCCAATTGCCGCGCAGCAGATGGTAGAGGACTGAGAGGTGGCGCATATTATAGCTGATCGCAATAAATTCGCCCTGGGTGGCCAGGTGGTTTTGGCGCAGCTCGGCTACCACCGCTTCGGGGTTGCGCAGTTTTTCCAAGGCATGTAAAAAGCCAATCCAGACAAAGCGCTCCTCGCCCAAGCTGCCCAGATCGACTTTGCCATCGGCCACCGTCAAATAGCTCACCTGTTCGGCAGGGAAATGTTCATGTACGCCCAATTCTTGGGACGAGAGCAGCAAAATTTTCTGATCGCCCACCAGAGATTTGATCCGGCCATAGAGGTATTGGTAATAGGCCCGTTTGATATGCATATCTGTAAAGGCCTGCCGATCGCTCTCGGGCTGGGACTGAAAATGCCGGAAGCGGTCATAGAGTGGCACAAATTCTTTGACGGGAATGTGTTGGTTGAGATAGACCGACTCACCGGGTTCAAGGCCCAAATCGAGGGCATTCCAGCGCTGAAAGTTTTCATCCACCAATTGGCGTGCTTCGGCGTCGTGCCAGAACTCAGTGCCCGGAAAGGGGGTCGAGAGCAGCACTGAGAGTTTCCAGATCCGGTCGCGGTTATTGCGAATAAACCAATAGGTGCGGGCCAGATCTTCCAGGGTTTCATCGGGAGATCCGACCATATAACTGCCGACCACGGCAATGCCGTATTTTTCGCAGAGCTGGAGGGCTTTGAGGGCCTCGCGGGAGCTGGTTTTGCCTTTGAGCTGTTTGAGAATTTTATCGCTGGCCGATTCAAAGCCAAATCCCACAATTTGCCCGTTCATGGCGGCAATCAGCTCAACAATTTCGGTGTCGAAGACATTGGCGCGGGTATTGAGGGTAAAACCGACTTTTTTGTGCAGACCTTTGGCGCGAATGGCCTCGACCACTGTGCGCAGGCGTTTGCGGTTGAGCGGAAAGAGATCGTCGTTGATCGCAATCAGGCTCTGCTGGGGAAAGTCGCGGATAATATCTTCGATCTCTTCGATCACACGCGGAATCGAGTGGTAGCGGGTCTTTTGCCAAAAGCGGGTTGAGGCACAATACGTACATTGATACGGGCAGCCGCGAGCGGTAAAGAGCGGCTGTTGCCAGAGCTGGTCGGGCCTGTGAATAAAGGCCCTGTCGGGTTTGGCGATGCTGTCCATGTCCATAATCCAGGCGCGGGGGGCCGTTTGGACGCGTTGGCCTTTGTGCCAATAGACAATGCCATTGACCTTTTCGAGATTTTCAGGGGTGGCCTCTTTGCGCAGATAGAGTTGCATCAGCTCTCTGAGAGTCTCTTCTCCTTCGCCAATCACGCCAATGTCCACGGATTCGGGCAAACTCTGCGGGGCCGCAGAAATATGTTCTCCGCCGACAATGATCGGCACGTTGGGGGCCATGCGCTTAAAATAGCGGGCATGGCGAACAACATGTTCAAAGGTTTCGGTAAAAGAGGTAATCCCAATCACGTCGGGGTCATGACTGAGCAGGCGGTCGGGATCATCCACTTCAAGGACAAGATCCTGATCGCGAAAATGCAAATCGCGTTTGAGGGTGGCAGAGAGATAACTCAACCCCAGTGGGCCCAAGGTCCAGCCCGCGCTGCCTCCTTTGCCCTGTAGATACAACAGACCGAGGCGCATATCAGCCTCCTTGCAGATGTGGATTCCCTTATGCTAACAAAATGCGGGGTGAGATTCAACCAACGAAATTTTTTGATTCGGCTTTTCTGGGAGGAGCAAGCCCCAAATTCAATGGCGGGGATTTTGATTCAGCGGCTGAATCTCACTTAACGATTCCCGCTGAGACCGGCCCCGTTTCAGCGGTGTCGCTGGTCATGAGAAAAAGAGCTGATTTTGTAAGGGGCTCATGCCTGTTGATGGTTGCAACTCCTATCTGAAAAAGGGTGTGTTGGCAGCTCTGTTTGGC
>CAZRFI010000354.1:0-1073 GCA_964598905.1 uncultured Candidatus Sericytochromatia bacterium | reverse complement strand
CCAGCGATAGACAGAGGTGTCATCTGCGGTATAAACAAGTGTTTCAGCGGGATTTAAGACAGACCGATTCCAAATGCCATTGGGAAGAGGGGCAATAAATGTGATTTTCCCCTGAAGGCTTAACTTGGCCAGCCAGGTTCCAAAAATAAAGAGATCGTCGTCATTTCCCATCCAGATGGCATTCAAATCACGCGGTTTAAGACGGGGGTCGTCTTTGTCATTTGTTCCATAAAAAGAGCCTTCAGACGTTTGTTGACGGCAGTCTGAGGCTATATATCTGTCACCAAAGTTATTGGCATCAGGAAGGTTAACAACACAGCTCGTGCTATCGACCACAAAATTGTACGTGAGAGATGATTGAAAACTCACTTTTTTCTGAACATCAATTTTATTGACGACCTCCCGATCCAAACTGTCTTTCAGCCAAGGAACGTTTCTTAAAAATCCTTCTGTGTCAGTGGTGGCAGCCTCGACATATAAATTGCCATTTTTGTCATGTTGGATTTGACCCAAAAAGCGGAGCTGATCGGGCTTTTGATTTAACCCTTCGTATTCGTCATCACTCTTCTCTTTTTCCTGACTGGAGAGGCATTTGCCATAATAGGTTTGTAGCTTGCGTTTATCTTCAGGGGTATTGAGATCCAAGCTGCGCACACAGCCCTTGACTGTAAAATAGAGCACATCTTTGTGAATGGTCAGGCCTGCCAGATCCACCAATTGTGTCTCTAAAGGCAGCGACTCTGCGGAAAATTCACTTTGAATTTTGTCTGTGCCTGCGACTGTGCTGACTTGGCCTTGGGGGGTAATCATGCGAATCCGGGCATTGCCTGTGTCAGCCACATAGACCCGGTCTTGGCTATCCACCGCCAAGGCCACAATTTTTTTAAAACGGGCTGCGTTGCCTGTGGCATCGACATAGCCATCGATTCGGGTCTGGGTCAAGAAAGCCCAAAAATCCACCTGTGTGCCCGCCAGCAATTCTGGATTACCACAGCTTGCAAGTAAAAAACATAAACAGATACCTGCATATTTTAAATCCCTCATCTCCCAAACGCCTTCAGCGTCACCCCAAA
>CAZRFI010000353.1:0-4737 GCA_964598905.1 uncultured Candidatus Sericytochromatia bacterium | reverse complement strand
CGCAAATTGGCCCGCCCGCCCCGTGTTTTGCCCCATGCCGTCAAATATGGCTGGGAAATGGTCACCGTCGAAGACTTTATGGATTCACCCGATCTTGAGACCGTTTGGACCCGCAATTATGCCCGTCCACCTGTCGGACGCCTGCACCGCTATTGAAATCGCCACGACTCTCAGGCCCAGACACTCACGTCTGGGCCTTTTCAATCGGAAACGCTCTTCAAGCGCCCCGTTTGTAGGTCGAGTTCGACCCGGCCATCCACCGCCCCCAGATGAGCCTGAAAGCCCTGCCCTTCAAGCTGAAGCGTAAGTGTTTGCCCGTATTGGGCAATCACATGGCCTCGGTAATGCAGATCAGACAAAATATGCCCATTGGCATCATACCAATCACGCAGCAGGACTTCGCCATTGGGCCAGATCTGAATCGAAATGCGGCTGGCGCACCAGCCCTGTTCGTCTTTGTCAAAATGGCCATCGGTTTCGTAATGGAATTGTAAGGGCTTGAGAGTAAAAATTTTGCCCTGTTTGCTGGGAAGACAGCGGAAAGCGCAAAGAGAGGCGCTCTGGGCTGGCTGTTCGGTGTAGCCCATCTGGCCAAGAATCCCCAGCCAACCAAGTAGCATCAGCCGAAATGGCTGGTTCAATCGCTTGTGTTGGTCCCTGTGTGCTTTTTGCATCTCAGGTTTTCTTTAGTGCAGTGCTTCGCGCGCGGCCACTTGCAAATAATCATCTTCGGTTTTGTTGGCAATCACTTTGAGGGCCAAAGTTGCCAGCGGGTGATTCATTTTCCCCAACGCACTGGTGGCGGTGTATTTGACCCGTTGATCGGGATCCTTTAACAATTCAATTAAAGCAGGAACTGCCTGCTCATCTTCTAATTTACCCAGGGCTTTGGCGGCTGCTTGGCGCAATTCAGGCTTGTCACTTTGCAGAGCCAAGAGCAAAGCAGGGATCACATCTGGCTCGCCGATTTGTCCCAAAGCCCTGGCTGCAGCTTGGGCAAGTTCTTCCCTTTCACTGTTCAAAGTGGTAATCAGGGCTGGAATGGCGGCTTTGGCTTTTATCTCTCCGAGGGCTTCTATCACACATTTTTGTGGGGCATCAGAAGGAACGGTAAGCAATTCAAGCAATGCTGAAATGGCGACCTGACCCAACATTCCCAGCGCGTTTGCGGCCTGATGACGAACCTGAGGGTCGACATCCTGCAGGGCTTGCAAGAGAGCAGGCAGGGTTTGCGCATCTTTGAGCTTACCCAGGGCATTTGTGGCCCGCTGGCGAACCTGGGGTTCAACGTCTTGAAGGGCTTGTAAGAGAGCCGACAGGGTTTTCAGATCTTTGAATTTTCCCAGGGATTCAGCAGCATTGCTGCGCACTTTTGGCTCAGGATCCTGGAGGGCGTTGGTGAGGGGGAGCAGGGCCTCTGAACAATGTTCTTGACCCAGACCCTCAGCCGCCAAGGCCCGAATTTCGGGAACTTCATCTCTGAGGGCGACCATCAGGAACGGGGTTATTTGGGTCAAGGTCATCTCCTTGATGCTTTCAAGCGCCCATTTGCGCATCTCGGCAGAAGGGCTTTCGAAAAGTTCTTGCAAGGCACTGAGGGCCGGTTCGCCAATTTGGGTTAAAGCCTTGCTCGGAATAACCCGCTCGGTTTCATTGGCAGATTTTAAGGCATCAATCAAAAAGGGAATGGCTGGAATGCCAATTTTAACCAAGGCCTTGGCCGCATTGGCACAGACTTTGGGATCGCTGTCCCGCAAAGTCTGGCTCAAGAGGGGGAGACTCTTTCGGCCCCCCCATTGACCCAGTGTTTCTGTGGCTGCAATACGGACCTGAGCGACCGGATCCTGGAGCAGTTCTAGCACCTGGGGCTGGATTTTTTCTGCAGACAAAGCGTCAAACTGACGCAGGGCCTCCAGCGCAAGTTGACGCAGGATGGGATCTTCCGATTGCAGGGCTTGAGCCAAGAGCGGCAGAGAGCGAGGATCTCTTAAACGCCCCAAAGCGCTCAGAATGCTTTTTCGCAGCAGGGGGCCCGCTTCGGAATAAGCCGAGCAGAGAGACTCAACAGCCTGCGGATCGCCCCATTTTCCAAGTGCTTCAGCACTTTGAATCGCGACATTTTCATGGCTATCAAAGAGGGTTTTTAACACAGTTGGAATGGCGGAGAACGCGTTCTGCGCGGATAAAAAGAGAATCGCCTGGGCCCGGATATCCGGATGGGGATCGTTTAAACTGAGAGTCACGGCCGCTATGGCCTTGGGGCCAAATTCTGCCAAGGCCCTCAAAGCCTGTTTGCGTTCACCAGCGGATCCTTCGTGCAACCGTTGAATCCAGTCATTTAAATTGTCTGCCATCTCTGTTCTTTGACCTCTGTATGGAAGCATTTTTATATTTTAACGCACTCTTTTTGCTTTGAATGTGAGCCTGTCGCATTGGACAGGATTTTGGCGCAGAAAGGGTCATTTGGTAAGATGTGTGGCCATTTTCGCTTAGACAGAATAGAATCTAAAGCCGAAGCTCAGACCAGTCGCGCAAACAATGGGCAGCCTCAAAACCGATTGGCAAAGGCCCTGGGCCGAGCAAAAGGAGGTTTTTGTTGAGGCGGCGGGCCCATTCCAGCCAGGGTGCAGGTGCCCCCTCTCCAATCAGGGTGTCAACAGTTGCCAATAAACGGGGGATTTCAGCCGCTGTTAAAGGCGCTTCGGGCAAGATCAGATCGGGAATCGCTTCGGGGTCAAAACCTTTGGCCACCAACCAATCTAAAAGCCGCTCCTGCCAGGCTTCGGGGTCAAAAGCGGGTTCCAGTGGAAAGAGCACACAAGCGATGGAGTCCTGGGGCTGAAATTGGCGCAGATAATCTTCCAGGGCTTGCCAGTGCTGCTCTTGGCCGTCTAAGGCCAAGAGCAAATTGTGCGCGCGCAGGCCTTCCAGGGGCAAAGGGGCTGCTTGCCAATGGCTTCGGGGTGTGGCCAGCAGGTACCATTGTGAAACCTGGCTGTCAGCGTCAAAGCCACTTAAATCCCAGCCCGTGCTTGCCAGCGCGGCCCGTACCGCGGATTGCTGTGGCAGTTCATGGTTTTGCGAGGCCAATTCAAGCAGATCCCAACCGCCAACGCTGAGCAATTGCAAAAGCCACTCACTGGTCAGAGCCTGAAGCACGGGTTGATCCCAGCCAAAGGGCCAGCGCCCCTGTAAAAGCGCCAGCAAGCGCGGCAAATAACGCAGATTGGGCACACTCAACACCAAGCGTCCAGTGGGCTGAAGCCAGTTTTTCCAGGTATTGAGACAGACTTCGGGGTCTGGCTGAGATTCCAAATGGGCTTCGACCAAGAGCCAATCCAAGCCAGGGCCCGGCTCACGCAGGTGAAGATTCGGGCGCTGCTCTTTGAGTAAGCGCTGGAGCGAATTGGGATCTGGGCTGAGCAGAGCCCATTCGGCCTGGGTGGGCAATAATTGCAGCAGCCAAGTCTGAAAAGCCGTATCGATCGGGGGTGATTGCAACATATTGCCGATCATAACACGGAAAAGAAACAAAAATTAACCGTTAATTTGCACTATTTTGGGTATAATAAGGGCAAGCACAAGGTACAGGCAGGTATGGTATGAACGTCTCACAACTTCAGGGAGCCCAGTCTTTTCAGGTAAAAACCGTCGAAGGCAAGCTCAATCCCGAGCAACTCAAAGCCCTGGAGAACAACGGCAAAGTGGATATTGTCGTTGAAGACAAAGAGACCCACCAAACCCATATTATCTCGGGCGAAAAAATCGACATCCAAGAATACGCAAGCCGCATGGGCAAAGCCGACCCCGATTTTAAAATGGGCCCCTATTACAATGCCGACCTCAAACCCCTGCAAAATATGGACGCTGACAAAGACGGTTTTTTGGTTGAGGCTGAAACCCGGCATACCGCTGGCGCGGCTTGGGGCCAGGGCCTGGACGTCGCTGGACGCACAATCGGAGGTGGCGCAGAGGTGGGCGCTATGTATGGCATGGCCTATGGCAGTCGTGTGCCTTTTGCGCCTCGGGCAGGTATGGCCGTTGGCATGGTTGTCGGTGGCTTCTTGGGGGGCGTAGCGGGTCTGGCTGCCGCACCCATCAAGGCTGTGGGGCACGCAGTATCAACCCAAGGCGCCCAGAAAAATGTGCAGACCTGGAATTTTACCGAGAGCCTCAAAGCCGTTCGCTAGTGTTTGACCTGCGGAAAAATTGAGATCCCCAGATGTTTTTCCAATTCTGAGATCAAAAATGGCAATTCAAAGGGTTTGAGAATATACCCAGCTGCGCCCTGGGCCAAACTCTGTTTGACCGCATTCGCTTCGCTGCAGCCCGAGAGCATGATCACGGGGGTATGTTGGGTCAAGGGATTCTTTTTAAGCGATTCCAAAAGTTTTAGGCCGTTGGGGGCGGGCATAAAGATATCGAGCAAAATGAGGTCGGCCTGGTAATTCTGGGCCATCAAGAAGCCCAATTTGGACTCCTGGGCACCCAAGAAATCGCAGCTCGACTCAGAAAAAAGATCCTGCATATAATCCTGAAATTCAGGGCTGTCGTCAATCAGCAATACCTTTTTACAAGGGTGGCTCATGGGGGTCTCCCTCTCACGCTTTTGTCAGCTTACATTTCATATCGTACCCCAAAAAGGCAAAAATAGAGCCATGTCTTTTTCGGATTCTGATCGGTTACACTGGGGATGAAGACTTTGTGAGGAAAACAGCGAGGAAAATAGCATGAAAA
>CAZRFI010000352.1:0-4739 GCA_964598905.1 uncultured Candidatus Sericytochromatia bacterium | reverse complement strand
GAAAATTGTCAACCAGCTGACAGAAGCGCAGCCCAATAACCCCTAAACTAAAAAAAAAGAAATGCATCTCATTCTTGAGAGCTTGGAGGATTTTTGTGTTTAAACGTAGTCTCTTGCTCGGTCTTTTACTGATTCCACTCTCAAGCCCTGTTTGGGCCACCTCTATGCCTGCTCGGCAAGTTTTACAGCCGGGTTCCCATTGTGTGGCTTGGCGTACGACCAAAACATTGGCATTGGTATCTCAACACGAAGCCGTTGGGACCTCTTGCCAGGTTTCTGTGACGGCCAAGGCTGCGGGTGGCAGTAAATACTCGGCAACAATCGCTGTTCCGATCGGCTCATTTAACAGCCAAGAACCCGATCGGGACAAAGAAGTTTTGAAAATTTTAAAGGCCTCAGTCCAGCCCAACCTGCTCTTTACCACCCAGGCCCTTTCCAAAGCCCAATGGGAGGCTCTCTTGGCGAAAGGCCAAGGCACGGTCAAAGGCCAACTGGCTGTGGGGGGGCGCTCCTTTCCCCTCGCTGCGATTGTAAAAATCCGTAAAAATGGCGGTTCTATTGAGGTCTATGGCACGATTCGCACACGTTTCAGCGCGTTTGGCATCAAGCCACCCGAAGTGGGCCCCGGCGGGGCAATCGCCAAGGTTCCGGACTATTTGGAGTTACATTTTAATTTAACTTCAGACAAAGTTCAGAATTACGGCATTGTCAAATAGCTTATTCCATTTAATTTAAACCAGAGGAGAATTTCATGAAACTATTTTCGAGCCTGTTGGCAGCCAGCGTTTTGCTTTATACGGTGGTGGCCTGTACTGCTCCGAGTGCGCCGTCAGTGCCCAACACCCCCAGCAATAATGCCCCGGCAGCACAGCCTGTGGAGCCCAGTGACGCAGATCTCAAGGCTTTGGCCAAGAGTTACACCTCTTTTCCGGCTCTCAATACAGAGCTAAAAGTGAGTCCAACACACCAGGGAATGTTGGTCAGAACCCATCTGGATGCGACAGCAACCCAGGCCTATAACAGCAAATCGTATCCCTTTTCCGATGGGGCAACGGCAGTCAAGGAAGCACATAAATCTGCCGATGGTCCCACAGAAGCCCTGTTTGTCATGAAAAAGATCAAGGGCTATGATTCGGCCAACGGGGATTGGTATTACGCCATGACGGCCCCCGATGGTACGGCCATGCAAAAGGGCAAGGTTCAGATGTGCATCTCTTGCCATTCCACCGTCAAGAACAAAGATTATATCTACGGATTTAATCAATAACAGACCCTGAAACATCGTTGGGGAGGTGGACAACTGCCTCCCTTTTTTTAGAATCACACGAGGATGCACCATGAAAAAACGCTCTCTCCCCCTTTTTTTGACTTTTTTAAGCCTTTTGGGTTCAGTCAGCCTTCCCGCTTTGAGCCATTCAACCCTTCCCACTGAAGAGGACACGGATTATTCCCGTGTGTTTCGCGAAGGCACTTCCAATTTAATTTCGGCCCAGACCTATGCGCCAGATACGTTTTATCTGCTCTTTTCACATAATTTTTTTGGGACTTCGTTTCCCCGAGGCAGCAACCCAGCTTTTTATGCCAGTTATACCCCGATTGAACACCTGCAGATCGACAGTGTTCTCACTTTGCGGGAATCGCCACTTGAGTTTGAAGTGGGCGCGACTTACCAGGTTTTGGATGAAGCCAAAGGCGATTGGCTCAACTTGGCCCCCCGCTTGGCGTATAACAATCGCGGTCATGTCTTTGGCCTGGATCTCAGCGCCAGTCGTTTTCTGATTCCCGAGATTTGGCAAGTGGGCCTGAATTACCGCTTATTGAGCAATGCCCAGGGAGACAGTTTTAATCGGGTGGTGAATGCGATTGGGGCCAATACCCTCGTGCGGGTTTATAAACACTGGCATCTCTTTGCGGATATTGTTTTGCCCCTGGATTCTGAAATTCTTGAAAAACGGGGCCCTGTTTGGCAGGCGGGTGTCAAAAAACGGATTCCCCATACCCCCCATATTTTGACGTTGTATGCAGGCAATACCCAGCAGGCCACTCTGTCTGGGCGCACGATTTCTCCCGGCGCCAATTTGGCAGATGTCTTCAGAGTGGGATTTGTTTTTTCGATAGAAATCCCCGCTCTAACCCGGTTGCCGGAGCGTCTGTTCTGATGAACACGGAGGCCCTCAACATAACCCCTCTGGACGCCCACAACCAGACCCTGATTCAGAATGTGCATCCCAAAAACTGGCAAAACCCGGTGCCTGAGGGCATGTATAATTTGGTTGTGATTGGGGCCGGTACCGCCGGGCTGGTGACCGCCGCTGGCGCAGCAGGGCTGGGAGCCAAGGTCGCCTTGATTGAGCGGCATTTGATGGGGGGCGATTGTCTCAATGTGGGCTGTGTGCCTTCCAAAGCGGTGATTCGTGCGGCACGGGCAGCGCAAGACGTTCGCCAGGCCCATTTGTTTGGCATTCAGGCCCATACCGACACGATTGACTTTGGCCTTGCCATGGCCCGGATGCGCCAGATCCGCGCCAAGATCTCCCACCACGACTCCTTTGAACGCTTCAAAGGTCTGGGGGTGGATGTCTATTTGGGCAGTGGGGAATTCCTCAGTGGCAATCAGATTCAGGTCGGCGGGCAAATTCTGAAGTTTAAAAAGGCGGTGATTGCCTCGGGAGCGCGGGCGGCCATTCCCCCGATTCCGGGTTTAAAAGAAGCCGGTTTTTTGACCAATGAAAACGTGTTTAATTTAACCGAATTGCCCAAGCGCCTGGCCTGTATTGGCGGTGGGCCGATAGGCTGTGAATTGGCCCAGGCCTTTCACCGTCTGGGAGCCCAGGTCACGCTCTTTCACAATGGCAGCCATTTGCTCAACCGCGAAGACCCGGACGCGGCTGCAATTGTTCAAAACCAGTTTATTCAAGAGGGGCTGGAGCTGCGGCTCAATGTTGAGTTTGAGAAAATTGAAACCCAGGGCGATGAGAAAATTTTGCATTTTACGGTAGCGGGTCAAAAAGCCGAAGTGCGCGTCGATGCCATTCTGGTGGGGGCTGGCCGTGCTCCCAATTTGGAGGGGCTCAATCTGGAAAAAGTTGGGGTGGTGTATACCAAACACGGGGTGCAGGTCAATGACCAACTCCAGACGACTCACCCGGCGATCTATGCCGCTGGGGATGTCTGCATGGAATGGAAATTCACCCATGCCGCCGATTTTGCCGCCCGCACCGTTTTGCAAAATGCCCTGTTTAAAGGCCATAAAAAACTGTCAGATTTGCTCATGCCCTGGTGCACCTATACCGACCCAGAAATTGCCCATGTCGGCCTGTATGAACACGAAGCTCCCCACAAGCAGATCGCCATTGATACGTATACCAAACACTTCAAAGATGTGGATCGGGCCATGGCCGACGGCGAAACCGAGGGTTTTGTCAAAGTGCACACGGTGAAAGGCAAAGACAAAATTCTGGGGGCCACAATTGTGGCTCGCCATGCGGGAGAGATGTTGGGTGAGCTGACCCTGGCGATCAAACATGGCATTGGTTTGGGCAGCATTGCCTCGGTGATTCATCCCTATCCCACCCAGGCCGAAGCGATTCGCCATTTGGGGGATCAATACAACCGCACCAAACTCACCCCGGCGGTCAAACAGCTCTTTCAAACCTGGCTGAAATGGCAGCGGGGAGGATAGTGGCGGCTTTTGCTCAGACACGGCCCCTGTCCGCAGCAGAGCTAGAGGCGCATTTAAAGCAACTGCGTCCTGGGTTTGAGACGGTATCTGCCCCTCAGGCTTTAAAAGGCGGTTACCTCAACCATGTCTGGCGGCTACAAGGAAAAAACGAGAGTTGGATTGCCAAACAGGCCCTGCCCTTTCTCGCGGCTTTTCCCGAACAGGCGCTGTCTCCTGCACGTTTGGCTTTTGAGGCTCTGGCTCTGGAGGCCCTGGGCCCGACAGGGTCTTTGTCCGAATTGCGCACAGAAACAGTTCGGCCCCCACAATTATTGGCCTTTGAGCCAGAGTATTCGCTGCTCTGGATGGAAGATATCGGTGCTGGGCCCGATTTATACCGCTGGCTGATGCAAATTCCCTGCTTAGAAGTCATTTCAGATCGGGCCCAGGCATTGGCTTCCTTTTTGCTGGATCTTCATGCTTATAGCGCTTCCCACCTACGTCTGGCAAAAACGTTTCACAATCTCGAAATTCAAAAAACCCGGCTAAAACTTCAGTATGATTTGGCGACTTGGTTATCACCGAATCTGTATGAAAAAGCGATTTATACCCAATTGCAGCAAACGGTGTACACTCTGGGCGAACGGTTTTTAGAACCTGGGAAATGCCTGATCATGGGCGATCTCTGGCCCGCTTCGATTTGTCTGACCGTGCAAGGGATTCGTCTGATTGATTGGGAGTTTGTGCATTGGGGTCAACCGGCCCAGGATCTCGGGCATTTGATGGCTCATTGCTGGTTAATTTCTGAGGCCCATGCGGGGACGGCGATTCAGGTCTGTATCGACCATTTTTGGCGGGCTTTTTCCAAACAGTATTGGCAACGCCTTGAAAGAACCTGTCCCCAGCTCTGGCAGGAAAGTGATTATGAGAGCAAGCGCATTCATGCTGGGGCTGAAATTTTAATTCGCACCGTGGGCCCCTTTCAAAAAGGTGGCTATTTTGAGGGCATTCCTGTGCAAGATCCCCAGATTCAGAAAGCCCTGGCCTTGGCCCAAAAACTGATTCTGGATTTTCAGAC
>CAZRFI010000351.1:0-4759 GCA_964598905.1 uncultured Candidatus Sericytochromatia bacterium | reverse complement strand
GGGCTGGCCACGAAGATGCTGGAATAGGTGCCGATAATAATTCCCAAGAGCATGGCCAGGGAGAAATATTTGATCGTGCTGCCGCCAAAAACCGTCAGGCAAAAGAGCGGAAACATGGTGGTCAGCGAGGTGTTTAAGCTGCGCGTAATGGTCTGATTGATGGAGTCGTTGGCGACATCGGCAAAGGTCTTGCCCCGGCCCATATCGCCTGCGTTTTCGCGGATGCGGTCGAAGGTCACGATTGTGTCGTGGACCGAGAAACCGGCCACTGTCAAAATGGCGGTGACAAACAGGCTGTCGACTTCGACATGCAAGAAATGGCCCATGATGGCAAAAATGCCCAACACAGTGAAGACGTCATGCAAGAGACAAATCACGGCGCAAACGGCGTAGTCGAGGCTGAAGCGAAAAGTCAGGTAGAGCACGATCATGGCTGAGACAATCAAGGTCGACATAATCGCTTTGGACTGCAATTCGCTCCCGACGGTGGGGCCCACAACCTCGACGCGAATCTGTTCAAATTCGCCGAACTTGCTCTTAAAATCTTTAAAGATTTTGACCTGTTCTTTGTTGTCGACAGGTTTGGAGCGAATGGTGGTAATGGTATTGCCACTGGCATCTTTGAGTTCGCTGACCTGTGCATCACTGAAGGTCTCTTTGTCGATTTTGCTGAGTTCGGTGCGCAATTCGCTGATCTTGGGGGGGGATTTAAACGCCAGTTCGAACATCGAGCCGCCTGTGAAATCGATGCCAAGTTTGAGCCCGCCCATGAACAGGAAGATCAAACCAGGGATCATGACCACGACGGAGATCATGTACCAGAGTCTGCGTTTTGAGATAATTTGATAGTTTGTTGTTTGTGGTATTCCAGCCAAGGGAGGCACTCTCCTTTATTCGCTTACAAAGGGGCATTATACCAGTTAAAGCAAAACTAATCCAGGCTTAATCTTGCCAAATCTCTTCCAGGGTTTGATGAGCCACGGCCCGTTGCAGGCGCAGGCTTTCCTGGTGGGTTTGTTGAAATTTGCCCAGGGCAATCCAATACTTCATACTTAGCAGGCGCAAATGCTCTGAACGGGGCAATTGTTCGGGTTCTTTGAGTTCCATTTCACGAAAGGGGGTGCCGAGTACCCCTGTGCGGGTCGGGTAACCATAGCGTTTAAACACCGGTACCAAGGTCAGCAGACAATTTTGAATGGCCTCCCAGACCTTGGTGTTTTGGCGCAAGCTCTCTTTGGGGCGGCGGCTGGGCGTCTCTTCAAGCCAATAATCTTCATCGGCCAATTGGCCAATCAAACGGGCAGTATTTTCTTTGGCACAGGCCTGCACATCGCGTTTGAATTGCAACACACGGGTTTTGTCGAATTGCGAAGAAACCTCGGGAAAGGCCTTAAAAATCTTTTCTGCCCCCTGTTCACAATACTCGATCAGGCGGGGTTCCAATTCGTCCAAAATCTGGCTGACCAACTCCAGCAACTGATCTTCAAGATCGCTGCGGCGTTCGTTGAGCTGTGCCAGTTTTAACGATTCCATTGCGTGTTGCCAGAACTCCAGAAAAAGATAAGAATATTCCCATTATAACAGCCCGAAGCGGGATTTCTGCGCAGCTCTTTTAAAACTCAGCACTTTCCTCTGAGTCCTTGAATACCAGTAGGAGTATAATGATCAGTGGTAATCGAGCGATTAACTTTCAGGAGCTTTTGTATGACTACACATTCTGGAGCCACACCCGCCCCCAGCGGAAAAGGGGCCGCTACCACCAGTTTAAAACTGGGAGACTTGATGGTGCGTGAAGGCCTCTTAACCATGGATGGCTTGCAAAAAGCCCTGACAATCCAAAAACAGGGTTCAGAATACAAACCTTTGGGTCGGGTTTGTGTCGAGCTCAAGCTGATCAGCAAACAGGAATTGCAGCGCTTTCTGAGCAAATACCAAAAGCATATCCAAATTGGTGAATTATTGGTCAATATGGGCCTGATTACCGATGCCCAGGTGCACAAGATTCTGGAGCAGCAGCGTGTTTCCTCTAAACGCTTTGGGGCCTTGTTGATTCAGGGAGGCTTTATTTCAGAATCCCAGTTGACCAATGCCTTGAGTCTGCAATTGGATATTCCCCGCATTGTTCCTTCGCTCGAACTGATGGATTTGACTTTGATGGAAGGGCTCGATGAAGAAAATCTGCGCTACAACGAATATTTGCCAATCAGCCGCAGCGGCAATCAACTGACGGTTTTGATGTCCGATCCGCTCAATTCCATGCTTTTGCAGCAATTGGTTGATCGCTTTAAATGCAAAGTGGTGCCAGCGATTGCCACACCCTCAGAAATTCTTTCGACGATCGCCGAGTTTTATGGTCCCCGGCGTAAACCTCCGGTAGAGACCGCCCTCGACAATGATCTGATGCTCAAAGCCGAAGAAGACAAGACCAAAGAAGAGGTCTCCTCAATGGCGCGCTATTTGGTGCGCAGTGCCGTCGAAGAGGGGGCCTCCGGTCTGCATGTCGAGTGCCAGGAAAACTATGTGCGTGTGCGTCTGCGCAAAGATGGCGTGATGCAGCACAAAACCGATTTGCCTGCGCGGGTCGGCCCCTCGCTGATCGATATGCTTAAGACGGCCTTTCGGCTCAAAGGCGGCAAATACTGGGAAGAGACGATTACCACCAATGTCGCCAATCGCAAAGTGGATCTCTCGATCTCCTCGTTTAATGGCCTGTGGGGTGAAAATCTGGTTGTGCATATTCTCTATGCACCCTCGCGCATGCTCCTGTTTGATAACCTGGGTTTTTCAGCCCTGAATTTGGGGCGCTTGATGCATTCCCTGGAGCGTTCAGGGGGGATTTTGATCACCGGCAGCCCCATTCGCTCGGGCAAATCGACCCTGATGTATTCTTCGCTTTTGCATCTCAATCAGCTTCAACGCTCGGTGCTTTCGCTTGAAAACTTTGTTCATCACATCATGCCGGGTGTGATTCAGAATCACTTTAAGAGTGATGGCCCAGAGAGCTTTGCTGGGCTGGTGGAACATATGGCTGAATACGACTCTGATATTTTAATGGTTGAAGAGATTTACAACCCAGCTGTGGCAGATGCCATCAACGGGGCTGCTCTGATGGGCAAAAAGGTCGTGACCTCGCTGCATGCTGCGGATACCACTTCTCTGATTTATGCCCTGATGCAAAGTGGCAAAGACTGTCTCTTGACCACACCTGTGCCGGTCACGCTGGTGACACAGCGCCTGGTTCGCAAACTCTGTGAAAAATGCCGGGTGCCTTATTCCCCTACTGAAGCTGAATTGGTGGCGATGAAGGTTTTGGCCGGTGATCGTGGGGCTTACCAATTTTATGCTCCCAAAGGCTGCCCGGACTGTCACAATCATGGCTATAACGGCTTAACCGGTTTACACGAAACCCTGGAGATCAACGACGAAGTGCGCAATGCGGTGATGCAAAAACGCACGGCCACAGCCCTTCGCGATATTTCTCGGCGTGAGGCAGGCATGCTTTCGATGGTCGAAGATGGGGTCTTCAAAGCCTCTGCGGGCATTACCAGCCTCGAAGAGGTGCGCCGTGTGGCGCTGATTCATGATATCGACAGCAAGACGGCGCATTCGATCAAACAGATTCACACCTTCTGTTCGGGCCTCGGCACGATCAAGTAAAACTAAGCTAACTTTTAGCCAAGTTTTAGCTCTGGACCGTCAAATGAGACTCAGAGACTTCCTGGTTCCACCAACTGGGTTTGCTCTCAAACTCATCGGGGCGCACCTTCGACAGGGCCTCTTCCAAAGTGGTGAGACCCTGTCTGACTTTGTCCATGGCATCCCAATAGAGGGTACTCATGCCGTGGTTGACGGCCATTTTTTTCAGATCATCGGCATTCATGCCGGGGGTATTGAGGGCTGTGCGGATATCGTCGGTGGGAATCATCAATTCGTGGATGCCTGTTCGGCCACGATAGCCGTGGCCCTGGCATTTTTCACAGCCTCCAGGCCGGTAGAGGGTTTGGGACGGGTTTTGGGGCAGTCCCAATTGCTGTAATTCAAGGGCAGAGGCCTGGTAAGGCTCTTTGCAATGGACACAGAGGGTGCGCACCAGACGTTGGGCACAGATCATCACAATCGAAGAGCTGATCATAAACGGCTCCATGCCCATTTCGACAAAGCGGGTCAGGGTCGATGCCGCATCATTGGTGTGCAGGGTCGATAGGAGCAAATGGCCTGTCAGGGCTGCTTCAACTGCGATATGGGCCGTTTCTTTGTCGCGGATTTCGCCCACCAGAATCACGTCGGGGTCTTGGCGCAAATACGAGCGCAGGGCCCGCGCAAAGGTCAGCCCTATTTCGGGGTGAACCTGCAATTGGTTGATTCGGGGCAAGGTATATTCAATCGGGTCTTCCGCCGTTTGGATATTGATCTCGGGCCGGTTGATTTCCCCCAGGGCCGAATAGAGTGTCATGGATTTGCCTGAGCCCGTGGGCCCGACGTGCAAAATCATGCCATAGGGGCTGCCAATCAGGGTGCGATAGAGATCCAGATTGCGCTTGGAAAAACCCAATTGATCCAGCGGCAGTGTGCTCTTTTGTTTGTCGATAATACGCATGACAATTTTTTCGCCAAAGTTCATGGGAGCGGTGGCCACACGCAGATCAAAGTCTTGACGGTTGCGGCTGTGCTCTTTGAACACGATGCGTCCGTCCTGGGGCAGGCGGCGTTCGGCCAGATTCATGCTGGCCATGACCTTGATGCGGGCCGCAATCGGCAG
>CAZRFI010000350.1:0-4799 GCA_964598905.1 uncultured Candidatus Sericytochromatia bacterium | reverse complement strand
ATACTGTGCCTACGGGCAGGTCAGGCGGTGCAGGCCGCTGCATGTCTTCGGCGATCGTGATTTCGGCCTGCTTGCGGGTGTTTGTGAGCCAAGCGCGGTAGGCCTTGTCTTTGGCCTGCTCCAGCAATTGGGGCTCAAATTGTTTGCGCGCCTCAGCCAGGGGCACGGGCCCTGCGGGCAGGGTTCTGCCGCGCAGAATCAGGTGATAGCCAAAGTCGGTTTTGACAGGCGTCTGGGTATATTCACCTGGTTTGAGTGCCCAGGCCGCGCTTTCAAAGGTGGGTACCATATCCCCTTTGGCAAAAGCGCCGAGATCGCCGCCTCTGTCTTTGTTGGAGCTGTCTTCTGAGTGTTTTTTTGCCAGGGCTTTAAAGTCGGCTCCGGCTTTGAGTTCTCCCAGCAGTTTTTCGGCTTTTTGGCGGGCGGCGGCGTCTTGGGCCGGTTTTTCGACCTTAAAGAGAATATGCGCCGCTTCGATTTTTTCGGGCTGGTTGAAGTTCTTTTTGTTTTGCTCAAAATAGCTGGCAGCATCTTTGTCGCTGACTTTGGCACTTGTGCTGAGGGCTTCGCGCATTTTTTTGAGGATTTGGCGCTCTTTTAATTCGCGCCGAAAATCCGGCACCGAAAAATTATTCCGGGCCAATTCGCTCTCCATGCGGTCGCGTTTGCCCTGGTAATTGGTTTTGAGCAATTTCTCAAATTCGGCTTCCACTTCGGCATCGGAGATCGTGATCTGGCGTTTTTGGGCTTCATTCAAAAGCAATTGGTTGTCGATCAATTGGTTCAAGGTCGTCTCTTTGAGCATCGGCAGCAGGGCCTTGCCTTGGGGCGAGTTGAGATCCAGACCCAATTGGCGCGTGTAGAGATGTTGGGCCTGTTCTAAACTGCGGGCAAAGACCGTACGGGTGATGCGCTCACCATTGACCTGGGCGACAAAGTCGAAGCGATTGACCCAATACCAAGTCCCAGCGGTAAAACCGCCGCCCAAAAAGACCACCAGGGCGATGGCCACAAGGCCTTTTTCTGTCAGATGGCTATTCGACATGGACGGGTTGCTCCTCGTGATGTTCTGCTTCCATTGCCATCAGTGTAGCAAGGAAGGTCTCGACCCGTTGCAGGTTCTTGAGCGGTTGGGGCATGAGCGTGTGCAAAAGTGCATCGGCTTTGTACTGCCAATTCTTGAGCAGGGGGTTGCGGCGCAGCGCCAATTTAAACCGGGTTTCAGACATGCTGAGTTGAATTTCGAGCATCTGGCCTTTGAAGCCAATTTTGCGAATGCCCAGATCTGTGGCCATAATCCGGGTCTGGGTGACGCGCCAGAGGGTGTCTACCTCTTTGGGCAAGTCGCCCTGCTTTTTGATCAGGTCCTGTTTGAGCTGCTCGACTTGCTCCAGATCGTCGCTATAAGCCAAGACACGGTAGATGCGCATTTTTTCGGCCACATCGTCGAGCCAGCGCTCGGGTATAAAGGCTGAGAGATTGAGGTCAATAATACAGGCCAGGCTCTCACGGGCCTCGCGCACCTCGCCTTTGAGCAGGGCAATCGTCTCTTCGAGCAATTGGCAATAGGTCTCAAAGCCCACAGAGAGAATATTGCCGTGTTGTTGGGGGCCCACCAAATTGCCAATCCCGCGAATTTCCATGTCTTTGAGAGCCACGTAATAGCCCGATCCGAGATCTGAGTATTCGCGTACCACGGTCAGGCGTTCACGCGCTTCGCGGGTCAGGGGTTTGATCGGATCATAAAAGAGATAGGCATAGGCCTGAATATTCGAGCGGCCAACCCGGCCCCGCAATTGGTGAATCTGGGCCAGACCCAGCAATTCAACCCGTTCAATGATCAGGGTATTGCAATTGGCGATGTCGAGGCCCGATTCCACAATCGTCGTGCAGACCAAAATGTCAAAGGCGTGGGTGTAAAACTCCCACATCGTCTCTTCGAGTTCCTGTTTGTTCATTTGGCCATGGGCGGTGCGGATTCGGGCCTGGGGGGCCAATTCTTGCAGCTTGGCCCCAATTTTTTCGATGTCTTTGACGCGGTTGTGGATATAATAAATCTGTCCGCCACGCTGCAATTCGTGAAAGATCGCCTCTTTGAGCTGGTCTTCGTTATAGGGCTCAACAATCGTTTTGATCGGCTGGCGATTGGGCGGTGGGGTTTCAATCAGGCTCAAGGACTTCAACCCACCCAGGGCGATATTCATCGTGCGCGGAATCGGCGTGGCTGACATGGTCAAGATGTCGATGCCGGGCTGAATGTCTTTGAGTTTTTCTTTTTGCAGCACACCAAAGCGGTGTTCTTCGTCGATGATCATCAACCCCAGTTTTTTCATGGCCAGCTTTTTTGAGAGCAGGCGGTGGGTGGCCACGACGATGTCGATCGCGCCCCCTTTGAGATCGGCAAAAATCTGATCGCTCTCTTTGGCGGTGCGGTAGCGACTGAGCAACTCTACACGTACGGGGTAAGAGGCAAAGCGGTCTTTGAGTACCTGGTAATGCTGGTGGGCCAGAATCGTGGTCGGAGCTAAAATGGCCACCTGATAACCGGCCATGGCCGCTTTAAAGGCCGCGCGCAGGGCCACTTCGGTTTTGCCAAAGCCCACATCGCCACAGACCAAGCGGTTCATGGGCACAGATTGCTCCATATCCAATTTGGTGTCGATAATCGCTTTGAGCTGATCGGGCGTCTCTTCATACGGGAAGGCAAATTCCATCTCGCGCTGCCATTCGCTGTCGGGGGGATAGGTAATGCCTTCGGCCTGCATCCGTGCCGCTTCGGTGCGCAGCAATTGCTCGGCAATTTCGACCAGGGCTTTTTTGACCTTGCTCTTGGCCTTTTCCCATTCGCTGCCGCCGAGTTTGTGCAATTTGACCTGCGAATCACCCACCCCGTGGTAGATTTGTAGGCGGTGCATCTGCTCGACAGGCACCAGCAGTCGGTCGCTGCCTGCATAGAGCACGGCCAGGTATTCGCGGGTTTCTCCGGTGGTCGAAAACTGCACCAAGCCGTTGTAACGGCCAATGCCATGCACCTCGTGTACGACCAACATGCCTTCTTTGATTCGGCTCAATTGCAAGGGCGAGGTATTGCGCCTAAATTTGGGATCGCGGGTGATCTTCTGCCGCCCCGGAAACAACTCCTTGTCGGTAAAGCAAAACCACTTGAGCGGAGCATAGGCAAAGCCTTCGGGCAGCGCTCCCTGAACCACATTGACTGTTCCGGCTTGCAGCGGGCCTTGGCCCGTTTGAACGGGGCAGCGGCGTTCGCGCAGAATGGTCACAATCCGCTGGGGCTGGGGGCTGACCACGGTGACATAGTTGCCTTTGTGCAGGGCCTGTTGCAAAATCGCGGTCAGCTGATCGAGGCTTTTTTCCAGCGGGGGCAAGAGCGTGCCCCCGCCTTGGCCATCGGCACCGCTAAAATGCAATTGCTGCAGGCGTTTGAGTTCGTGATCCAATTGATCGCGGGTCAAATGCTGGGGGGCAATCGCGCGTTGCTGGGCGGTTTCGTCGAGCAAATGGGCATAGCCCCGGGCCTTGGTGTGCAGGCCTTCACTCCAGACGATCTGGGCATTGTCGGGCAGGCAGCCGAGTAGGCTGGTGACGCCATGCAAAAGGGGCATGATCTGGTAGAGCTGAGACGAATAGCTAAAGTCGCGGATCAGCGAGATAAAATTGCCCCGGTAATTTTCGGTCAGTTTGGTTTTGAGCGCTTCGAGATTGTCGGGAATGACCCATTCAAAGGCCGGGGGAATCACGCCACTTTTGTCTGTGCGGGGCTTGTCGAGTGGGTCATTCAGGCGATAACTGGCGATTTTTTCGATTTCGTCATCGAACCACTCGATGCGCAAGACCCGCTCGCAGCCCATGGGGTAGATATCCAGAGTCCCGCCCCGGCGGGTAAACTCCCCGCGCTCCGTGATTGCATTGGCAGGACGGTAGCCGAGCTGAATCAGACGCTGCACCAGCACGGGTGGGGGCATGCGGTCGTCAGGGTAGAGGGTGAGGGTCTGCTGGTACCAGGTCAAGTTGTCCATAACCAGATAACTCAGACCTTTGTACCCCACCAAAATGACCTGGGGAGGGGCATCGGTGTATTGCAGGCGGAAGCGTACGAGGTGTCGCTGATGGCAGCTCAGACGCTCATCGCCACTCCACTCGTAAGGTGAAAGCGCGGGTGTGGGGTAATAGACACAGTCTTCGATGCCAAAGGCGCGCAAATAGACCATATAATGCTCGGCTTCTTTGCGATCATGAACCACCACCACTTGGGTGCGAATCTCTGTTGCTCTGCGGGCGATATATGCGGCCTGACTACCGGGTTGTAGCAAGTTAGGCACTTGCAGAGCGGCTTGCAGCGGGAGAGATTCAAGAGCAGAAGCGAGCAACATAGAGCATCAACCTTTTTGAGCAACTGAATTCACGATTGAATCAGTATAGAGCAGGTCAAGGGCTGGCGGGCAGAGGATCTGGTTGGTTTAAATCTGAATCAAGCCAGTGCCTGCGGGAATTTTCTGAATCTCGCTTTGCATCTCCAAAAGTAGGGCATCGCTGTGTTTGCGCACATCTGCTTGAAAGCTCTGATCCAGGTGCTTCAACTCGGCTTGCATGTCCATCATCATCTCTGCCAGCATTTTTTGCAGGGCCAGTTTCTGCTGCATATTGCGAAATTCCATCTGGTTTTTGTGCAGCATCTGGCGCAGGGCATTGCGAATTTTGTCAAATTGCTTTTGGACCACGTCTCCAGAGGCGCCAGCCGTCAGCTTTTTGAGCAGGGCTTCGCGTTGGGTGTTTAAAGC
>CAZRFI010000349.1:0-4801 GCA_964598905.1 uncultured Candidatus Sericytochromatia bacterium | reverse complement strand
CCAGAATCAGGTGTTTGATCACCCGCAGGGCCAAGTTGCGGTCTTTCTGAAAAGGCGGCCATGCGCCCGCATCGTACGACTTAAAAGCGTAGACCAAGGGTTCGTTGATCGTAAACCACCAATTGACCTCGTCTTTGAGTTCACCACTGACCCAGGTGCAAAAGCGCACAAAGTCCTGAATATTTTCAGGCCGGGTCCAGCCACCTTTTTTGGCAAACCAGGTCGGCAAGGTAAAGTGAAAGAGGGTGACCATCGGCTGAATGCCCCGCCGATTGAGGCTCTTGAGCATTTTGCGGTACTCTTCGAGAGCCTGGCGGTTGTATTTGCCGGGCTCAGGCTCCAATTTGGCCCACTCGATCGATAGGCGGTAGGCGGGTGTGCCCATTTTTTCGAGGATAGCAAAGTCCTCTTCGTAGCGCTTGGCATGATCCGCAGCTTGGCCAGCATCCAACCCGGCGGCACTCCAATCATTCTGAATGCCCCCCTCCACCTGATACGCGGCGGTGGCTGTGCCCCAGAGAAAGCCGGGGGGAAAGTGGTAAAAATCTGCTTTTTCGGCAGCCAAAACCGGTGCAGACAAACAGAGACTGCCCGCCAAAAGGGTTGAAAACAGGGCTTGAAAAACGTTTACAGCAACTTTCACGGGTTCGGGCCTCCTGCAAGAATTGCGCTCATTGTACAATGAATTAGATGAACAGTTTTATGAACCACTCCGCATTCAAGTACAATGCTCCCCACAGATCTGGCTTCACAACAGCACTCTCTAGGACCGTCAATTTAGTATTGGGTGTCGCTCTGACACTGGGTCTGAGCAGCTGTTACCGCTGCTTTGAGCCAGAAAGTCCCCTCAAGCCCAGCCTCGAAAACACCGCCATTCACCACCCCTTCGAAAAGCAAATTCTGGCCTTTAAATACAGCCTATACCCAGAGTTGGTGGCGATGTCGGACCCCTTTGACCTGGATTCGCCCCCATTTCAGGCCCTGAGTCAAAAAGTGAGCCTATTTGTGCAGGCCCACGCAGAAGAGTTCAGGGCTTACCAAATATACAAACTCCAGGCCCTGCACCAAAGTGAAGTGGATCTGAGTCCGTTTCAAGCTTTTCCCCATCAAGCACTGAGCCGCCCCCCTGTGCCTTTTCTGCTGGTTTTTTTGCTGGATCCTGGCGCGCAATTGATGGGCCAATTGCCCGCCTATTTGCTTCAAGATCTAAACACCTCAGCCAAAGCCATGTCCAACTTTTATTTCCAAATGGGGATAGGTGGGCTAAAAATACACAGTCAACCCCTCGATTCAGATCATTGGGAAGTCGTCATCGACGCCTATTCCCGTGCTTTTCGCTTTCACTTCGATTTAAACACAGGCATGGCCCAATTGGTTAATATGTACCAGCGCAAAAGCGCTGCTCAGCCCAACAGTTCTGAAGGTGCAACGACTGGGGATTCAGACGAAACCCCCTGAGCGGGCAAAGCCCTTTGGTCCCGTTTGACCTCCGCCAGTACGGCCTCCAAGACCCCTCGGGTGGCGCCCAGCCACTGGTTTTTGATCAAAAAATTCCAGACCGGCTCAAACTTTTTCCAGCCTGTGCTATACGCCAGATGTTTCAATTGGTGTTTCATTTGAGGATGCACAGCTGCTGCTTTCCAGATATTGGAGAAGCGATAAAATTCGCGGTAAGCCCAATCATAGCCATTTTTGAGCTGTTCGGCGCTGAGCCCCTGGGTCTGGTAGACTACTTGGCGGGTGTCGTACAAGTCCCATTGGCGGTGCAAAATGCGGCCCTCTTTTTCCATGCGTGCATAGAGGGCTGTGCCAGGATAAGGCGTGAGAATATGGTAGGTGGCCGTGGTTAGGCCCATTTGCACCCCCCATTCAACCGTCTGTTTAAACACATCCGGTGTATCGTGATCGAGGCCAAAGACAAAGCTGCCATTGATCATAATCCCCAAATCGTGCAGACGTTGAATGGCTTTGGCGTAATTTTGGTTCAGGTTTTGGTATTTATTGCTGCTGCGCAAATTGGCGGGGCTGAGGGTTTCAAAGCCCACAAACAGGCTACGTAAACCGGCTTCAGCGGCTTTTTCAATTAAATCGTCACGCAGAATCGAATCAACGGTAGCCGCTGCCTGGAAGACCCGTTTCATGCCTTTCATGCCATCAAAGAGTTCGCTTGCAAAACGGCGGTTGCCGAGCAGATGATCGTCGAGGAAATAGACATGTTTGCCCGGCAGGCGTTGAATCTCAGCAAGGGCATCGTTGACAGATTGGGTGTAAAAGCTGCGCCCGCCCTCAAAAAACGCATCTTTATAACAGAAGTCGCAGTGGTGCGGACAGCCGCGCGTGACCACAATCGAATTCGGCACAAAATAAAGGTGGCGCTTGAGTAAATCGCGGCGAATCGGGGGCAGGCCTTGCAGGCTGCGCGTTTGCGAGATATACACCTTTTCGGGCCGACCCGCCCGAAAATCTTGTAAAAAGCGCGGAAAGGCCTCTTCAGCGGGTCCCAGAAAGATCGCATCAGCGTGTGCTGCCGCCTCTTGGGACAGAGAAGTCACATGTAAGCCGCCCAGCGCCACAAAAGCGCCTTGAGCGCGGTAATGATCAGCCAAAGCATAGGCCCTGAACGCGTTGGTGATATATACCTGAATGATCACCAATTCAGGGCTGTCATCGAGTTTGAGCGGCTCGACATGTTCATCTATCAGGGAGATTTCGTCGTCGGGATCGAGGTAAGCGGCCAGGGTTGCCAGGCCCAAGGGGGGAAAAAGAGAATACTTGATTGGGCGCCAATAGGGACTTTTGGCCTCGGTTAAAGCGGGCAGAATCATCTTAACGCGCATAAAATTCTCAACTTTCCTCTAAATTTGGATTGAGAAGCAGGAACAGCGCAATCCACCCAAGTGAAAGCAAGTATGAGCGTTTTTATCTTTCAACAGATAAGCGGTTTCAGCCCCACTATCCGGCCACGACTTGCTGGCTGATCTCGTTTAAGCCGCCAAAGCGGCGGTCACGGGAGCAAAAATCCGAGACCACGTCTTGCAAATCGTTGGCAGAAAAATCCGGCCACATTTTTTTCAAGAAGAAAAACTCAGCGTAGGCACACTCCCAGAGCAAAAAGTCACTCAGACGTTGCTCCCCCCCTGTGCGCACGAGGATATCCACATCGGGCACCCGTTCCGCAGCAGGATCACTCTGGGTCACCAGGCGCGAGAAGGTCTCGCGGTCAAAATCGCCACCAAACTCGTTTAATTGGCGAGCTGCTTCGAGAATCATATCGCGGGCGGAATAGTCCAGAGCCACGCGCAGATGGAGTTTTTTTCCGCCCAAGGTGGCCTGCTCGGCCCGCACAATCGCAGCCCGCAGGGCATCGGAGAAGCGGTCACGGCGACCAATGATCGAGAGGCGCACGCCATTGGCCAAGCAGCGGGGCGTTTCGTTTTTGAGGTATTCGGCGAAGAGTTTCATCAGGGCGTTCACTTCGTAGCCGGGGCGCTTCCAATTGTCGGAAGAAAAGGCATAGAGGGTGAGGGTGCCCACGCCATAATCCGGCGCGGCTTCGACAATTTTGCTGACAGTTTTGGCGCCTTCGCGGTGGCCTGCCACGCGGGGCCAGCCGCGCTGTTGGGCCCAGCGGCCATTGCCGTCGAGCACCAGGGCCATATGCAAAGAGGGTGTGGTATTAAAAGTGCTTTGCTTCATAAAGGTTTTCCCCAAAAAAATTACTGCTGCGACTCGCCCGGATTGCGCATGGTCTGAATCAGGGCCTCCATATGGTTCAAATAGCGTTCCAGGGCTTGGCGCCCAGTCTCTGTGAGACGGTACTCCGTTTTGGGCATCCGTCCTTCGAAAAATTTTTGGCAAGAGATGTATTCGGCCTCTTCCAACTTGCGGGCATGGACACTCAAATTACCGTCACTGGTATCCAGGATCAGCTTGAGTTCGTTAAAACCCAGGGCCTCGTTGACCGCCAGGGCGCTGACAATGCCCAGCCGAATGCGCTCATGAATCAGGCGATCCAATTCCAAAGTGCGGTTGGCAGCCTTGGGGGCATCAGGCACAGTAAACAGCGATCTTTCAGTTTTTTCTTTTTTCTTTAACACGGTATTATCCCCCATACTTTCGTGCAATCAGAATCCCAAAGGCGATGTGCAGGCCACCAAAGCCCGCCGCCATCAGGGAGTTGCCCCAGTGCACTGGACCTGTCATGGCCAGAACGCCCAGGAGCATAAAACAAAAACCCATCACGGGCACAATTTTGACCGAATAGGTGCCACTTGCAATCACACCTGTGCCGTAGAGCAACAACCAAGTGCCGGGTATGAGTTGCAGCAATTGGTGTTGGTAGAAAATGGCTGTCAGCAAGGCCCCTGCCATCATGGCAGGCGTAAAACTGAGCAAAAATTTACGACCGGTCTCATTAAACAGGGGCAGCTTGGCCGATTGGGCCTTTTTCATCATCATAAAACTGGAGATCAGCAGTGAGAGCACAGCTTCTGCCAGCCAAACGAAGATCCAGGTGTCTATCTGGGTCTGGGCTGTGGCAGCCCAGGCGGCGATCAAGGCGGTGATCCCAACCAAAATCTGCCCGGTTCCCGAAACCATGGTATAGGCTGTGGCCCGCTCCATGGTATTGCGGATAAACTTGAGATTTTCCATGGCACGGTCTTGCAATAAAATTGGCTCTTCCGTCATGGATCTTCCTCTCAGATGTGTTTGCGTGTTCCTATCCTTGATTAAACCTCATTTTTAAAAATCTATCAAGTACTTTAAATTATAAAGTTAAATGGAGATTATCATCTGTGAG
>CAZRFI010000348.1:0-4802 GCA_964598905.1 uncultured Candidatus Sericytochromatia bacterium | reverse complement strand
CTGTGGGCGGCATAACGCAGATAAACCCCTGCCAAACAGGCCAAAGCCAAAAGGGTTTGCCACGACCAATCGCGAAAGACCGCCATTTCGAGCCAAGCCGAGGCACTTAAAAACAGGGCCAATTGGTGCAAGGCCTCTCTGCGCCAGCTTTCTGGGGGAGCCAACCGTCCCCAGAGGGTCAGACTCAGGGCCAGGGCCGCCATCAAGAGACTCAACCCATCGGCCTGCCAATCGCTGCCCAACCCCAAGAGCGCAAAACTGAGCAAGACGGCCGTATAGACATACAATGGCCAACGCACCCAGTGACTGCGCCAATGATAAGCCGTGGCAAAGACAGCCAAAGCGCCGGGGCCTGCTGTTAGAACCAAAGAAAGTGAATCACCCGAGGCCAGAAAGACCCCACCCGCCAGAACCAGCCAGGCAGATATTTCCTGTTCACGCACCAAGCGCCAGAAAAAACGGGGCCAGCGTTCACCCAGCAAAAGTGTCAGCAATGGACGCATGGCTGACGCACTCCAGATCAGAGCCAGTGCTGTCAATCCCAAGTTTAGCCCCAAAAGCGGCCAGGCCACAGCATAGATCACAGGAGTGGCAAACGCCGCAAAGACCAGATAGCCATTGAGTGCAAGTGTCTGCAAAAAATTGTGTTCACCCGACTCGGGCAAGAGCCAAAGCTGGCGATGGTGACGAAACAGAGTCAGAAAAACGCCCGTCCAGGGCAGAATCACACAGAGGTATTCAAATACCTGACGACCAGAACCAAACACCCCAATACTGAGCAACAGGGGTTCAATGCCCCGAAAGAGCGCACTCGACCAACCCAAGGCCAAAAGCACCAGCAGATAGAGTTTATCTGGGCGCAGATTGAGGGTTTTTAAGGCGAAAAAAGCCAAACCGGGTAGGCCCAATAAAGCCAGAAGGCTCACGCCCAAATCCACAGGTTGCGCCAGATCTAAACTCACCAACGAAGCATAGTCCAAAGGCAGAATCAGCAAGGTGACCCCAGATAAAACCTGCCCAGTCCAGGGAAACGAACGTGCAACCGCCATGCCCGCCCCCAAAAGACCTGCAGTATAGAGCAAAAGTACCAAATAGATCAGCGTGGCCGAACTCATATGTTGAATCACGGGCAGCGATGACAAAACAATGCTGACCACCCCCAAGCCAATCAGGGCCTGACTCCAGCGCTGATGGCTAAGTGTGCGCCCCACTTCCAATAATTGCAGCAGCACATCAGGGCGGCCATAGGGTTTGAGCGGATCGGAAGGTGGCCCCGTGGCCAACTCAGCCAGCCAATCGGCCCCCACATCGCTTGGCGTTGATGGTGACTCACTTAAACCTGCGCTAGATTCAGCAGCAGTTTCTGGTGATACTTGGCTCAAATTGGCTACGGAAGGCCCTGTCACTGGTTGATAATAGGTCAGACAGGCCTGATGTTCTTCTGGGCTGAGCAACCCCAGCAATTGAAGTTTGTTTAATTCACGCGCAAAATCCATCAAAAAAGAGGGAGAGCGATTCTGCACACCAGAGACAGACAGCTCAGAGACGGGATAATAATGACGCCAGAGTTGATCCCGGCGGTCTACCGACAAAACCCCGGCCTGATAGAGCGCCTGACATTCGCTGAGAAAGTGGTTGCGGCTATCTTCAGGCTGCTGCTGGATTTGAAAAGGCCGCTGAATCAGTGGCTCTGCGACCAGCACAGTTTTTTTTTTCTCAACCTGACGCCCCCAGGTATAACCCAGCCAAAGAATAAACAAACCGAGAAAAATTTCCATGCCCACCCCCGAATGGGATTATTCCCAGGAAAGAATTCCCATAAACCCCCCAGATTTAAGCCAAGCCACCGGGACTAAAGGGCGATCCCCGCTCCAACCTGAAACCCAAAGATATTCGACAAAGTGCGGTCGGTAATGCTGCCACCGCCCAATTGAGAAGGAGCCTGCCACCAATAAAAACCCGCCAGCAAATCGACACTGGGCAGGATCCGGTAAGTCATTTCGGTATTAATGCGGTGCAGAGTGAGGGTAAACGGCGAGATATTGCTGATTTGGTTGGCCAAATGCAAAACCGGCACATTAAAGCCATAGTCCACAGACAGACGCAGGGACTCAGGGTAGATCCAATACTCCAAACGCAGGCCGGGTTCAAAGCCAATCAGGTGCTGATGAACATTGGGTGCCATGGCAAACATATCGCGAAAATGGGCCTGTGGAATCAGGGCAAAATTCTCCCAGGCAAAGCGATAACCCACACCTGCCCCAATTTCGTTGAAATTGGGGTAACCAGCGATCTGTGAGGCCGAGAGAAAGCGCTCCAAAGCAGCAGGACTAGAATTGAACATATGGTGGAAATGGGCATCCAGAACATAGCCCTGCTGTAAATTATCAGGGGAGGCCAAAAGCTGACGGTAAGCCAAACGCAACATCGTCGAACGGGAGATATCGCTGATTCCCTGATCCAAGAGCGAAAACTGAAAATTGAGGGTTTTGGGCTGAGGAGCCGCAGGGGTTTTGACCGGGAAAGTGAGATCGGGGGCCTCTTCAGCCTGGGCTGCATTCAAGGGAAGCCAGCTACTGGCCAAGAGAAAAATGCCTGCGAGTTTGCCTATTGTATTCATCGAGCACATGTCCTGTTGTGGGGTTAGACTGAATGGATTCATTATACCCAGGGTTGATCAAAAACCCCAAATCAAGCCCTGTCTGCCCACTTTCGTAAAATTCCCAGATCCTTCTCGATTTATTCAAACGTTTCCCTTGCCTTAACCAAAAGATAAGAAAGAATATTCAAGATCTTCAGACAATACAAGAGAATAGCGTTGAGGTAAGGAAATATGAAAAAAGCACTTCTTTTGTCCCTGCTCTCTGTCCAGATGACCCTGTTGATCGGTTGCGGAAGTCGTCCATTGAATCCCAATCAGGCCGCAATTAGCTCCCCTGGTGCTGCTCTGCCCCAAACTGGCATCTCTGACCCCTACGGGACAGGTGCTGGTTATGGTACCGGTTATGGCACTCCCACAACCGGCGTTGCTGACCCCTATGGCACCGGCGCAGGCTACGGCACAGGCACCGGTTATGGCACGACCCCTGGTGGTACGGGCTACGGAACCACCCCCGGTTATGGCACAGGCACTGGCTACGGCACCAACCCCGCTGACCCCTATGGCACCGGCGCTGGTTACGGCACAGGCACTGGTTATGGCACCGGCGCCCCCATGATTGATCCTGTCACTGGCCAGCCACTCCCTGGCGGCATGGGCATGGATCCCGGCATTTCTCAGCAAATTATCACCAAAATTCAAGCCGCTGGTGGCTACAAAGCCCTCAAAGCCGACAATGTTGTAATCGACTTCCTCAAAACCCTGAGCATGCCGATTCAACAGGCCTTTCAAGCAGCTCCTCTGACCAACCGCGTCTTGATCGTCAAAGCCCTGCTTGATGGCTGGGCTGGCACCGACGAAGTCAATTATGCCCGTCAGATCTGGGCCACCGTCATGCCCCAGGATCAGCAGACCCTGACCAGCCAAGATCCCGAATTGACCAAGCTGATTGGCAAAGTCAATGGATCCAGTGGCAATGGCGTCGGCTCCGTCTTCTCTCAGATCGGCAAAGTGTTCGGTCTGGGCAGTTAATTTTCGATTTGATTCTCTACTCAACGCAAATTCATTCCGTTACCCTCAGTGGTAACGGATTTTTATTGAAAAAACGATGAATGGTATACTATTTTGGAGCCCAGATTAAAACAAAAGCAGGAAACATCCGAGCCCTTTTCTGCGTCTACCCGATCAGGGCAGTCTCTCGGAACAAAAACTGCCCACACGTTCACAAGGAAAATAAGCCACGCATGAACAAGCACCCTTGGCAAAGACGACTTCTCAGCTTGGGAGGACTCGCCGGTCTGGCGCTGTTAACAAGCAGTTGTACCTATGACCCGATTACAGGCCGCCCCGTTAGCGCATTTGGCAATTGCAGTCTTTTTTACACGATCCAATTGGCCCGCCAAAGTGTGGGTGTCGGTGAGCGGGTACCGATCAATGTCTTGGTCACCAATCCCTGCAACCACAATCTCGAATTCCGCTTTATTGCCAACCGTGGGCAAATCCTCTCCCAGAACACCTCTTTTCCCACAGGTGAATATGTCTCCCCGTTAACGGGGGGCGAAGACATGATCACTGTGACCGTCTATGATCGCACCGATGGTATCAACTTACCCCCACAACAGCGCCCCCTGCTGGTCTTAGGCGATGGTTTGACCTTTGTCGAAGCTCCCGCTCCCGGCACCACCTTGGGCGAGTTTGACAATGGCGTAATCAAAGTGACCGGCGTTCAAGGTTCGGGGGGCACAGGCACCCCCAGTCGCCAAGTAGCGATCGGTCGCCAACCCGCGATTTCACCCGATGGCCGCTATATTGCCTACACCTATTATCCCGGTGACGGCACCTCCCAGGTGCGCATGCAAGACACCGCAGGCAATGTCACCATCCTCAGTGGCAACAGCGTCTCCTTCAACCGCGATCCGTCTTGGGCCCCAATTGGCAACGACCGCACCCTCAATCTGGTCTATGCCTCTGATCGCCTCAGCGACAGCTCTGGCACCGCTGTGGATGGCCGGGGAGATGTCTTTAATATCTGGCGCGTCAATGTACAGGGCCAAAACTCCCGCCAGCTCTCCAGCACTCCCGGCAATGACCGCGAACCAGTCTGGTCTCCCGATGGGCAGTTTATTATGTACCGCAGCAATTTTTCCCAGAACAAGGTCAATAATTTTGACAATCTCTGGCGCATGGAGTTGACCACAGGTCG
>CAZRFI010000347.1:0-4821 GCA_964598905.1 uncultured Candidatus Sericytochromatia bacterium | reverse complement strand
GGCTCGGTGGCGGCAGGCAGGTTCAGTTTGACGATCATGTTGGGCTCTGCATAGAGGACCGCAGGGTTGCTGCGCAGGTTTGCCAGGGTCTGTTGGTCAGCACCGACATTGGCTGCACGAACACCAGCGGCAGAACGAACCAGGCTGATGCCCAGAGCAGGATTGCCAATCGGTTCAGCTTGCATATTCATGGAACGCAGGCCACCCTGGCTCAATGCCGCGGCAGCAGAAGCACCAGGCTTCATGCGCACGATGAATTCACCGGGCATAGCAGCCAGACCACGCTGGGCAGCCGCTTTTAATTCAGCGCCACGGGTAGTTGTATTACGAGCAGCGCTGTTGGCACCTACCAGAGCGGGGTTTTGGTTAAACACACCGGGTTGGAGCATGGGGCCGGTTTGGCATGCAACCAAAGTGGCTGCCAAAGAAGTGAGCGCTACGGCTGAGAACAAGCGAGTCTTATTCATCTGGATAACTGAGTCTCCTTAGTTGTTGTATGGTCTTAACATTTTCGACTAAAAGTAGTGCGATGAACTAAAGTGTACAAAAGTCTGTGAGAAGTTAATACCTTATTTATGGTTATTATATGATTAAAAATAAATTAAGTCAACCCCTGGTAGGTCTTTTTGATCTAAGGGGTGAATTATTTAAAAGATCTTCGGATCTCTTTAACCAGATAAAGTGCTGAGGGCGGGACTTGAACCCGCACGGGGATGAACCCGGGGGATTTTAAGTCCCCTGCGTCTGCCGATTTCGCCACCCCAGCAAGGGGGATTTCAGAAAAGGGGATAAGAAAAGCGGACCGGACGGGACTCGAACCCGCAACTTCCTGCGTGACAGGCAGGTGCTCTAACCGATTGAACTACCGGTCCATTTAATCCAGACGAATCATTTGGACGAAATTTAGTATAACTGAGTTGGGGGGCAGGCACAAGGGAATGAAGGAAAAATTCAAAGGCTTTTTTGTCTGCCGGATTTTCTAAATTTTAAAGTGCAGGCCTTGAATCGTCCTGATTGAGGGTCGTGCGTAAGCTTTCGACCATTTCTGGAAAATTCTGGATCAGTTCATTCGCTGTGATTAATTCGAAGTTTCTCACATAGCGCATCAGCTTTTGACTGTAGTTTTGCAGAGCAAGCAGATCCGTTTGTTCTGCCAATTGTGAGAGTGAATTTGCAAAGGTTTCGAGTTCAGATACCTCCATTGAATCTTTGCGGCTTTGCCAACTTGCCATTAAATCGTCCTCAAGGGTTTTTAAGATCTGGGAGGGAGGCATCTTTGTCAATCCGGGCTGTTCGTGCTGCGTCTTTTGCATCTTGTCGTCCGCTGCTAATTCACCCAAAAACTGGCTTAAGAGCGCCAGCAGGGTTTGTTGCTCAATCGGTTTTGAGAGTACAGCGGTAAATCCCTGTTTTAAGAAATCCTGTCTGTCCTCGTCCATGGCATAAGCGGTGAGGGCCACGATCGGGATCTGGGGAGGAAAAGGACTGTTTTGTAAGACACGTAAGGCTTCCGTTCCATCCATAATCGGCATTTTGATGTCCATCAGAATCAGATCAGGGTGATGGTTTTGGGCTTGTTGAACCGCTTCTTGGCCATTTGTTGCAATCAAAAGTTCGATGGGTTGATCTTCCAGCATATAGCGGATCAAATCCTGATTCATCTGAACATCTTCAGCCAGCAGAATTTGTGCGGGACGGAGTCTGAAATGATGCTTTTTTACTGATTTGGCTTCTTGTTGTGACATTGACATAGCAATGGGCACGTTGGGCAGTGCGACCCGAAAGCAACTGCCTTGATCGGGCTGGCTTTTGACGCTGATCTTGCCATTCATCATTTCGATCAGACGCTGAGAAATAGCCAGTCCAAGCCCGGTTCCTCCCCGGTGCATGGCATAGGCACGCTCCTGTTGGACAAAGGGTTGGAACAGACGCGGCAGGAACTCTGCTGCGATGCCAATGCCTGTATCTTGGAGTTCCAGGCAGATATCAACGTGGTCAGGGGCTGTCTGGGCGGTTTTTTGTAGTGTTAGGCTCAGTTGGACACTGCCTGAAGAGGTAAATTTGAGGGCGTTTCCAATCAGATTGATCAGGACCTGACGGATCCGCACCGGATCCAGATAAAGCAGGGGAAGCGTTTGCTCGGGGTAGCTGAAGGTCAGTTCAAGGGCTTTTTCTTGGGCAGAAAGACTGAAAAGTTGATACAGCTCTTTGAGCAATTGTTTGAGATCGGTAGGTTCGGGATGGAGGCTCAGTTTATCCGCTTCAATTTTGGACAGATCGAGAATATCATTGATAATCGACATCAGGGCTGTGCCACTGGAGCCAATGGCCAACAAATAATGCTGCAGATGGGGGTCTGTGATTTTTTCTTGCAAGAGATGAGAGAACCCCAAAATGGCATTCATGGGGGTGCGTATTTCGTGCGACATATTTGCCAGAAATACGGATTTCGCTCGGGTCGCGGCTTCGGCCAGCTCTTTGGCTTGCAATAAATCCCAATTGGCTTGGCGTAATTCCAATGTCTGTTGATTGACTCTGTCTTCAAGCTTGCTCCAATGCTCTTGGCGCTCAAAACTTCGGCCCAGATTTTCAGCCAAACTCATCAATACGATTTGCTCTTCTTCGAGCCATGGACGCGGGTTGCGCACTTCGTCAAAGCCAATCAGTCCAAAGAGGTTGTCTGAAACAAAAATCGGAAAGGCCAATGTTGCAATTACGTCCATTGCCAACAAATTGCTGCGCAAGGGCTCAGGAAGATCTGACTCAACCATGTTTTCGATTTGAATAGGTTGGCGATTTTGAACTTGAAGAAGCCATTTGTCCAGGCCTGTTAAGGGAATATACTGAAATTCATCTTTTGAAGCCATAACGCCCTCAGCACACCATTCACAGGGGGCGAATGCATAGCCCTCTTCCGAATTGATGAGCATTAAATAAACACGAGAAACATCGATTGATGCCCCCAATTTGGCGAAGATTGTTTCTAGCTCTTCCCAGGGATGGATTGTGGAGAGAATATCTTGCCCCAACTCACGCATCAGTTTTTGAATATTCGCCAGCTGCTGCAGGCGTTTTTCATATTCAATTTGTTGAGTGAGATCTGTTTTGACAGCCACATAGTAAGCCACCTCTTGGGCTTCATCCAACACAGGTGAAATCGAGGCCTCTTCCGTATAGATGCTTCCGTCTTTGCGGCGGTTGACCAGGCGTCCTCGCCACGTTTGACCAGACGAGATAGTCGTCCACATTTTTTGATAAAAAGTGGGATCTTGGGAGCCACTTTTGAGTATGCGTGGATTGTGCCCAATGACTTCTTCTCGGGCATAACCCGTCATTTGTTCAAAGGCTGGATTGACGTAGAGAATCTGGCCTTTAAGATCGGTAATAACAATTGCGTTATCGGCTTGCGCTATGGCTGTAACCAGTCTGTTTCGTTCTTCTTCAACTTTTTTTCTTTCGGTGATGTCGTGAACAATTGAATAGAGCAATTGTTTGTGTTCAAGGTTCAGGGGGCCAGAAAAAACCTCGACATCTCTGATCTCACCGCTGGCCAGCGTGTGACGAAAAAAGAAATGGTTGCGTTGCTGCTCTTTTGCCGCCTGCATTTCTACTTCTATTTCAGCGGGTGTCAATGCATTGATTGCGAAGATTTTCATCTTTTTCAACTGACCGATGGGGTAGCCATAATACTGCTCTGCAGCCGGGTTACAATCGACGATCTCTCCCGTTAGGGGATCAATCAGCAAGACCACTGCCTGATTGGCCTCAAACAGCCTGCGGTAGCGTTCTTCGCTGGCCAGGAGTCGCTTTTCGTTTTCCAAGTGTAAGCTGATGTCTCGGCTGATGCCATGAACTTCCAAATGTCCGTTGTCTGGGTTGATGACAAATTGGGTGGTGGCCTCCGTCCAAACGGTTGAACCGTCTTTGCAGGGCTGCTCTACCCGCGTTGTATGGCTGGCGGATCCGTTCTGTTTAAAGTTCTCAAGTGCCTCAGGCAGAAGGATCAGGAGTGTCTGATGTGATTCTGGCGTCAGGGTTTCTTCCAGCTTTTGTTCCATCACCTCTTCGGGTGTATACCCTCTCAGTTTTTGCACCGAGGGACTGACATAGCGAAACCGCTGTGTTTCGAGATCCAAAATCCAAAGCACATCCAGGACATTGTCAGCCAATAAACGGTATATCTGTTCACTTTTTTGCAGGCGCTGCAACAGAATTTTGTGCTCGCTGAGATCCCGGACAAAACCCACCAATTCACCTGTTTGCGCCTGATGTTTAACCGTGACCCAAACATCTATTTCATGACCTGCGCGATGTGTGAGGCGGGTTTCAAAGGTGGTTTCGCCATTTTGGCGAATGGCCTGAATTTTTGTTTTGAGTTCTTGGGGGGAAAGTGAAAGATTGACCTCTTCAATGGCGAGCCCCTTTAATTCCGAGGGGCTCAGTCCCAACATATCTGCCCAGGCTTGGTTGGCTTCGACAATCTGATTGGCTTGATTGAGGACAAAAAAACCAATTGAGCCATTGTCTAAAATACTCTGATAACGGAGCTCCCTTAAATCGGAAGGGGAATTGGTTGGGTTTTCAGCAAAATTGCTATCCACAAGGCCCTCCTTATTGTTCTGGGTTGGCTTTAAAACTCTCCATCAGCAGGGCGCGATAGCGCCAAAGGTATTCTGCGCCCGAAAGCAGGGTTAAAAAGACAGCCAAGGCATAAACAGCCTTGCCCAAATTTAAAAATGCGGTAGAATTGGGTGCGCGTCCGACCAAAAAGATTAAAATACAGGCCATTTGTGCCACAGTCTTGGCTTTGCCCAAGGTGTC
>CAZRFI010000346.1:0-4842 GCA_964598905.1 uncultured Candidatus Sericytochromatia bacterium | reverse complement strand
TCGCGCTACGATCAATTGGGGGTCAATTGGCAGGACTTTGCCGAATTTGCCGAGAGCTATCATGCCAGCCGCAAAGACAGACAGCGCGTGGACTACGGCTCACAGCTTTTCGATTTGCCCTTCAGCGATTTCTTTGAGACTTTTTTTGGCGATCAGGCCGGGCAGCTCTGGGACAAACATGCCGATCACCCCATGCCGGAGCCGCCCTCACAATTGCGTCCAGAACCGGCTCCCGCCCAGGCTTCGGAGATCAGTTATACCGCCCAAGTCACGCTCGAAGAGGTCTTGCACGGCACCAAGCGCCGGATTCAGCTCAATGAAAACGATCAGCTCAAAACCCTTGAAGTCAAAATTCCGCCGGGGGTCAAAGAGGGCTCCAAGGTGCCCATTGGCAGCAAGGCGAGCCAACTCTTTCTCGAAATCCGCCTGCGCGCCCACCCGCTCTTTCTGCCCGAAGAGCAAAATTTGCGCGGTTCTCTGCAGATTCTCGATTACGAAGCGATGTTGGGTTGCAGCAAAGCGGTCAAAACCCTGAGCGGTCAAATTCAGCTCAAAATTCCCCCTGGCAGCCAATCGGGGCAGGTCTTTCGGATCAAGGGCCAAGGCCTGCCGCTGCTCAAACACCCTGAGCAGCGGGGGGATTTGTTGATTGTGCTGGGGGTCAAAACCTCAACGGGCTTGAATCCCGAAGAGCGCCTGCTGATTGAGCGCTTCCGCGTCTTGCGAGAGGCGCGCTCGCTGTAGTCGCTGGTTGGTCGCTGCTTAGGTGCTGACGTGATCTCTTAAGGCCACCCGGTATTTTGCGGCGGTGCAGGCCTGAATGGCTTCCAGACTCAGTCCGGGGTCTTTTTCGATCAGCACCAATTCTTGGGCCTGTTTATCGACCTCAAAAACGGCTTTTTCGGTAATGATCAAGTCGATGCAGCGTTTGCCCGTCAGGGGCAGGGTGCATTCGGGCAAAAGTTTAGAGGCCCCGCTTTTGTCGTTGTGGGTCATCACCACCACCACACGCTGGGCACCCGCGACCAGATCCATCGCGCCGCCCATGCCTTTGACCATTTTACCGGGTACCATCCAATTGGCGATATCTCCGGCCTGAGAGACTTCCAAGGCACCCAGAATCGCGAGGTTGATATGCCCGCCGCGAATCATACCAAAAGAGCTGGCGCTGTCAAAATAACTCGCACCCGGCAGCGCTGTTACCGTCTGTTTGCCGGCATTGATCAGATCTGCATCAACTTCACCCTCTTCGGGAAAAGGCCCAATTCCGAGCAGGCCGTTTTCGGAGTGCAGCACCACGGTCATGCCTTCGGGCACATAATTGGCCACAAGGGTGGGAATGCCAATGCCTAGATTGACGTAATAGCCGTCGCGCAATTCCAGAGCCGCCCGTTTAGCGAGTCGTTCTCTGCTCGATTCGTTTTTCATAATGCGCCCCTTTCAGCAAATAATTCACAAAAATACTGGGTGTATGAATCTGGTCTGGGTCGAGATCGCCCACAGGCACCACTTGCTCGACTTCGGCAATGGTGATCTTGCCTGCTGTGGCTATCGGCTGGTTGAAGTTGCGGGCCGTTTTGCGGTAGAGTAAATTGCCATGGGTATCCCCGACCTGGGCTTTGACCAAAGCCAGCTCACCTGTGATCGGCTTTTCGAGCACATACATCTTGCCGTCAATTTCGCGGGTCTCTTTGCCTTCCGCAACCGGCGTGCCGTAGCCCGTGGGGGTGTAAAAGCCCCCAATGCCCGCCCCGCCCGCGCGGATGCGCTCAGCCAGGGTGCCCTGGGGTACAAATTCGACTTCGAGTTCGCCATCGAGGTATTGGCGCTCAAAGAGTTTGTTTTCGCCGACATAACTGGAGACCATTTTGCGGATCTGGCGGGTCTGCAAGAGCAGTCCCAGGCCAAAATCGTCAATGCCCGCATTGTTGCTGACGACCGTTAAATCTTTCACGCCCAGCTCGCGCAGAGCCAGGATCAAATTTTCGGGAATACCGCACAGACCAAAGCCACCAACCAGCACTGTGGCGCCGTCTTTGAGGCCCACCTTTGCCAAGGCTTCTGCTGCGCTTTGAACCACTTTTTTCATAACGCGAGGCTCCCTTTCGGGTGATGGGGAAAGTATAGCACGGGTTTTTGTTGCTGCGGATCCCTTTAACTGCGCTGGTATTTGTCTTCAAACCTCACGATATCATCTTCACCCAAATAGGGGCCGGATTGCACTTCGACCAGCTCCAGGTCAATCGTGCCGGGGTTTTCGAGCCGATGGACTTCGCCTACAGGAATATACGTGGACTGGTTTTCGGTTAATAAAAAGACCTTTTCGCCACAGGTCACACGGGCGGTGCCTTTGACCACGACCCAGTGCTCGGCTCGGTGGTGGTGCATTTGTTTTGAGAGCTGTTGACCGGGATGCACGGTGATGCGTTTGACCTGAAAGCGCTCACCTTTGTCGACAGTCTCATAAAAGCCCCAGGGCCGGGCGACCTTGGTGTGGTTTTCGGCTTCTGGGCGCTGTTGGCTGCGCAATTGACCTACCAACTCTTTGACCTCTTGGGCGTGGTCTTGGCTGGCAACCAGCACGGCATCCGGGGTTTCAATGATCAACAGGTTTTCCACACCCACGGCGGCCAGCAGGCGACCGTTGCTGCGCAAGAGATTGCCAGAGGCATTCAGGGTGATGACGTCGCCTTGGCAGGCATTGCCCTGTGCATCTTGGGGGTATTGGCTTTTGAGTGCGTCCCAAGAGCCCACATCAGACCAACCGGCATCGAGGGGCAGAACTACGCCCAGGTCTGTTTTTTCCATGACGGCGTAATCAATCGAGCGGGCGGGGCTCAGGGCAAAGGCTGCGGGGTCGGGCCTGAAAAAGGCCGGTTCGCTTTGGCCTGCTTCAAAGGCTTTGCGACAAGACGCCAGCAGCTCGGGTTGGTATTTTTCGAGTTCGGCAATCCAGGTCTGAGGCGCCAGGGCAAAAATGCCGCTGTTCCAGAGATAATTACCGGCAGCCAAATAGCCTTCGGCTGTGGCCTGATCGGGTTTTTCGACAAAGGCCAGAATTTTTTCACCCTTTTCGCTTTTTTTGCCCTTTTCGTCCTGCGCCTGAATATAGCCATAGGCCGTTTCGGCCCTGTCGGGCTGGATGCCAAAGGTCACGATTTGCCCGGCTTGGGCCAATTCTGATGCTTGGGGCAAGAGCGCACGAAAGGCCTCTGGCCGAGTCAGAGCGTGGTCGGAGGGCATGACCAGCAACAGGCTCTCGGGCTGATGGGCTAAGGCCCAAAGGGCGGCCAAGGTTAGGGCGGGTGCTGTGTTGCGTGCTTCGGGCTCCAAGATGATTTGCGAGGAGCGGGTTTCAATTTGGCGCAATTGCTCGTTGACCAAAAAGCGGTGGGCTTCTTGGGTCAGAATCAGCGGGCCAAGAATTTCTGGCAGGCCTTCGAGGCGTTGCACTGTGGCCTGAAAGAGCGAGCGCTCTGAGGCCAAACCAATAAATTGTTTGGGAAAATGTTCGCGGGACAGGGGCCAGAGTCGGGTGCCTGAGCCGCCGCAGAGAATTACAGGCAACCAGGAGAGAGAGGGGGAGGCAGTCATTCTCGGAAAATTCCTCTGTTTTCTTTCGTCTTTTGTATTATGCGCTTTTTTAAGCACTTTTGCCGCGATCATCAAAACGAATACCAAAAGATATATTTCTGTTAAATATCTATGTTATCTTAAATTTACATCAGAAAGTCGGTCCGCCGATGACTGGTGAGCCCATCAAAACTCTAGCTTAGCAGCCCTGCAAGGGGCTTTTTTGTTTTTTTACTCTGTGGCCAAGTCCAGTTTGATTTCTACCGGGCAGTGATCCGAACCCATGACCTGATCGAGAATCTCGGCCTGTTCCAAGGCTGGGAGCAGGTTTTCGCTCACGAAAAAATAGTCAATCCGCCAACCAATATTGCGCTCGCGCACATTGGCCCGGTACGACCACCAGGTATAGCGGTCGCGGGCCAAGGGGTGAAGATGTCTAAAGGTGTCGATATACCCGTTTTCGATATATTTATCCAACATATCCCGTTCAATCGGCAAAAAACCAGAGGTTTCTTGATTGGCTTTGGGGTTTTTTAAATCCACCTCTTTGTGGGCTGTATTCCAATCGCCGGTGATTACCACTTTTCGGCCTGCACGTACCTGGGTATTGAGTTCTTTTAGCAGGGCCTCATAAAAGTCCAGTTTGTAGATCACGCGGCCCTGATCGCGCTGGCCATTCGGAAAATAGACGTTATACAGCAAAAATTCGCGGTGATCAGTCACAACCACCCGCCCTTCGCTGTCGAAGCGCTCAATCCCCAAGCCACTTTGGGCTGAGAGGGGCGGTTTGCGTGAAAAGGTGGCCACGCCACTGTAGCCCTTTTTTTCGGCATTGGCCCAGTGCGTGTGATAGCCGTGTCCTTCGAGCAGCTCGTAAGAGAGCTGGGAGGGCCAGGCCTTGGTTTCCTGCAGACAGAGCACATCGGGCTGGGTGGCTTGCAGCCATTCCAAGAAGCCTTTGCGCTCGACTGCGCGCAGGCCATTGACGTTCCACGAGATCAAATGCATGGTTTTTTTCCGTTTCCTGTTAACAATCAAGGGAATTCTATCACTGAAAAAGAGGCGAGAGATCGCCTAAAGTGGATCCTGAACGCAAAAATGTGGAGAAACCAAGCGCATGATGAAAGAATACTCCAGTGATATGATTGCCAGCCAGATTGGTGTCGCTCAGCAGCAGGTGGAAACCTGGGCTGAAGAATTTCACATTCCCTACCGGCAGAAAGGCGTCAGCCGCAATTTTGAGCAAGAGGCCATGGACGTGCTCAAAAC
>CAZRFI010000345.1:2184-4853 GCA_964598905.1 uncultured Candidatus Sericytochromatia bacterium | reverse complement strand
GCCGGATCCAGCAATTGCACACCTGCACCCAAAGCCGCCCGAATCGCTTTGTGTAAATAGGGAAAATGCGAACAGCCCAGTATCACCGCATCCAAGCCGCGCTGTTGTAAAGGAGCCAAACGGGCGGCGACCACGTCAAAGGCCTCAGCGCTTTCCCAGCGGCCACTTTCCACCAGCGGCACAAAATCTGGGCAGGCCACCTCTACCAGCTCCACCAGTGGGTGATGCAATTGCAAGAGCCGTTTGTATTGCCCACTGCGCACCGTCGCTTCGGTCGCCAAAAGGGCCACACGTTTAAGGCCTGCAGGCAAGTGGGCACCAGCCTGGGCCAGACCAAAGACGGGCACACTGCGGTGTTTTTTGCTGGCAGGCAGAATCAAGACCGAGGAGGTATTGCAGGCCACGGCAATCATTTTTACGCCTTGCTCGACCAAAAAGTCGAGAATCTCGTAGCTAAAGCTGCGGATTTCCTCGGGGCTGCGGTTGCCATAAGGCACACGGGCGGTATCTGCGACATAGAGCAGCGACTCCTGCGGCAAAGCCATCATCACCTGCCGCACCACCGAAAGCCCCCCCAAACCAGAGTCATAAATGCCAATCGGGGCCTGGGGGTGGTGCATAAAGGTCTCCTTTTGATCGCCCTGTGTTAAAAAGAAAGTGGGAAAAGGGCTGAAACTATTATGCACCGTTCCAAAGGGCTTTAATCAGCGACCCCAATCACAAATTCGACTTCGACAGAGGCGTTCAGGGGCAACTCATTGACCCCCACGGCCGCGCGGGCATGGCGGCCTTTTTCGCCGAAAATCTCACCGAGCAATTCCGAGGCGCCATTGATCACCTTGGGTTGGTCGCTGAAGCCATCGGCGCTCTGGACAAAGCCCCCCACGCGTATGATTCTATCGATGCGGTCGAGATCGCCCAACACATCTTGGGCCACACTCAGGGCATTGAGGGTGCATTGGCGGGCGGCGGCATAAGCCTCTTCTACGCTCACGACTTCGCCGACTTTTCCAGTGGAGAGCAATTGGCCGTCTTTGAGCGGCAATTGGCCCGAAACAAAGAGTAAATTGCCGTAGTGCACGGCAGGGATATACGCGGCCACAGGTTTGGGGGCGGTGGGCAAGCTCAGTCCCAATTCATTCAGGCGATCAGATATTTTTCCCATAATTTTTCACTTTCAATATTCACAATTGCCTTCAGACTAATGTATGCTTGCGTATGTCAGCAAGAACTCCAGCGGAACTTTAGCAAAAGCAAGTTGAACAGAAAGCCCGTCAGATGCGCATTTTAGGAATTGATCCCGGCAGCCACCGGGTGGGTTATGGTTTACTCGATTGCCAACACGGCAGTTTTAGCGTGGCGGGCTTTGGCGTGATCGAGGCCCCGCCCAAATCTCCGGCTTCGGTCTGCCTGAACACGATTTACAGCGATTTAAAGGAATTATTGGGCATGTACCAGCCCGAGGTGGTGGCGATAGAACAATTGTTTTTCTTTCGCAACGTCACCACGGTCATGCCTGTGGCCCAGGCCCGGGGCGTGATGCTTTTGGCCCTGGCCCAAGCTGAGCTGGAAGTGACCGAATACACGCCCCTGCAAGTCAAAATGGGTCTGACCGGCTATGGCCGCGCCAGCAAACGCGAGGTGCAAGAGGCTGTGGCCCAGTGGCTGGGCCTGGAAAAAATCCCCAAACCCGACGATGCCGCAGATGGTTTGGCGATCGCCCTCTGCCATGCCCACCAGATTGGCTTTTAGAATATCTCCAGGGACTACATCAAGACACCTGGCGGAAACGGACCGGGAATTTCGGGCAATTCAGACTTGCCCAACGATTGCAACAAATTGACCTCAATCGTGCGCGAGAGCACCATCAAAGGCAAGCCATTAAACGAGAGTGTAAAAGGGTCTTCCAAGACCCGCCCCAATTCATTGACCATTGTAAAGGCAATACACAAGAAAATATTGATCGGGATGATCCGCCAGCCAATTTCATGCACCAGCGAAAGTGGCAATAAAACTGCAAAAACCTGGATCAAACGGGTGGCCAAGAGGCCGTAAGCCGGAGGCATGGGGGTGCGTTTGATCCGTTCACAGCCGCCTTGAACCTCCAAGATCTGGCGCAGGGTGAGATCAAAATCTTGCATTTGCCAGGCATCCAAGAGGCCAGTTTGTTTGAGCTCTGCCAGACTTTGAAAATTCCAGGCCAAAAGGGCCTGACAGGGATTGTTTTGGCCTTTTAAACCAATCAGCTCTTCGCCCAAATGACGGCTGACATCGGCATCGGCAAAGGGATCTTGATCGCGCAAAACACAGCGCAGGGTATGCACATAACCGATCTGTCGCCGCAGCAATGCTTCCCGCAATGACTCTGGGGCTTGGGGCAAATAGCCCATGACCTGTGTGGCAAAATGCCGGGAGCTATTGACCAGCCCGCCCCAGAGTTGACGGGCTTCCCACCAGCGCTGGTAGGCCGCATTGGTGCGAAACGAGACAAAGATGCCGAGCGCGCTGCCCAAGACAGACAGCGAGAGCGAGGGCAAAAGCAAATCCAGATTTTCGAAATAATAAAAAAGCCAGGCACCTGTTGCAACCAAAGCAAAAAAGAGCACCGACTTCCACTGCCAGAGCAGCATATTAAAAAAGGCAAAATTGCGTTGGGTGGGTAATAACAT
>CAZRFI010000345.1:0-2084 GCA_964598905.1 uncultured Candidatus Sericytochromatia bacterium | reverse complement strand
TCGGGTGAGAAGCTGTCGGTGGCGGCCTGTACCGAGAAGATGTCCCCTTTGCCAATCCCCACGCCGACCATATACATATTGGGTGCGGCATTGCGCAGATCGGTATTGAGCACGCCTGTGGAGAAGCTCACGGGGCCTGTCTGTTGGCGCACAATGGCCGAGCCGCGCAGGGTGTCGCTGCTCAGGCTGTGTTCGGCGCGAATTTTGAGATCGGTGCGAAACGGGCTGTCGGCATTGGCTGTAACGCCCACCCCAGCATAGACCGCTGGGTCGTAAAAATCATGAAAGACATTGCGCTGTTTTGTGGAGGTGTGGTTGAGGTGGTATTTGCCTTCGCCGGATTTTTCCATCTGGTATTGGCTTTCTTCGCCCTGCAAATAGCCCACGGGGTTCATCACCCCGGCTTCGATATTGGCATTGACCTTTTCTGTGATCGGCCCATAGAGATCGACCCCGATATCCCGAATGCCAAAGCCCACAGGGGCGGTGGGGGTGATCGTGGTCAAGCCCAGCGAGGTCTTCATACTCGCTTTGCCAATGTCGTCAGCGAGGCCGTCGAGATTGGTATTGAGCTGCTGACCAGCACTGCTGGCCTGGGTGGCCGCTTGGTTGAGTGAGGTGATTGTCTGTTGAATCTGGCCCAATTGGGTTGCCATCGCAATGGGATTGCTGGGCGTACCTTGGTTGGCGGCTGCTGCGGCAGAATCCACGGCCAAAGAGGTCGAACTCAGGGCACTTTGCAGCCCACTCAGATTCGACTGGAGCTGGCCCAAACGGTTTTGGATATCTCCCAGGCCCTGGGTCGTGAGCTGGGCTGTGGCGGCAACTTTGGCCATGGCATATTTAAATTTGGGCAGGCCCAGATCATTGTCGGGCTGGGCCGGCGCGGGCAGGGGCACAATTGCCGAGGCCTCCACGCCAAAGCGGGCCTTCCAGCGCGAATCGCCGAGTTCAATGCCGGGGGTGCGGTAGCCGCCATAAATTTCAGCCGCGCCCCGCACAGCGGCTTCGCCGCTGACTTGGCGTTTGCCGTCGCCGAGGGCACCCAACGCACCGCTGGCATCGCCCAAAAGGCCGTTGATCTCACCCAGGCTCTGGTTCATGTCGCCCAAAAGCCCTTGGATTTCGCCGCTGTTGAGAATTTGACGCAACTCACCCAACATGGCTGGGTTGGCCGAGGCCGGATTGCTGGAGATTTGGCCTGCCAATTGCTCCATGCGTTGGTAACCGGGACTGTTTTGCAATTTGGTTGCGAGGCCATTCATGCGGTCTTGTAGGCCCGACATGCGGCTTTGCAGGGCATCGGCCCGGCTGGCCAAATCCGAGCCGGTGCGGGCGGCATCGGTTACGCCTTGGGTGCTGCCCATGGCGCTGAGGTCGCCGCGCAGCCCGAGATAAAAGCCGCTGCCATTGGTTTTTTCGCGGCTGGTAAAGCGCAGGTCGACTTGCCCACCGCCGTTGAGACGCACATCAGGCACATTGGCGAGATCCTTGCCAATATTGGGGGCGTCTAGAAAGGGCATATTGGCAGAGGCGCTGCCATTCACCGTTAAACTCACTCCACCCTGTTTGCTGGAGGCCACACCGCCCTGCTGGGCCCGGTTTAAAAAACTGACCGAGTCGAGTTGGGCTGCGCTGCCGGGTTTGGGCATGCTGCTGGGCGCTTCGGGCGTCAGGGCACCGTCTGCAAAGGTTTCGGCGTTCTGTTTGAGTTTGTCAGCCGTGGTCTGTAGCCCCGAAGCCGTCTGGCTGAGACTGGAAAGACCTGAGGTATTGGGCAGCGGCGAACCGGGAAGGGATTGCATGGACTCACTCCAAACGAGACAAGGTGATAAAGGGGCTCAGCGAGGGGAACTATCCTAAGTATAGCCGAGAGGGAGCTGAAAATTGCCTGAGATTTTTAAAAATCTGAGAATTCAGTCAGACAACCAACGATCAAAGCCGTAAACATCGCTGTAGTTCGGCAAACACTGTGCTTGCTGGGCGATGACTGCCTGCCACCAAGTGGGATTGTCGCGGTACCAAGCCAAGGTTTCTTCAATGCCTTGCTCAAAAGCCACAAGTGGCTGCCAGCCCAATTCGGA
>CAZRFI010000344.1:1483-4859 GCA_964598905.1 uncultured Candidatus Sericytochromatia bacterium | reverse complement strand
AAATCCCCGCTCTGGCTCAAATTGAATTTCTTTGGCACCCCTGGCCATGCCTCCGTCCCCATGGCAGACAATGCTGTCAACCGGGCCCTGCGCGCCGCCCAGAAAATTCTGGCCTACAGTCAAGAGATTCCCTTTGAGGTGCTGCCAGGACTGGCTGAGAGCCTGCGCCTGCAATATCCCGGCGACGTCACCCGCTTACCAGGCTACCAAAAGGACATGGCCAACTCACTCAAAAACCCAGTCTTTCTCAAGGCCCTGGCTGAAAACCCTGAAATCAACGCGATGTTGCGCAACACCATTTCGATTACCGGCATGCACGGCAGCGACAAAACCAATATTATTCCCAACGCTGCCAGTTTAAGCCTCGACTGCCGACTTTTACCGGGGCAAGACAGAGAGCGCTTTCTGCAAAAATTGCACGAGGTGATTGGGGACAAGACGGTCAAAATTGAAATTGAAGAATATTATCAATCGCTTTATTCTCCATCCGACACCGTTTATTTCGCGAGTTTGGAGCGGGTCTTGCACCGTCACTATCCAGGCCTGCCCGTGGTACCCACTATCTTTACCTCCTCGACCGACAGCTCGCTTTACCGCGCCTTGGGCCTCAAGGTCTATGGCTTTGAAGCCTACCGTGTGGACGAAGCCACCGCCACGCGGGCCCATGGCAACGATGAGCGTCTGGGGGTGGCAGGCTTTTTCTGGGGCTTGGACTTTTTACATGAATTGGTGCTGGATCTCAATCGCTGAGAACCTGTTAAGAAAATCCTGTCTTTGGGTATAGAATCAGAACAGCGGTGTTTGTTTGGAACGAGAAAAGACCCAAACCTAAACAAAATTTAAACCAATCCTGTGCTTCTGAGCGCAAGATCAGAGGTCCGCTGTGCCATAATTTTCTTAACGACTAAAATTACCCTCAGAAGCGGAGACACGCGGCATGGTTCAAACCAATCCCCAACCGATCAGAACGGTGGTACCTACCCAGGCCCCGACATCGGTTCCGCGTCCTGTTCCCCGTCCCACCACGACAACCCCCACCAACGTGCCTTTGCCCCCCGTCCGCCCCAGCGATGCGGCCACGGTGGGTGCCGCCCGAGGCACAGCCCAAGCCAGTTTTGATCTGGGTATTTCGGAAGGCCCCAAATGGACCCAAAACCAAAAAGATGCGATTGTTTCAGGTTTTCGGGCTGGACTCCACCAACACGGCATTACCGTCGATCAGATCAACCAAGTGCTGCAGCGCAATGGCATGGGCCATTTGCAGATCAGTGAACAGAGCATTCAAGACCCCGCCAATGCCGATGAAATTATCCAAATTCAAAAAGCTCTCGATAGCCGCCTAAACCACCCCGATCTGAAGGCCCTCGGACAGGGCAATGCCCTGATAAAAGCCAAAGATGGCCAATTTGGCAAAGGCACTGTGGCCGCTGTGGCTGCACTGCGAGACGCCTACCGTGGTGAACCTGTGCAGGTACCCGTGACCGCCATCAAACAGGAGACCCGCACCGGCTGTTACCGTGCCTCAGAAGCCATGATGTACAACGCCATTCACGGCAAAGATGGCACCCCCGATGCCTATACCGAATTTGATGCCCGCGACCGCGTGCGCGATGGGGATATGGAAAAAGAAAATGCCTATGTCGCAGGCAAAGAAAATGCCTCAGGCCGCGTCACCGTCAACAAAACCAATGCCAAAAAGATGCTCGACACCCTCGATGCCGAACTCAACGCCGGTCGCCCCGCAATTGTGGGTGTGAGCTACCGCAAACAAGATGGCAAAGAATACAACGAGGGTATTACAGACCACTTTGTTTTGGTCACGGGTCGGGGCCAAGATGAAGCCGGCACCTTTTATACCTTTAACGATCCGGCCCAAGGTGGCACTCACAAACTGCGCCTTGACCCCCAAACGGGTCGCCTCTCCGGCAAGGGAGACATGGTCGGCACCTATGATGTGACCATGATGCACACGGCTGCTGTAACTGATGCCGCCACCGTTGACCGCTATAAAAAGACCGGCAAGGTCTTACACAGCCAAGGTCAACGCAGCAACGAAATTGGTCAGATTCAAAAACAACTCACGGCTTTGGGCTTCGATACCAAAGGCACCACGGGTGCTTACGGCCCTGGTACCACCGCTGCGGTCAAAGCCTTCCAGACGGCCCACAATTTGCCGGCCACCGGCAGTACCATCGACACCCACACCCGTGCAGCCCTCAAAGCCGCCTATTTGGAGCATCAGCGCAGCCGTCCCACCGAAGTCATGTTCAAACGGGGCGAAGTGAATGCGGATATCGGTGCCCTGCAAAAGAAATTGACCCACCTGGGTTTTAATACCAAAGGCAGCAACGGCCAATTTGGCCCTGGCACCGAAGCGGCAGTGAAAGCCTTCCAAACCCAACATGGCTTGGATCCCAACGGCAAAATCGACAACCAGACCTATTTCAAACTCTTGGAACTCGCACCTTAGTTTGCCAAAGGCGGTCCCCCGCTCAGCGGGCCCGTCTGTTTCTGTTGGTTTTGTTGGATTTTGCGTTCGGCCAGTTTTTGGGCCTTTTCCATCAGGGCGTGAACCGTGGCTGGTTGTGGGTCGTGGGTATCAAAAATGACCGAGAAATCACCCACTTCCAAAGCCAAATACAGTGGTTTGGGCACGTCTTCGAAGAGTTCGGGACGCTCCAAGAGTTTTTCCAGGGTATCGCCATGCACCAGGCCATTGGCCGAGCGGTAAATCACCTCTGAACCGGGGCGGATATTCACGGCATAGTCCAGATATTTGAGCAATTTAATGGAGAGCTGACGGATGCCCTCTTTGCTCATAAATCCAAGATGACCGTCTTCTTTGAGTTTTTCGAGAATGCGATCTTGCAAAGGCCGCTCGGTGGTGACAGGCACGTTTTGTTTGGCGGCCGCAATTTGGTCGTTGAGGTTTTCGCGGGTACAGTTTTGCAGGTAGATCACCAGCGAGCGCCCATCTTCAAGTTCGAGCGAGATATACGCCCCCTGCTGAATTTTGGCCTCGTATCGTTCGGGAAAATCGTAAAACGAATTGAGAGGAATGCCTTTGACCAAGCCAGTTTCGGTCTTGTAGATAATTTCAGAACCCTGATGGCTTTCAGCCCAGTAGAGCCATTTGACTACCCCAGGCTCCAGCGCACCATGGCCCGATTCATTTAAAAAATCCAGGCTGCCCCGCTCTTGCAATTTTTGTTTGGCGACTTGGGCTGCTGCGTCCCAACCAGAGAGATCCCCCGTGCCTTTGCCGAGTTGAGGACCGTGGTCAGATTCCTGAAAAGAGGATGAAACCATGCGCGACTGTTTCCTTCCCGCGTTAGAATACAATTATATGTATTATACCCTCCTTTTTCTGACCGGC
>CAZRFI010000344.1:0-1383 GCA_964598905.1 uncultured Candidatus Sericytochromatia bacterium | reverse complement strand
CAGCTGGCAAACGCTGCTCAATCGGCCCTTGCCGCTTTGGCCCGGTTTTGCCCCCCAGGCTGTGCCACTCAAATTAAAAGATGCCAATTGTGCCTGGCTCTTGACCCTTTCAGAACCCCCAGCCCAGAGCCGATCATTGCCAGATTTTAAGCGGGTATTTGCACTCCCTGCACTTTCTGCGTCAGAGCCGGGATTAGAGAACAAGGCCGAGCCCCTGCTTGAAGCCTCGATGCAAGATTTGCCTGGTTTTTGCGCTCCTTTGGCAAGTGCCTTTCGCGCCTGGGGAAACTCTACAGGTCTGGTTTCTTTGGCGGCGCTGGAAGCTCTGAATGGTCTCTCCAGCGCGCAGACAGGCACGTGGCAGCGAGAGTTGATAGCATTGGAACGCGCCTTGCAGGCCGGAGACAAGCGATTGCGGCAGGAATGGATTCAGCTCTTTTTGGCGAGCCGCAGCCAGCGGCAGGGCTTAAAAGACCGCATGGAGTTAAGCGAGGCGGGCCAAATCGAGGCGGATTTGGAACGGATTTTGGGGCTGGAAAGCTGGCTCTGTCTGCGTTTGGAAGAGACCTTAAGCGAAAGTGACCTGCCCGAAGAATTAAAACATTTGGGCCTTTTTCGTAATCCGGTCGCCCTCTTCAGCCAGGTCTTTGACCGTTCTCAGCAGGGCCTGACTGAAATTGAGCGTCTGCGCCATGCCGGACTGTTGCAGGCCTTGCTGCTCGAACAGATCTATCCAGATTGGCAAAAGCGGCTCGCTGAAAAACCCTTTTCTGCCCTGCTCACGAGCTGGAGTGGTTATCTGCCCAAACAGGGGGCGCAATTGGCCTTGGTTTTGGCCCAGCGCTTCCCCGAAAAACAGATCAAAGCGGCTGATCCTCAAAGTTTCGACAAACAAAAGGGTTTTCTGATCGCGCTTGAATTGAATCACGAAGATGTGAATCTGTGGCCAAAACAGGTTTTGGGGCTTTCATCTGAGCAGTTTTTGCTTTTGCCTGGTTCCAAGGTTCAGATCCGCCACGCCTTGCTTTGGGGAGATTTGCAGGGATTGATCCGGGTTACTAACTTGCCTGCTGGGCGGCTGCGACTGGAGTTTGTGCTGCCGCTGCGTGCCTATCTGCATTTGAGACCGTCTTTGCAAACAGGCCCTGCCTGTGAGGATCTGCGTGTAGAAACCCCTGCATTTTCGCTCTGGGGCCGCTGTCTGAGCGGCAAGAGCGACTTGCAGGGGTATGGGTACTTTTTGCGTTTGCCCAGTTAAACAGGGCTGTCGCTCAGCTTAGTGGGGCTTGTTTGCGCTGATCTTCTCAGCTTGGCTCACAAGTGTTAAAAAGTCCTTGCGGTAGCCCTGGGTGTCGTTGCCTTTGGCTTTTTCAGCCAAAAGTC
>CAZRFI010000343.1:0-4894 GCA_964598905.1 uncultured Candidatus Sericytochromatia bacterium | reverse complement strand
ATAAAAAAGGGAGGGAAAATCCCTCCCGCCAGATTCGGAGAATGTTTGAACCAAATACGTTTATCGCAAACGTGTCGTGTTTAGAACAGCAAAGGCATTGACACGGCCTGCTCCAAATTGCTCATCGAAGCCTGGGGTTCCCAGATCTACTGCCGTATTCATCAAACGCTGTTTGACGTCGCTGTTTTTGAGCCCTGGATTTTGAGATAGAATCAACCCCACAATACCTGTAACCATGGGGGTGGCCATGGAGGTCCCTGTCAAATTGCCATATTTGCCATTGGGCAAGGTCGACAGGATCTGAGTGCCAGGTGAAGAAACGGATTTCCAGTTGCCATAGGCCCCTTGGCGGCGGTTGTTGAGATCTACGTTGCCCACACCAATCACGCCTTCAAAACCGGGTTTGCCCGCCAAATTATCGGGGGTACTGTTGGGATTGGAATTGCTGTCATTGGAAAGTGCTGCGCAGATCACCACATTTTTATCCAGGGCGTATTTCACGGCCCGTTGAATAGTCTCTTCGACTGACGTTGTTGGATAATCCCAGCCCAAACTCAAGTTAATTACACGGGCACCATGATCAGCCGCCCAAACAATGCCATCGGCTACTTCTGCCACACCGCCGTTGCTGATCGTGCGGATAGGTAAGATTTTGATGCCTGGGGCAATGCCTGTCACCCCAATGCCATTGTCAGCCACAGCAGCAATGATGCCTGCGACATGGGTGCCGTGATAATGCCCGTCTTGGGGCGGTGTACCAGGGTTTTCGGCATTATAGCCCTCCAGCAAATTGGCCTGAAGATCAGGATGACTGAGGTCCACCCCTGTATCCACCACTGCCGCGATGATATTGCTGGAGCCCCGTGTCAGGCCCCAGGCTTTTTCTGCTTCAACGGCCTTCAGGCTCCATTGTTGTTCCTTGAGGGGATCGCCTGAGCGTGTAAGCGGAGCTGCGACTTCCTGGGGCTGGGCCACTATTCTGCGCGGGGATTGATCCGGGCCCACAAATTCAATTTGGGGATCGGCACCTAAAAAGCGGGTTTGGTTGGGATTGCCCTCAAATACGGCGATCTGTAACTTGGGCAGATCCCGCACCAGTTTGAGGCCTTGTTGAGCCAAAGATTGTATTTTGGTTGGCTGTAACTGACCTTTATAGCCAATCAGAACGCGATTGTTCAGCTTATTGGCTGAAACAGTTGATTGGGCTTGTAGAGATGGATTGCTTCTCAAGGACGGGTTCAGTGGAGCCTGACAGGCACTGAGTGAAAGGGCTGTCAATGTCAGGCCCAGGACGATGTGGGGGGATTTTAACAACATAAAAACTCCTGAATAATGGGATGAAACTATTATATTTTGTTTAAGCTTTATGAATTGTCAGCTTCCTGACAAGGTTGATGTGTTTTTTGAATTTTCTTGCTTTTGAAGTTCGGCAATATTGCCCAGACAACAGCGTCCCTGGGGGTTTCGCAATTCACAGGCACATTGTTTGTTTTTTGTTCCCGCTTTGATTTGGCTTAAAATTTGTGGTGTGTTGGTTTGGGCATCGTTTTGGACTTCGGCCCGTGTATAACCAAAACAATAACAGACCAGGCAATCGGCATCGTGATTTTTTTGAAAAACTTTTTCGCGGATTTCCTCCGGTTCAAAGACCTGTGCATGATTAAAATACACAATGGGGCAGGTGGGGTGCGCACAAAAATAATATGTGGCTTCGACTGCGAGCTTGTGCATGGATATGGGTTTGAGTTGTGATTTGAGGGTTTCTATGGCAATGGCCCGCCCCTGATGAGTACAATTCGGACAAACAGCAGCAGGCTCAATTTTGTCTTTCTGTGGGCAAGACGTATTCATCAGATTGTTCCTTGTTTTTCTGTGCTCACGCTTGCTCCCGTGAGTGGCGGTTCATCTTCAATAGGTCCACGCTCTCCAGCCAATAATCGCCGCGCCCCCAGTATCCGTGTCAGAGTCGTGATCCAGCACAGCACAGAGAATACCAGTGCTGCGGGCATAAACCAATGGGGGAACAGGCAAAAAAAGACCAGCAAGGCAATCGTTTCTGTTCCTTCGGTCAGACCGCCAAGATAATAAAAGGCCTTTGGCAGCGCCTGGGGTTTGAACAAACCCCGTTTGGCAGCCAGAATGGCATAAGCCAAAAACGCACTGGCGGTGCCCATAAAACTAAAGAGCAGCAGAGCCGCCCAGCTTGCGTCTTGGGGCCGGGCCAGAGACATACCCCAGACCACGCCCGCATAAAAAATAAAATCACAGACAATATCCAAATAGCCGCCAAAGTCGGTGGGTCCCTGAATTCGAGCCATGGCTCCATCAAGGCCATCACAGAAGCGATTGAAGCCGATCAGGGCCAAAGCCCAGCCATAGTGCTGGGTGGCCAGACAGGGAATAGCTACCAACCCTACGCCAAAGCCAATCAGTGTGACTGTGTTTGCTCGAATCTGCCAAACACTCAGGTTCCGACCCAAAGCACTGAAAGGCCTCTGTAAATAGGTTTGTAAATAGGCGTCCAACATCTAAAATACCTCATAGAGCATTATGGCAAAAAAAAACGCTGCCAAAGGGGATTGACAGCGCTAAACCTAGAAGAGGGGAATGCAACTTCTATTTTTTCAAGGTGCGAATAAACGCCACCACATCTTGCAGTTGGGTTTGATTCAGCGTCCCTTCCCAAGCGGGCATGGGAGATTTGCCTTTTTTAATAAAGGCAATCAACTCAGCGTCGTTTTTGGCGTATAAAAACTTACCCACACTGAAATCACGGGGCTTGGGAGTGAGGGCTTTGCCCACAGGCCCATCGGCTTTGCCTGTATTGCCATGACAGGTAGCACAGCGTTGCATATAGACCTTTTTGCCCGCTTTGATATTGCCTGATGCAGCTTCAGCCTGGGGGTCTGAGCCATTGAGCCAAATCAGGCCCCCCATCAAAACAGCCAGTCCCAAACTCACCGGCAAGGTTTTTTTCCAGAGCATTTTCATGGGTTCATTTCCTCTCTTTGTCTAATTCAGCGCAACGGTAATACTTTGAGCCGTAACTGGAGCGGTCCCGAACATACCGCCCGCAAACATGGGGTTGGGGGTACCGTCTTCATCACTGTCCCGCATCCCCATCATCATTTCCATGCGTTTTTCTTCGGGCATGCGCATCAACTGGCTCATCTGAAGGGTCATTTTGACCATCTCCATTTCATCTTCGGGCATCATTTCGCCGGTTTCACCCATTTCTGCCAATTGCAGACCCTGACCATCTTCACGTTTCACACTGTGTTCAAAGAACTTGCTCATATATGCCACCAGATCTTTGCGGGCATTGCCATCACTTTGCAGGGCCAATTCCCGCAGGGCACCCAGGGTGGCCGCAATGCTTTGCGCATCAAGGGTGGTTTCTTCCTGGTCGGAATCCTGAGACTTAAAGATCTGGGCTTCTTCTTCCCAGAAATATTTTTTGAGGGCCTCATAGCCACGGTGAGCGGCCAATTGGTAGCTCTCTTTGCCCGTGGCCTGGTGGGCCAAAGCCAGGGCTTTGATCGCAAAACCCTGTGATTCCAGCGTAAAAGCACCTGATTCAGGCTTTTTCTGATTCAGGTTATATGCGGTATAAAAGCGGCCATCCGGGGCTTGCAATTTATTCACGAGAAAATCTGCCTGGGCGGTTAAAAACTGGGTGGCCATTTGTTTGAGCATGGCATCGTCATGAAAGGCTTTGGCGGTATTTTCAAGAGCGGTGATCACCATGCCCGAACTGGCGGCAGAAACCCTCGGTTCTTTGTGGCCAGGGCGGGCTTGGTCAACCAAAACCATGCTGCTGTCTTGGTGCATGGCCATCAGATTTTTTAACAAGACGGCAGAAACCCCTTTGGCCAGCATGTGTGGCATGGCAGGGAAAAGGGCACCCTGAGATTCTTCGCCAAAGATCGCATCAAAGCTGTCTTTGACCATCGGATCAGAATAGAAATAAAATTCACTGGCGGCCCAGAGCAGAGAGGCCTGATCAAAGAGCAGAGAGCTGGCATCTTTGACTTTAAACCCTCTCAACATCGCAGGCATTCCGGGCATGCTGCTCTGCAATTGGGGTTCTACAGCATGGGGAAAATAGCGCAGGCCCTTCATGGGATCGTAGTTCATGGGATCCACGGGGGCAAATTGATGGCCATCAAAGGCCAATTGATCCTTAAGGGCCATCAGGGCATTTAAACTGGCAGCGGTCAAAACACCGCCTCTGAAACCATCCATCTCTGTCCTGCCCAGTTGATTGCCTCGGTGGGCGCTGAAAAAGTCCTCTGACCACAAGACCTGTTTCATGACGGTTTGCCCCAGGGCAGCCATCTGGATTTGGGTATCAAAACTCTGGGGATTCCAACGCAGGGTTTCAGCATCAAAGGGGTTGATACTGTGAGTAAACTGAGGGGTTCCGCCCGCAAAGGGCAAATAGGTGGGATACATATTCTTGGGCATCTCTTTCAGGCCAGAGCGCATCATAAATTGCTTGACTTTTGACATCATAAAATCTTTGGGGGTGGGAAACATGGATTTATTTTGGTTCGACATCATCACGCCCACAGGGCCATTCACCAAATGCACCCCCATGCCCGACATCATCGATAAATTGCCCAAATTATACAGCGAATACCAATAGGAATCGGTGTCGATGGCTGACCCCAGGGATTTATACGGCAAGCCACAGGAAAACACCTTGATCTCTTCATTGGCCAGATACATGGCCTGGGCGGTATCAAAATGTTCATTCCGTTGAGCCTGAGCGGCTTGGGTCAAAGCGGGGGTTTGTAATAAAACAGATGCTGCGATCAGCGAAAAGAGGCCTTGTTTAAGGGGATTCATTTTCATCATTTATTCTTCCTTTGTCTAAAAATAGTTTATTTAT
>CAZRFI010000342.1:3656-4911 GCA_964598905.1 uncultured Candidatus Sericytochromatia bacterium | reverse complement strand
TTGGCTGGGATTGACGGCTTTGCGCTGCCCATCGCGGGTGATCCAGACGCCTACACTGCTGGGATGATTGGCGGGTGCCGATTCAGAAATTGACAGTTTGCTAAACCCACCACTGGGAGATGGTGAAGGCAAAGGCGGAGAAACTTGTTTGACAGCTTCATAGGCATTCACCAGACCGGGCATATCTTCCCCTGCAATGAGTTTGGAATCTTGAGCTGTTTGTCTGAGAATATGCCGCACCCAGAGCGGGGTGAGTGTGGAATCTTGAGAAATCATGAGTGCCGCTACACCGGTGACGACAGGAGCTGCACCAGAAGAGCCGCCGTAATCAGCGTACCCCCCTCCATCAGCTGTCGTCCAAATTTTTTCTACGGGACCGCTCACATCAATCCCATGCCCATCCGTAAAAACATTACCCTGTTTGCCATAATGAAAACCCGGTTCTAAAATTCCATCTATTATTTTTTGTGAGGGAGTGCGAGATGTTCCCGCAATATTTAAGCCGCCAACAATGATAGAACCTGTATCCATCATGGGGCCGTGTTTGAGCCATTTGTGCGGCGTTAAAGGTCAAGGTGGTGGTTGGGTAGAAAGGTTTTGCGAACAGTCGCATTGGCGGGGACAGCAATGGCTTTTCTTTGGCAGCGTTGAGTCAGATTATTGGCCTGTGCTGTGGCAAATTGATTACCCAGTTTCCAGGTGAGATGGTCGGTATTAAAAACCACGGCCACAGGACTGTTGGGATAAATAGCACTGCGTCCAACAGGGAAAATAACAGGCTGTCCCCGATCATGTTCTGAGCGTTTGGACGGTTTTCCATGATCCTTGCTATCTCTATCATGCGGTTCTTTGTCCCGATGCTCGCGCTCTTCTCTGGGATTGTGGCGATCTGCATCTCGCTTATCTTGGGAGTGGTTTTGTTTTGTTGAGTGTGTTTTGAAATCATCGTCTCTAAAGTCGTCATGGGGTTCCCGTTCACGATGATGAGGTCGCTTCTGCTCAGCACTTAAAGCAGGGGTAAACTGATTTTTTTCACCCACAGGCAAACGCATTTCTTTGGATGTTGAATTTTCAAAACTGAAATAGGCGGTGTATGTTCCCAATCGATTGGGTTGAACACAATCCAAAACAGGATAGAGATCGGGTTTGGCCCGTTCAGGACGTTTGCCCAAAATGCCAAAATCCAACGGATGAGAACGCAAAGAAGCATTGGGCAAGGTTTGGCAACTGCTTAAAACCAGAGGAATCAAAAGCA
>CAZRFI010000342.1:0-3556 GCA_964598905.1 uncultured Candidatus Sericytochromatia bacterium | reverse complement strand
TATTTTTAAACCCGCCGCCTTTACAGCCACAGCCGCAAAATGCTTGAATGAGAGCAGTTTCCAACAAGGATGATCGCCCCCTCAACCCATGTCTCTGTCCTCACAATTGGCACTCGCCCAAACCCACCACGCCCAGGGACGTCTGACCCAGGCCCTGGAGATATACCAGTGCTTGCTACAGACTGAACCGGAGGCCCAGCAGAGCCCCCAACTTTGGTGGGGCTTGGCGCTCTTGGCCTGGGAACAGGGCGATGGCCGAAGGGCTGAAGGTTTTTTTCAACAGGCCTGGCAATACGCGGCCCCCAGCTTGCCTTTACCCAATGCAAGTGAATTTGCGGGCTTGCCCAGAGATTACCAGCGCCTGGTGCTGAGCTTTGTCTTGGCCCTGATCGCCGCCTGGCAGGCCAGCCCGGCCCGAAGTTTGGCCCATCAATTGGCGCAGAGACTCTGCAGCTACCCACCCACCCACGCTGAGCAAAGCTGCATTCTGGCCTCACTCTTACACGCGCTGGGCGAACACGCCCAAGCCCTGCAAACCTGCCGCCACTCGCTTGAAATCAGCCCCTCGGCCCAGGCCTGGTTTGTGCTGGCGCAATTGCGTTTTTCGCTCGGCGACGCCAGCGGGGGCAGCGAGGCCTGTCGCTTGGCCCTCGATCTCGATCCTCAGCACAGCGAGGCCCGCACCCTCTTGGCCCATGCGCTGCTCGAAAGCCACCAATTAGAAGAAGCCCTGGGCCAGTATGAGGCCGTGCTGGCCCAAAAACCCGACTTTGCCGCGCTGCACTTTCATTTGGGGCGGATGTACCAATCACTGGGACAATTGCCCGAGGCGCAAAGACATTACCATCGGGCCCAGATGCAAGCCCTAACGCAGGCCCCCAACACACTCTGGGAGCTGCAGTCCTGTCTGTGTTATGCTCCCCTGCCCGCATCCCAAGCAGCGCTTCAGAATAGCTTAGCGGGCCTTGAAAGCAGTCTGAATCAGCCCCAAACCCCGATTGCATTGGCCCCGCTGCAAGGCCAATTGGCCCAGACCAATCTCGATACCCTCTTTGATCTCAATTACCTCTGTGAAGATCCCCTGCCGCTCAAACGGCGCTTTGGGCAATTGTTTGAATATGAGGCAGGCCCCGCAGCCCCCACAGCACCCGACTTAACCCCCGCTGAGCCTGCGCGCCCGCTCACAATGGGGGTCTTGGTCAGTCCCAAACACGAAGGGGTCTTTGCCTTTGTCAGTGGGCAGCTCTTGGCCCAATTGGACCCCGCTGAAATTGAAGTCACGCTGCTGATCTGGCCTGCCTCGGAGGCAATTTGCGCCCAGCTTTTGCCCCGTTTGCCCCGGCAGGTTCTCAGCGCCGATTGGGCCCAGAGCGTGGCAGCGGTACAGGCTCAGCACTTTGACTTGGTCTATTTTTGGGAGGTGGGCACCGACCCGCTCAATTATTTTTTGCCGTATTTCCGCCTGGGCAGAATCCAGTGGACCTCTTGGGGCAGTGGGGGCAGCACCGGCCACCCCCAGATCGACGCCTTTCTCTCGACCCACGACCTCGAAGGGCCTCAGCCTGAAAGCCGCTACAGCGAAAAGCTCTACCAAATGCAATACTTGCCGATCTGGTATGAGCCGCGCCATTTAACGACCTCGGGTCTGAGCCGAAACCAGCTCGGCCTGCCTGAAGACGCAGTTTTGGCGCTCTGCCCCCACAATTTGCTCAAATTGCATCCGGATTTTGACGCCATTTTGGCAGAGATCTGCAGGCAGAGCCCCGACTTAAAACTGGTCTTGGTCCAAAGCCGCAACCCGGTCTGGAACCGGCAAATAGAAACCCGCCTGGCAGAGAGCATCGCCCCTGAGCAACTGATCTTTTTAGAACGCCTGCCCGCCCCTGACTTTTTGGCCCTTTTGCAAGTGGGGGATTTTGCCCTCGATCCCTGGCCCTATGGCGCGGGCAAACTGGCCTTTGAAATGCTGGGGCTGGGTCTGCCGTTGTTGACCCGGCCCGGTGAAAGGCTCAAAGGCCGCATTCCGACAGCAATTTACCAGGTCTTGGAAATGCCTGAACTGCTGGCCGACTCTGAGCAAGACTACCTCAATCAGGCCCAACGTCTGGCCCAGGATGGAGACTATCGCGCACACATCAGGGCCACCCTCAACGGGCGGCGCAGCCGTCTATTTGCCAATCAAGCGGCAGTGGTTGAATTGACCCAGGTGCTGCGTCAAATGGCGCAGATGGCCCAGTAGGGCTTATTCGCCAGCGGGCAATTGGGTGTCGTTGCCGCTCTCAGTGCTGCTGCAGGTGCGGTTATCGTAAGGGGGCACGCGGTTGGTGAGTGAGGCCTTTTTTAAACGCTCAAATTCGGCTTGGTAAAACTGGGCCACTTTGGGTGAGCGAATCAGCAGGGTGTTTTCGTTGTTGTTGTTTTCGGCATTTTTGGAGAAATTATACGAGCCCGTGATCACCAATTGGTCGTCGATAATAATCACCTTGCTGTGCAAAAGGGCCTGGTTGCCATCGATCATGACGGGGATGTTTTTGGTTAAGAGCTGTTGGTAGACCGAATACTGGCTGATCATACAGCCGTCAAAAATGCCTTCCACTTTCACACCTGCGCGGTGTTTGTCGATCAGCATTTTTTGAATGTCTTCATCGGTGATCGAAAAGGCCATAAAGCGGATGCGTTTGCGCGCTTTGCCCAGGGCCTCCATAATCGCGGGTTTGGTGCCGCCTTTGGGCGAGAAAAAGGTCTGAATCACAGCGCCATCGACCTGTACCACAGGAAAGGGAATTTCGTGCGGATTCGGCCCGCGTACTTCTTTGACATAGAGGCGGTCAAATTCGGCTTGGTAATTGGCGGCCAATTGTTTGGAGCTGATTTTGAGGGAGTTATTGTTGTCGCGGTACATCGAATAAGGGGTGAGATTGAGCGAACCCGTGACCACGTGTTCGCCGTCGATAATCATGAATTTATTGTGCATAAAGGCCGTGCGGTTATCGCCTTTGATGCCAATTCCGGCTTTTTTCATGGCGGCGTGCAGGGGTTTGAGGGGACCACTGCGACCAGAGGCGTACATATTGTCGCTGTCGGTCATGATCCGCACTTTTACACCCCGTTTGCGGGCGGCCATCAGGGCCTCGCCAGCAGAGGGCTCTTCGATGTCAAAGATCGCGACATCAATGGTATTTTTGGCTTCGGCAATCAGTTTGACGAAGATTTTATCGGGGTTTTGGGGGTCTTGGTGGCCCGCCACTTCGTTATCGGCATAGAGGGCCTGGTAGGCATTGTTGAATTTGACGGCCAAATCGCCGTGGTAGAGGGCGTCGAAGGCGCCGAGTGCAATCGGGGAGCGGTTGGGCAAGAGCGCTTGTTGGAAAGGCATGGGAGCGGCAGAGCAGGCAGCCAACGAACCGAGCGCCAAGACGCTGGCCAGAAGACCCTTTAAAATCGTGGTTGTTTTGAAAGACATGCCAAAAACCTCTCTACGCGCTTTATCCCTGTTATTTATTACATCCGAGGTTGGGGGGCAAAGCTTGCGGGAGTTAAAGGATAATTAACCTGG
>CAZRFI010000341.1:0-4913 GCA_964598905.1 uncultured Candidatus Sericytochromatia bacterium | reverse complement strand
TGCCCTCAGCTCTCACCAGGCCCCTTTCCGCGAGAATCGCAGCAGATACTAAGTAATCGGCGCTTAAACAGCCTCGCCCGCAGCGGTGCCCGAGGCCCAGGCCCATTGAAAATTATACCCTCCCAGCCAACCTGTGACATCCAAGAGTTCGCCGATCAGGTACAAACCCGGCACATGACGGGATTCCATCGTTTTGGAGGAGACTTCGCGGGTGTCCAACCCCCCTGTGGTGACTTCGGCTTTGGCGTATCCCGCCGTGCCTGCGGGTTCAAAGTTCCAGGCCTGTAAAGATGTGCAGAGACTTTCAGCTTCAGAAGCATTCAGCTGAAAAGGAGGTTTTGAGGGAAAATACAGCTCTTGCCAGGCCCGCACAAAGCGTTTGGGCAAAAATTCATCCAAAAGGGTGGTAATCAGGGTTTGGCGCTTTTCTTTTTGCCAGGACAAAAGGGTCTGGGCCAAATTCAATTCAGGCAAAAAATTGATCTTGAGAGCACTGCCCGGCTGCCAAAAAGAAGAGATTTGCAAAATGGCGGGACCACTCAGACCAAAATGGGCAAAGAGTGTATTTTCGCGAAAGCGCGCAGCGGACAAACTCACCTCTGTATCGAGGGCCAACCCGCGCAATTCAGCCAAAGCCAATTGGGCGTTTGAAAAAGTCAGCGGCACCAGTCCGGGTTGGGTCTCTACCAGTTGATGGCCAAATTGTTTGGCGATGCGATAGCCCAAGTTAGTGGCCCCCATTTTGGGAATCGAGAGCCCCCCTGTGGCCAGCACCAAGGAATGGGCCTGAAACACCTGATCGGGGGTATCGAGTTCAAATTCTGAGGCACCTTTGCGAATACGTTGCACACGGATGCCTGTATAGAGCTTGACACCCGCCTCCGTACATTCGTTGAGCAGCAGGTCCAAAATATCTTGGGCCGAACGATCGCAAAAGAGCTGCCCCAGTTTTTTTTCGTGATAGGGAATGCCATGGGCCTCGACCATTTCTATAAAATCGCCGGGGGTAAACCGGGCCAGGGCAGATTTGCAAAAATGGGGGTTTTGCGAGAGGTAGTTTTCAGGACCCGCGTAGAGATTTGTGAAATTGCAGCGCCCCCCGCCCGAGATCAAAATTTTGCGCCCGGGCTTAGGTTGGTGCTCCAAAACCAAGACTTTTTTGCCACGTTTACCCGCAGTCAGGGCGCACATCAAGCCTGCAGCCCCGGCGCCAATAACGATGACATCCCAGATCTGTGTCAAAGCGTCGGCCTATTCGTCGCCTTCGTATTCCAACTCCAGATAACCCTGGGCCTCCAAAGCGGCCAGCAGCGCTCCGACGGCTTCGTGGCCCATCTGCTCCTCGATTTCTTTGAGCAAACCATCGAGCACTTCAATCCCCTGGTCTTCGAGCATCGCTCCCACTGAATCCACCAATTCATCGGGAATGTCTGGGAATTCTTCATCAAAATGGCGGCTGTCTTCGGGGTTGTCACTCAAAGGGCTGGACTGGTTGAGGGTTTGGGCAAAGGCCTGGGCCTCAACCTGAAATTCTGCCGCTTCACGACCGAGCGGACAGGGCCAGCGATGCACAAAATCATAGCCCCAGAGCGCATTGTTGCGCTGTTCAATTAAGATCGGACGCAGCTTTTCAATCCAATTCATGACCTGGCCGCGCAAGGCGGGTTTACACAGACCACATTCCACCAACCAATCATAGACATGGGGCAGGCCCCAGAGCAGAGCAAAAGCGTCCAGCATATCCCAATTGGGGTCAAATTCCAAGCGTTCAAAATAGGCAAGCAGGCGGGCTTCGTCAATTTGAACGAGTTTTTCAAAAGCGGGCAAAGGATCTGGCGCATCCGTCAACCACATTTCGAGGGCATGTTGAACCATGTCTCCCCCCGTAAACAGGTTGAGCCGATACTGTTTGTACATCCAGCGACTGAAAATTAAACGGCAGTGAAAGAGCCCCAATTCGGGATCCCCATCGGCAAGAGCCGTTCTCAGGCGGTTGAACTGAACTTTATCCGAAGATTCCCATTGTTCACGGAAAAAAGCCTGTTCCTGTTTGGTTTTGATACCCAAATCACGCAGACCGCTTTCAAAGGATTTCCAGGGTGGGTCCACCCCTTCTTGCAGGGCATGGGTAATTTGTTCGAAAAGGTAATGAATGCGGTGCTGCTCCAAAGAAAAGTCGAGTAAATCATCTTCTTCGAGCGCTTTTTTGCCCAGTTTTTTCGCCAATTTATCTGCCAGTTCGGCAGCAGCTTTGGGATAACCATAATAAGCCAGGCTTTTGAGAATCAAGGTATAAGGGGGTGGCACTTCCAATTGGGGATCGAGCCAAACAGCGAACAGAGCTTCAAATTTTTCGGGTTGTTTGAGAAAAAGGGCCTCTTGCAAGTCGATCAAAGCCTGAATGCCACGAATCTGGGCATATGAGGCTGGGGCTTTGGCTTCAAGCAAGGCTGTTAACGCTTTTTGCTCAGCCAAAAGGTTGTTGTGTCCCAAGATCTGACTCACGCTGGCAACGGCATAGCTGAGCACATCGGGCTCCAAAGCCAATACTGGCTCGTTGAGCGTGGTAATTAATAATTCATACCGGCCTTTGGGGGAGGCCTGTTGAAAGCGCTCCAGCCATTTTTCCTGTTTGTGTGCCTGAAATGAAATGGGTTCTGAGGGTTCTGGGTGGGTCATGGCCTGCTCCTTGAAAGATCGCTGCATACATGCTATCACAGCTTGTCTGAGCCCAGTGAAAATGGGTGCATTTGGAATAGACTTGAGATTGGAAAGGACTTGAGATCTGTGTTAGCGTGAAGATCCAGACCCAGCCCTTGTTTAGGAGATAAACATGAACCCAGACCTACTCAAAGCCCAATTCACAGCCTTCAGTCCAGAACTTATATCTGCATTAACCAGTGAAGGTCGCTCACTGAGCTTTGCACATGAACAAGAAATTTTGAGCCATGGCAGCGAGGTCAGTCTGATTCCCCTGGTGCTCAAAGGCAGTATCCGGGTTTTGCGCGACGACCCCTCTGGCAAAGAAATTTTGCTCTATTATATCCAGCCGGGAGAATCGTGTGTGCTCTCGATCTTGGCAGGTACAAAAGCCCAACGCAGCCAAATTCGGGCCATTGTTCAGGCAGGAACAGAGGTTTGGGTGTTTCCCAGTCATTGTTTAAAATTGTGGGCCCAAAACCACGCCAGTTGGAACCAATTTGTGCTGGAGCTGTACACCATTCGCTTCGAAGAATTGGTACAGGTGGTCAATGAATTGGCCTTCAGCCGGGTGGATGAGCGCCTCTTGGATTTGCTCCAAACCCGAGCCAAGCTGGCGGGCGGGTCTTTGATTCAAGCCACTCACCAGCAATTGGCAGACGAATTGGGCACGGCCCGTGAAGTGGTTTCGCGTCTGCTGAAAAAATTAGAGCAGGAAAAGCGGGTCGAGTTGGGCCGGGGAAAAATTATTTGGCTTGGGTAACTTAGGTTACTGAACAAAAATACTGTAGGGGGTATTCTATAAATAGAACACGTCTTAAGAGGTAACACACCATGAAAGTCAATGAAGGAACAATCGATCGGGGAATTCGCTTTGTCTTGGCTGCCGCTCTGGCAGGCTATGGCATGATGACGGGCTCCTGGATAGGTCTACTGGCCCTGGTGCCACTGGGAACGGCTGTGGCGGGCTGGTGCCCACTCTACCAACTCTTTGGCATGAGCACCTGTCCGATTCAGAAAAAGGTTTAGAGCTTAACAAAACACGAAGCGCCCCAAAAGCAATGCTGGGGCGCTTCGTGTTGTTTAAGAAAAATTCTGGGGTTAGCGCCCCAAGAAAAGCTTCTGGCGCATAATGTGAAAAAAGTCGTTTTTCTGAAACTTGACCAAGCGGGTTTTGTAAAACGAGCGGCTGATTTTGACAATATCGCGGTGGTGCAAAGCCAAATGGGCCTGCCCGTCGATGGTGATCAAGACCTCTTGGGTCGGCTCGCGCAGCAGCACCTTGACGGTGGTCTCTTTCCACTCGGGAATCACAACCGAGCGGTTAAACAGGGCGTGGGGACAAATCGGATTAATGATATAGGCCGAGACATCGGGCAACATGATTGGCCCGCCGGAACTGAGAGAATAGGCCGTCGAGCCTGTGGCAGAGGCAATAATCAGCCCATCGGCGCGGTAAGTTGTGACAAATTCGCCATCGACATAGGTGGCCAATTCGATGATATACGAAAGGGGGTGGCGCATGATCGCCGCATCATTGAGGGCATGAAAGACCAGTCGCGGTTGGTAATTTTCGTCGAGCACCTCAATTTGCATCATTGAGCGCTCTTGAATCACATACTCCCCTGCCAAGAGTCTTTCCAAGGCGGGGTAGAGATCTTCCAGGGCTGTTTCGGAAATAAAGCCGAGTGAGCCTGCATTGACGCACAAAAGCGGCACGCCATGTGGGGCCAAAAGCCGGGCAGCATAGAGTACAGTGCCATCACCACCGAGCACCAAGGCCATTTTCAGGCGAACGTCGCTGGTATCTTTTTCAAAGGCCTCGTTTGAATCATAATGAGAGGCAAAGACATAGACATTTTCACCACGGGCAGACAACCACTGAGCCACTTCCTGGGCAATATGCTGGGTGTCGCAGCGGTAGGTTTTGTAGAGATTGTAAATGATCCCAATGGCGGGGACGGCCATGACGCGTTGGGTTCTCCTGCTTCTTTGTCCTGAGATGATTAAGGGTCTGTGTGGCCCGTTTTTGCAGCGGGATTGATACGGGCATTGATACGGGCAAGGTGTGATCAACGTACCAAATCATAACATACCTGATCCAACCACAGCCAGAGTTGGGCAACGAGAATGCCTCTCACAGCCCAGAATACTGCCTATCAGGGCAGACTGTCTCTATTCTGACTGATATAATACAAAACCCTTGCAAAGGA
>CAZRFI010000340.1:3159-4938 GCA_964598905.1 uncultured Candidatus Sericytochromatia bacterium | reverse complement strand
ATGGGGGCCTTGATTGGCTGGAAACTGATGATCACCGCCCTCTATTATTCAGCCCTGATTGGTGGGGCCTTTGGTCTGATCTGGGCCGCTTTACACGGCACACTCTGGCCGACGCTCAAACGGGTGGGCCGGGCACTCTACGCCGCTGCTGCTCCCGGTATGAAGCCCGAAGTTGAGCTGGCCCAGAGCGAAACCGAGCCCATGCCTTATGGTGTGGCGATTTCTTGGGGTGCGATTGTCACGCTTTTTGGCCTGCCCCCGGTCTATTAGCGATGAAACGTTTAAACAGAAACAAACGGCACCAACGCGGCCAAGCCATGGTCGAGTTTGCAATTGTGCTGCCGATTTTGATTGTTCTGACCCTCGGTGGGATTTATTTGACTCTCTCTTATTTGCACAAATTGCGCATGAATGGTCTGGCGTTTATGTCGGCACGGGTGGCCGCCGTGCGCAGCGAGGGCTATGATTCAGCCAGTTTTGTCAAAGAGCGCTACAAACGCAGCAGTGGCCAAAACTGGGTCGATCAAATCACCAGCCCCAATACCTTGCCTGCCAGCGGTCAGGTCACGGTGGTCATGCAAAAACAGACCGAACGCCTGGATTTGCTTGCCAATGCCATCGATATTCTCAGTGGTGGCGGCAGTTCAGATCTGGTGCAGCTCACCGCCCGCGCCACAATGCCGCGTGAATACTGGACCTATAACGGCGAAGCCCGCCCGCGCACCCGCACGATTGTTGATTACCGCTATGGCAGTATCGGCCCCTTGCCCTGGCTCGATCTGCTCGATGTGTTGCCCGACGCCATTTTTGATGCCAAACAGATGGCGGATGCGCCAGGCAATAGCAACAACGATGCACTGGGATTGGCTCCCCCCAATACCAATTTGATCAATTTTTACAACGCCCGTGGCTGGTCGCGCATGGACTATCTCGAAAACAGCGAAAAAGAAAACGGCCAATTTGAAAATATGCGCCTGGTTGGCACCTATTTTAAGGCGATCGAAAATGGCGCCAGCTTGGCGGGGTATTTGCTGCAATTTTCGGGGATTGGGGCTGCTCTGCAAGAGGTGATGGGCACCGTTACCGAAACCTTGAGTGTGACGGTCGAAACCACCATGGGCAAGGTCTCCAGCACCCTCGACACCCAAACCCGCGCCAGCATGCAAACCCTGCCCGGCGAGCTGTCGCCATGAATAAACGCCAAGCCCAGCGCGGCCAAGCCATTCCCTATGTGGCCTTTTTAATCTTGATCTTAAGTGCCGCCTCACTGGTGATTTTTGATATCGGGCGCATGGTCAATGCCCGGATTCAGGCCCAAAATGCAGCCGATGCCGCTGCTTTGGCCGCCGTCTCGGTCAAGGTCTCGAAACACCATGTCGATACCCTGATGCGGGCGGCGATGTCTCAAGAGGCCATGATTGCCCAGGCTGAGATCCGCGCCGCCCAGGCCGTGGCCCTGCGTGCCTTTCTCAAGGGCAGCAGTGTTGTCGTGGCTCCGCCGATCGTCGATCCCGAGAATCCGGTTCCCAACCCTCTGCAGGGCCAGTTCAAAGAACTTGGCGATCGCTACCGGGCCCACACCAATTTGGCCTACAAACACGCGGTCAAATTGCACCGCGAGCGCTTGGCCTTGCAGGCCTGGTACAAATGGCTCGAACGCAACGGGCGCAAAGCAACGGCTGAAGCAGCCCGGATTGGCTATGCCGTCAATTTACAGGGCTACGACAATCTCAGCGACGATGCCCTGCGTGAGAACCTCGAAAACGAGCTGGACAAAAT
>CAZRFI010000340.1:0-3059 GCA_964598905.1 uncultured Candidatus Sericytochromatia bacterium | reverse complement strand
TTTTTGGCCATGAATTGGTATTCCCCACGCCTGATGGCGATCGAAGACAATCCCAGCGAGGTGGGCCACTGATGCAAACCTTCAAAAGAATGCGCGAAAAGGGCCAGGCCCTGGTTGAATTGGCGATTGTCTTTCCCCTGCTCTTGGTCTTGATGCTGGCGGTGGGCTATTTTGGCCATGCGGTCAGCTCTCAGCAAAACCTCAATACTGCTGCGCGCTCTGCGGCCCGTCAAATGGCGATTGACAGCACCTCCAGTGCCGCTCGGCGCACCCTGGGCTCTTATTCTCCAGAACCCGAAAAATTTCTGGAATTGGCGGCCAGTGATCTGCAGAGCCTGTTGCGCAAAAACCAATTGCTGGTGCGCGACAAGACCTTTATTGGCCATGATTATAACCAGATCTTTGGCCTCGATGGCCAGTTTGAGCGCTTAAGTGAACAGCGTTTTTTTTATTCCCTGCGCGAAACCGTGGATGGCACCAGTTCCGCTTATAACAGCCCCAGTCCCAAAGATCGCAATGGCAAAACCCCCGAAAATCTGCGTTCGCTCGAAATGGGGATTGGCGCGCTCTATTATGGGGGCACCCTGCAATACCGCCTGGATGAACTCAACCCGATCTCACGGGTGATCTTTCAGCTCGACAGCGATCCGACGATCCGGATAGGGGCCACAGCCCTGATGCCAGCAGAGTTGCCCCTGCGCGGCGGCAGTTATGGTCTGCTCAACCTCAATCCCTGGATTGGCAAATTGGTGGGCGAAGATGTCAGAAGCAGTCCCGATTATCCCGATTTAATTGGGCCAGAGAGTTAAAACAGAGAGTTAAAACGGGCCCAAGCTAAAATAGGCCATACAGCACAAATGGGCTCCAGAAATAGGGGTGTTGGTGGTTTTTTCCGTATTTCCCAGCCAGAAATTCCCGTTTGGTGGCGTTTAGGGCCTGAGAATAACCCGAACCGAGTTTGGCATAAAAAGCCGGCATAAATTGGGCTGTGCCCGTGTCGCTGATCTGCCAAAGTGAGACCGACACGCGGTTGGCACCCGCTTGCAAAAAGGCCTGGGTCAAACCCACTACGCCTTCCCCTCTGAAAATTTTGCCCAGTCCTGTTTCGCAGGCTGAAAGATTGACAAAATCTGCTTTGAGCTTGAGTTTGGCAATTTCGGGTCGGCGCAGATAATTGTCTTCGCTTTGGGGTTCGCTCGTCTGCGAAAGCACCAGTGCTGAGAGTTCGGGGATTTCGGGTACGGTCAGACCATGGACCGCCCAATGCAAAATTTTGTATTCACTTAAGTTATCGGCTTCTGAGCGCGCTTTGATCTCTGCTTCTGAGACCTCTGTTCCCTGCCGCAATTCTGTGCCTGGCACCAAAGCCTGAATCGCTGCGATCTCAGTCAAGCTGCCTGGCAAGGGCTGCCAAGCTGGGGCGTAAAGAGCCCCATAGATTTCGCGCATGGGGGCCTCAGGTGCGCTCCAGAATTGGCGCTTGAGATTGAGCCATTCAGCGGGGCTTTCAATCGGCTCGCTGGCATAACTCACGGGCTGATACTCTGCGCCACCCATGGCCAAAAGGAGCTTGCGATCGGGGCTGTATTCGCGTTGAAGCAGATGATAGAGCACATCAAAAGACTGAACATACTGAATATCCATTTGTTCAACCAAATAGCGCCCCTGGGCATCTCGCAGGGTTTCAAAGGGCACCAAGCCCAAGACCCCATCGGGAATCACCAAGAGGCGTTTGGCGTCTTTGATAAACTCCGCTTGGGGCTGAATCAAAAGCAGGTAGAGCAAATGTCCCAGCTCATGGACTGTGTTTAAATCTGATTGGGGATTGCTGAGCAATTGGCGATAGACCTGACAGAGTCGGGAAAAATCAGGCAGATTGCCTGTGTTTAAACGCAAAGAAGTGGCATATTTTTGGTAGATCGGCTGCTTTGCGAGCAAGGCATTTAAATCACTGAGGTCGGTGCGAAAACCCGCACGTTGAAAACCAAATTGAATCAACTGTTGATCTGCTGTTTGCACAAAACTCAGCGCAGCGGTCTGAGGCGGTAAATAATTGCGCACATCCCCGTTTGAGAGGCTGTTTTCCAGGCTGTTATCAACCGTCATGGTATTGCTCCAGCCTTTGAGATCTTCTAAAAAGATCGCCGCTTTGCTGGCTTCTAAATAATTAAATGCACTTTGAAGGTGCTTACGTTTGAAAAAGTCATCCGGCTCGGTTTCTCGCAGTCTCAAATGGGCCTCTATAAGGGCCTGGTAAGTGGGAATGATTTTTTCACTGGCTTCGCGCTGCACGTCTGGATCGGCTTTGTTGGTATTTTTGAGACCCGCCAAAGCCGCCTCCAGCACAGGAATGGCCTGGGCTGTCTGGTCATGGGCCAGCAAGGCCTGGCCCAGCCCCGCAGAATACTCACCCAAAAACTTATTCTGGGGAACGGTCTGAGCCAAGTTAAACACTGTTTGATAGCCCGCAATTGCATCAGCCAAGCGCCGTTGTCTGTGCCAAATTTGGGCTTGGCCAAACAGAGCTTGGGCTTCGTAATAGGCTGTGGGCAAAGCCTGAAAGCCTGCGCGTGCCGCGCTAAACTGAGCCAGTGCCGAGGTCTGATCTCCGAGCTGTAAAAAAATCTGAGCCAGGGTCAATTGGCTTTTGGCTTTGAGAAAAGCATCCTGTTGCAATGCCAACGCCTGCTCCGCTTTGGCCAAAAGCGCTTGTGCTGCTTTGTTTTGGTTCAGGGCGGCATGGCATTGGGCGCTCAAAAGCAACAATTCAGACAGAGCCGGGCTTTTGATCTCTTCAGCCAGTTTGAGGGCTTCCAGAAAAAAGGCCAGGGCCTGATCCGCTTTGCCCAGTCGTTGATAGGCCTCCCCTTTGAGCTGCAGGGCCCCAATGATTTCTTCACTGGCCATCGCCATTTTGGCGGTATTGAGCGCCAGATCGGCATAGATCTGCAGAGACGTATCCCCCCCCAACATATACAGCCGCCCCATCGTCAACAAGGTCCGGGCCAAAAAGGCCTGGTTATTATTGTGTTCAGCAGCGCCGTTGGCTTGAGAGGCCC
>CAZRFI010000339.1:0-4941 GCA_964598905.1 uncultured Candidatus Sericytochromatia bacterium | reverse complement strand
CAAGCCTGGCAGGCCTCCAGAAAGAAATGCACTTGCTGAGTGCAACCAGCCGCAAGGTCTTCACCGATCTCGACCCGAATATGAACAAGGCCAATTTCGCCAATTATATCGGGCAGCTGATGCAGGTTGGCCAAGCAAGCAGACAGGCCGCCACAGGCATGGAGCGGCTACAGACCCAACAGAATGCCTTGGCCAATGCCCCCAAGCCCGATTGGGATGCGGCTGCCGCTGCGGCACTCAAAGAAGCCGAGGCCTCCCGCAAAATGGCTGAAGAGGTCAAGCGGGCCAATGAGCAGATCGCCACCAGTACCCGTTCCACCAGTGTCACAGTCAAGCAAGAACTGGACAAAGAGGCCAAGGCCGCTGCCGACACTGGCAAAGCGGGCAAGAAAATGGCTCAGGACTGGACGGGCAGCCTCAAAGCGATGGAATCTGCTCTTTCTGGGGTGACCATGGTGGCCGGGGCAACAATGGCTGCCCTGGCTGCCTCGGGGGGCTATAGCGCGAAGGCCTTCGGGGATCTTGAAGCTGAAGCCAATACATTTACAGCAATTTCTGGCGCAACGGGTGCAGAGGTGGATGCGCTTTCAGATAAAGCCATGAAATTAGCCGAGTCAACGGGTTTTGCTACCGCCGAAGTTGTGCGCGCAGGAACTGAGCTGGCTCGCCTTGGTTTCACAAGCCAAGAAGTTGAAGAGTCCATTTCATCAATCGCGCTGGCTGCAAGAGCTTCAGGTGAAAGTATTGATTCAACTGGTGAGCTGATTGGCGGCGTTATTCGTGGATTTAACCTACAGACCAAAGACACTCAGCATGTTTCGGATGTTTTGAGTAAAGCAGCAAATGTTTCAGCATTAAGTTTTAGCACTCTTCAAAACAGCATGAAATACGTTGCGCCAGTTGCGGCCAGTGCGAACCAAAGCCTTGAAGATATGACCGCCATTTTAGGCGTTTTGTCCGACAACATGATAAAAGGCGAGCCCGCGGGCACCGCCACCCGCTCCATGATCGATAGCCTGATCAATCCGTCGAAAGAGGCAAAAGACCGCCTGGCTGATTTGGGCGTCACAATGGAAGATCAGGCTGGCAAAATGAAGCCTTTGAAGCAGATTTTTTCAGAATTATCTGTGGCCCTTAAGGATTACAAAGATATCGCAAAAGGTCAAATCCTTGGTGATATCTTTGGCCTGACGGCAAGCACAGCCTCTCTGGTTCTCCTTGATAAGGTCAACGATAAATTGCCTGAAATGCGCCAAAAATTGAATGATGTCTCTGGGGAGACCCAACGGGTCGCGGACATCATGAATCAAGGGCTGAATGCTGAATTGGCAATACTCAAAACCAAAGCCAGCAATGTTGCCATTACTCTGGGTGAGGATCTGGCTCCCGCTGTTGAGGACTGCATTAAATTCCTTCAGGGCCTGCTTGATGTGATTTCTGGCATTCCTAAGCCTGCGCGTGAGGCTGCTATCCAAATCGGGCTTTTGGCCACAGCAGTTGCTGGGCTGACCTTTGTTTTTGGAGGAACCGTACTGGCTGGCAGCAAAGTCATTGGGATTATGTCTCAAATCATTTCCAAAGCCCCCGCGCTGTCTGGGGCTTTAGCCGGAATTGGGGGCGGCTTAGCAGCAGCTGGACTGGTCGCAAGCGGTTTGGGAATAGGTGTAGCCGCAAACTTTGCAATTAACTCATTTGCAGGTGATATAGACTCCAAAACAAATGAGGAACAAGATAGGCTCAACGAGTCAAGACATGCAGACGAAAAGGGCGTTTCTGCCTCTTCACGGTTCAATTCCTTCAACAATAAAACAAAAGGCTTTAAAGACTTTTCGTCAGCTACTGCTGACGAAATTAAGCAAGCAAGTAGAGATCTGGGTGCTGTCAGACAAGAGTATCAGAATCAGCTTTCAAAATTGAATGCTATTCCCGAACAGATCAAGGCGCTTGAGGAAAAGTTTGAATATGAGCGCAGAACGGGGAATTATTACCCGGAACTGGCCGCGCAAATTGACCAATTAAAGTCTGAAGAGCAAAGTCAGCAGGCCAACAAGGCAGCTTGGGAACGAAGGATTTTAAACCTCAAAGAAACCGAGAAAAAATTAAAAGAGGCTGAGGTCACAGCTACTAAAAACAAGCCAGTCAAACCCGATGGGACTAAAAACGCCCCGGACAAAGACGCCCAGCGTGAAGCAGACCAGGCTGCCCAGAAGCGGGTGGATGCCCTGGCCGAAAGGCACCAGCGCGAGACGGCGGCGCTCAAAACGGAGTTGGATAAGCAGGTTGCCTCAATTTCGGCGGCAGGAAACAAAGTTGGCGCGGTGAGCGAGCAATTGGAGCAAAAGTTCATTGCCAGCGCAAAGAATCTTAAATCTGAGGCGTCCGACTGCTTTCACCAAGTCTATTTAGCTTATAAGCAGGCGTTTCTTGATGGTGGAGAATTTGACAAAATGACAGGCAGGCCGGGGGATGATGCCGGTTTTGCTGCTGACGCTGCGAATCGACTGGCCCAAGATACCAAGCGCTTTCACGAGGTCAAAATCAATGCTCAAAATTACAAGCAGGTCATGGCAAGCCTGAAGGCAGCCTCAATCATAGTTTATGATCGTGCCTCTGGCTATTCTCCAAGGGCAGGCCATATAGAGGCTTATGATCCTAAATCTGGCAATGCCTATTACGGGCATGGCGAAAACAAAATGCGAATGAATGCCCATCAGGCCGCGCATGCCCGTGTTTTTGAAATGAATACCGGTGCTGCGGGTGGTGGTGACATTCAGAAAATGCTCGCCCAGCAGCAGGCCCTGATTAAGCAGACCGAAGTTTACAAGCGCCAATTGGGTGAAATGAAGAACCTTCGCGATCAGCAGACGCAGGGCAGCGACGCCTGGCTTAAAGCGGATAAAGCTGTCTTTGACCTTCAACAGAAAATTGATCAGTCCGGTGTGGACAGCATTCAGGCCAGAGCGGATCTTGAGAAAAAACAGCGCGAAGACGCACTGCGCTGGGCTCAGGAGAGTTTGAGCATCGATGCAGATGTGGCCGAAGCCAAAGCCAAACTGACATCCGACACATTCGACGATATCCAAGCTGGCCACCAAAAGACCATGGCTGCCCTGCAGGCCGAAGAGATGGGGCGATTGGCCCAAGAGGGTACCACAGAGGCGCAGCGGCTGAAGATCAAGGAAAAGTACGATGCTTTGCGCCTGGTTGCTGAAAAAGCGCATACAGACGCTATTTTGTCTGAGCGCCTGCGTTTGGACCGTTCTACCGAAGATCTGCTTATCGCAGGAGAACAGGCAGAGATTGCCTTGCTGCAAGAGGGCCTGGACAAAGACCTTGCTCTCAGCAAACAGCGGGAAGATTCCGAGAGAACCCGCCTGACTCGCCAATTGCAGGATATGGAGCTGAAAAAACAGCAAAAAACTGATGATTACGCCTTGGTTGAACTGGCTTTAACTGAGCTTACTCAGAAAGGTGAGACGGAAAGAGAGAAGATCCGTGCTCAGTTTTTCAGCCGCCGGCGGCTCGAAGATCTTTCAACCCAGCAAGTCGATGTGGATTCCAATTTACGCAAAACACTCATTGGCCAAAAAGATCCCGAGGCTGTAGCCCGCGCCCAGGGGCAGGCGTTGATGCAAAAACTCCATATTCAAGAAAAAATCTCAGGTGAAATTTGGGCTCAACTGGAATCAGCCAAGGCAGAAGCCCAGGTCAAAGGCCAAAGTGCTGAATTGTCAGAGAAGATCTTCAAACTCCAGCAGCAATTACACCAAAGCGAGCGTGCCGAAGGAGATATCAAGATTCAAACTCAGGACAACTTACTTCAGCTACTGGAGCGGGAGCGCCAGATCCGCCAGCAAATAAACCAGAGCATCCTTCAAGGCATTGATGCCCAAGTAGAAGGGTTTGCTCGAATGTTGGGAATGCAGCAAGGGATGGGCCGCACTGCGGCAACAATGACAGACATTTTCCAAAAGAGCATTGCTCTGTTCAAAGATAGCAAAGGCAATTCCGCTGATTTCAAAGATATTTTGGGGGTGAATGGTAAAGGGGGTATGAAAGGGCTCGACGCTCTAACGGGGTTCGCCTCATCAACGGATCCGAGCGGTGTTATTGGTATTGCCATGCAATTGAATGATGTTAAAGAGCAATTCGTCGGCTGGTTGAATAACCAGACCATGGAAAATATCATGGCACATGATCCCCGGAAAATCAGGGCCAATGCAGAAGCTCTAAAAGCCCAATTGCTCCAAATCGATTTGGACATTCAAGACTCTCGCATCGCCCAGGCCAAAAGCCGTGGGGTGGACACCTACGAAATGGAGCGGGAGCAGGTTGCTGCCCGTGGCCAGGCCGAGATCGACGATTTGGATAGGCAATGGGAGGAGATCAGGCACAAAAAATCTGCCTGGGGTCTCTTTGAAAACAATCATACCCCTGAGGAGTTGAAGGCACGGCGTGAATTTGAGGCCGCAATGCCTGAAAAGCGTTTGGCCATTGAGCAGAAAACCCAGGCCACTCTTCTCCAGATGGAAAAAGACCGCCTGCAGCAGGCATTGGATGCAAATATTGCAGCGTGGGAGTCTGCAGCAGATGCCCGAACAAACCAGGCTGAGGAAGCCGCCAAAATGACCGCTGGTCAAGCCGATGATCGGGCGGCAGAGCGCCAACGTCGCATTGATACAGTTAATAAGCGGTTTGCCGACAGAAGCCGTATCTGGACTGAACAGGGTGTGAAAACCGGAAACTTTGATTCACAGGCCTGGGATGAAATCATTGAAGAGCAAAAAACAGGCCTCGCATTGGTCGATCAGGACATGCTTTTAAAGCGCCTGCAGGACGAAGCCCGGATCCGTGGGGAGATTGCCCAAACACGGGAGATGGAGATTAATCTCAGCCTGAAAGGGGCCTCCAAAGAGATTGAATTGCTCAGGGAAAAAATTC
>CAZRFI010000338.1:0-4998 GCA_964598905.1 uncultured Candidatus Sericytochromatia bacterium | reverse complement strand
CTGATCGCGCCACCCCCCACAAAGGTCACTGCGGCTCCGCCAGCCAGCAAAGGGGCTATCGCCATGCCAGACATGACCATGCCCAGAGCATCATCACCGTGACCAATGGCGCCACCAACAACCACCAAACCGACTGCGGCAGCTGTCAAAGCCAGCGCACCTTTGGTGCCCCAGTTCCAGCCACCTTCCATAAAGGTATTTTTTTCGTTGTCGACTGCTTTTACGTCGGCCAAAACCGAGCCTTTGTCGGTATGCAATTGCACAAAAGGCATATCGCCTTTTTTTTGCAGGGCTTTGATATCTAAGCCATCGCCTTGAAGCACATAATTTTTACCCTCGGCCTGAAAATAGACCTGATCGAGACCGTCTTTTTTACCCGCCTGGAAGGCCTGTTCCAGCGCTACGCCGGGTTTGAGTTCATGTAAGGTTCCACCGAGAGCTTTGCCGTTGACTGTGACTACATTCAGATTCATTTCTCTACACCACCTGGGATTATAATTAATTTACTTATCTGAATAAAATAGCGAAAGCTGAACTGATTTAACTGTTTTTTGCGCTTATATTAAACTTAATTTAAGTTTATGATTTGTTTTTAATCCCCCATTTTTGAGCCCTTCAAAAGGGGATCTGGACATTTTTAAGAGTTTAAGCTACTATGCCCATAAGGCTTTGAGCTGGATTCAGAAGGTATTTTATCCAGGTCCTCAAGGTCATTGAACTTTTTGGTGAAGGTATTGTAAATAGATGAATATTTATGTTGGTAATCTGTCATTCCAGGCCGATGAGGAAAGCCTCTATCAACTCTTTGCCGAATACGGCGAAGTGAAGAGCTGCCGCATCATCACCGATCGGGAAACAAGCCGTTCTAAAGGCTTTGCCTTTGTAGAAATGACTTCCGATGATGATGCCCGGAATGCCATCAGCGCCCTCAACGGTGCCGATTATATGCGTCGTCCCCTGACCGTGAACGAAGCCCGTCCCCGTGAAGAGCGCGGCGGCTTTGGTGGCGGTGGTGGTGGAAACCGCCGTGGTGGCGGTGGTGGCGGTGGTGGTGGCGGTTACCGTCGCTGATTGCCTCAACCCCTTCTGAATTGCCCCGCACTGAGATCGTTCATTCTATCTAAGCTGCGGGGCTTTCTTCTTTCTTGTACCGGTTTTCGGGGGCGTACAGGTATACTGTAGCCATGTTACCCAGCCACGAAACGCTCAATACCCATCAAAAAGCCCTTCAGATCAATCTGGAGCCGATTCGCTATGGGACCTTTGCCGAAATCGGCGCGGGCCAAGAGGTTGTGCGCTGGTTTTTTACTGTCGGTGGGGCTGCAGGCACCATTGCCAAAAGCATCTCTGCTTATGATATGCAGGTCAGTGATGCGATCTATGGCCGCTGTAAACGCTATGTCTGCCGCGAACGGCTCGAAAGCATGTTGGAATACGAACACCGCTTAAATTTGGAACGATTGCGCGATGAACGTGGCAATACCACTGCCTTTTTTACCTTTGCCGACACGGTCTCTGCCCAGTCTTACAAAGGCAACAGTGATTGCCATGGCTGGATGGGTGTGCGCTACCAGGCCCATCCCCGCGATGCCGACAGCCAAATCATTTTACATGTGCGCATGCGCGACAAAGAAAATGCCCTGCAACAAGAGGCCTTGGGCATTGTCGGTGTCAATCTGCTCTATGGGGCCTTTTTCTTGCACCACCGCCCCGATGACCTGATTCGCTCACTCAAAGACAATCTCTCACCGGGCCGCATCGTGATCGACATGATTGAATTTTCGGGTATCGAATTTCGCAATGTCGACAATCGCCTGATGAGCCTGCGTCTGGTGCAAGAGGGCCTGGCCAATGCCGCGATGTTTGCTGCCGATGGACAGGTCTTACAGCCCTCGGAAGTCTTTTACAAAAAGCCCATTCTGGTTGAACGCGGCAGTTTTCACCCTGTGCGCAAGGTGCATCTCGACCTGATGCGCGCCGCATATGAAAAATTTGTGGCCCAACCAGAGATTAAAGCCGAAGAAGTGGTGCGCGTGATGGAAGTGACCATGCACCATTTACACGCTTCAGGCGGTCTCGAACCGCGGGAGTTTTTGGCACGGGCAGATGCCCTCAATGCCTGTGGATTTCAGGTCTTGATCTCCAATTATTATGAGTATTACCGGCTGGCAGCTTATTTGGCGCGTTTTAGCAAGAACAAGACGGCTTTGGCTTTGGGTGTGCGCAGTTTGCAGACCCTCTTTGACGAAAAATACTATACCCAACTCGAAGGGGGGATATTGGAGTCTTTGGGCCGTCTGTTTAAAAACGATCTTAAGCTCTATGTCTACCCTACGCAAGACCCCGAAACGGGGGATTTACTCACGCTCAAATCACTCAAAATTGCCCCCGGTCTCGACAAACTCTTTGGCTATTTGGTCGAAAAGGGCCATATTGTCGACCTGGATAATTACAACTCCGACTGTCTCGACGATTATTCCCGCGATCTGCTGCGTCAGCTTGAAAACAATCAGCCCGGCTGGGAAGAAATGGTGCCCGAACCAGTGGTAGAGCTGATCAAATCCCGTCATTATTTTGGCTACCGCCCCCCTCTGGAAGAAGAAACCCATGCTTGAGATCAACCAACTCACGGTCGAATTTGGCGACAGGCCCCTGTTTAAAGATGTCAGTTTGCTCTTTTATGACAAAAAACGCTATGGTTTGGTGGGTGCCAACGGTGCAGGGAAATCCACTTTTTTGCGGATTTTAACCGGGCAAGAACACCATTACAGTGGGCAAATCCACTGGCCCAAAGATGTCAAAGTGGGCGTGCTCAACCAAGACCATTTTGCCTTCGAAGAACAGCCGATTATGGAGGTGGTAATCCAGGGCAAAAAAGCGCTCTGGCAGGCTCTGCAAACCCAGACAAGGCTCTCGCAGAAATCTGAACTCAGTCTAGAGGAGAGCAGTCACTACTCTGAGGCCGAGGCGGTGATACAAAGGGAGTCGGGTTATACCGCTGAGAGTGAAGCTGCGAAATTGCTGATGGGTTTGGGTATTCCCGACAACCATCACAACATGCCGCTCAAGACCCTTTCCGGTGGCTACAAGCTGCGGGTGCTCTTGGCGCAATTGCTGTTTAGTCAGCCCGAAATTCTGCTGCTGGATGAACCCACCAACCACTTGGACATCTATTCGATTAAATGGCTGGAATCTTATCTCAATTTATACCCTGGCCTCTTGATTGTGGTCTCGCATGACCGGGGCTTTCTCAATGGGGTCTGTACCCACACGGTGGATATCGACTACGGCACGATTCGCATCTATACTGGCAATTACGATGCCTTTGAGGCCGCCAAAGTCTTGGAGCGTGAGCAAAAAGAAAAGGCCCTCGAAAGCCAAAACGAGCGCAAAGAGGAACTTCAGGCCTTTGTCGATCGCTTTCGCGCCAAAGCCACCAAGGCTTCAGCTGCCCAGTCGCGGGTCAAGATGATTGAAAAGATGGAGGCGATTGAAATCCCGCCTTCGTCGAGGCGTTTTCCCCATTTTCGCTTTGCCCCCCACACCACCTCGGGGATTATCCCTTTGCAGGTCAAAGGCCTGAGCAAGGCCTATGGCGAAAAACAGGTGCTCTCAGATGTTTCGTTCGAAGTCGAACGTGGTGATCGCATCGCCCTGATTGGCCCCAATGGCGTGGGCAAGTCCACCTTGCTCAAGATGCTGATGGAAGAAATACCCTCCGATGCGGGCAGCTTTCAGTGGGGCCACGAGGTCTTGCCCGGCTATTTTCCCCAGGACTATCACTCCCAGCTCGAAAAAAACTGCAATGTCTTTGAATGGCTCTACGATTACGATGCTACCGCAACTGTGGCCCAGATTCGCGGATTGTTGGGCATGGCTCTGTTTACGGGCGACAGCGTCAAAAACAAGCTTTCAACCCTGAGCGGAGGGGAAGCCACACGTTTGGTCTTTTCCAAGCTCATGCTTTTGCCCTCCAATTTTCTGGTGCTCGACGAACCCACGAATCACCTCGACATGGAGTCGATTGAATCGCTGACCGAGTCACTCAAAACCTACAAAGGCACCCTGTTGGTGGTCAGTCACAACCGCTATTTTGTCTCCGAAGTGGCCACGCGCATCCTCGAACTCAAACCCGAAGGCCTGGTCGACTTCAAAGGTTCTTACGCTGAATACCTCGAAAAAGAGGGCACCGACCACCTCAGCCGCGAGGTCAATCTCAAACAGCGCACGGTGCTCAGCCAGCAGAGCCAGTCTGCCGTTGAGAAAAACGACAATGCCCAAAATTATGAGGCGCGCAAGCAGCAACAGCGCCGGATCAAACAGCTCGAAAAGCGTATACCCGAACTTGAATCGCTCTGTTTAGAGCTCGAAGAAAAACTTCAGGCCTGTGAGCCGCTTTTGGCCGAGGCTTATATCAGTGGCAGCGAAGCTGATCAAATGCGCTTGCTTCAGCAAAAAGAGCAATTCGACGCCAAAATGGCCAGCAGCATGGAAGAGTGGGAAGCCGCCGAGCAGGAGCTGATTGAGTTGCAGGCATCTGAGAGCTGACGTTTAGAGACTTTCAGCTTTTTTGAAATCTGCGTTTGCTTTGGCTGTTTCGCCCATGGCCAAATAACAATGGCCCCGATTGAGATAGGCATTTTTGTATTTGGGATTGAGCTTAATCGCCTGGGTATAGTCGGCAATTGATTTGACGTAGAGTTTGAGCTTGTAATGCGACCAACCGCGATTGTTGTAGGCTGTCTCTGACTTGGGGTCGATTTTGATGACTTCGCTGTAGTCTGCAATTGAGAGCAGCAGTTCTCCAAGCTCGTAGTGACTGATGCCCCGATTGATGTAGGCCAATGTCATTTTGGGATCGAGTTTGAGGGCTAAATCGTAATCTTTGATCGCTTTTTCGTATTGTTTGAGCGTGTGGTAGGTATAACCCCGGTTATTATAAGCCCAGGTATATGTGGGAGCGTTTTTTATACAATGGGTATAGTCTTCAATTGCCTT
>CAZRFI010000337.1:0-5003 GCA_964598905.1 uncultured Candidatus Sericytochromatia bacterium | reverse complement strand
TAGCTTCTGAATAGAATCTAACATCAGATTAACTAGGCGTTGGCCAGAGCTGTTCAATGCATTTTTGTGGGATATATGCGTTCGTGACTGTTTCGCGTTTCATTTCGTAAACTCCAATAGTTTTTTGTTGCTAATGCTTAAAAGGTGCCCACTGCCAAGCTCTAGCAAAACTAAGAAGCTGCTAAGAAAAACAGAACTTGACCATTCCCATTTTGGGAATATATACTCAAATTACTCAGTCTTTGAGAAGGAGCGGCCTCCTGCAGCATGAAGCTATTCGGTTTACCTGCACTCGAAAAATTCAAACGCAAGCACGCTGACGTGCGTGGATCCTTGGATGCGTGGCGAGCAGAAGTTGAAGCAGCAGAGTGGAAAGGGCCCCAGGACATTAAAAACAGGTACGCAAGTGCCAGTTTTTTAGGGGAAAATCGGGTGATATTCAATATCAAAGGAAACACGTACCGCCTCGTAATCAAAGTAAAGTATGTCAAAGAGACGGTGGTAATTGAATGGATCGGAACCCATTCCGAATATGACAAACAAAAGTTTGGTGCTGGCTAAAAGGAGTCGAAAATGAGAAAATTGATGGGCCTGATAAAAACAGAAAAAGAATACAATCTCGCAATGAAACGTCTGATGCTCTTAATGGATCAAGAACTCAAGCCCAATTCTGAAGCAGAAGCAGAGTTTGAATTACTTTCTTTGCTGATTGAGGCCTATGAGCGCAGTCTGGTTCCTGCTGTTAAACCCGATCCGATTGAAGCTATTTTATTTCGGATGGAGCAACAAAATCTGAGTCGCAAAGATTTAATACCCTATCTGGGTTCTCTTTCCAAAATATCAGAAGTCCTGTCTGGTAAACGTTCATTAAGCTTGGCTATGATCCGCAAACTCAATCAGGGATTGGGTATTTCAGCAGAAATTTTACTCCAAGAGTCAAAGACCACAAAAAACAATAGCCGAGAACATGCCGCCAAATGAGCTTTACCGAACTCAACCAAATCACGGCTGATGGTCTTTGCCGCCCAAAAGCTGCGCCGTTGCTGTGAACTCAAAAGCCCGACTGCGCTGGTACTCGTCGATCGCGATACGCCGATTTCCCAAGACTTTAATGGCGCCGAAATCGCCAATGTGGTCAGCACCAACAGTATTACCGAATTACAGGATTTACTCGCCAAAGACACCCGCAACATTATGATCTCAACAATCTTCGAACATATCATCGTCCTGGTCGATGAAACCCACCGCACCCAGGAGGGCGACTTGGGACGCCAGATGCGTTCCGCTTTGCCCAATTCCAGGTTCAAGCTGTCCTGAGTGATGAAGAAGCCGATGCCCTGAATAAAAAACTCCGGAGAAGATTTAACTGACATTGGTCAGGGGTAAAAGGGCATCGTAGTGAATAATATACAGATTTAATTATCCCAATCAATGTTGAAATTTTCGGGGAGATAAGCCAAATTTTCGGGAATATTCTCTACCGGGTCGAGGAGATCGAAGACAAAGTGGTCAAACAGACCCGCTATCTCGACAAACTCATTGATGAATTGGCCAAAGGCAAAGCCATGGAGAAAATTTTGAGAAAATAATGGGTGGATAACCGGCGTTAAGGTGCGCGGTAGCCCAGCCAGACGGGGCTGGATGCCGAAGCCAATTGCAGGCCCAGTTGGTGGTTTTGGTAATAGCTCCGGGGCGGGGCAAAGCTGGCTGTCTCACCAAATTCACGCCGACAGATCTCTGCTCCCTGAGACCAAAGGCCCGACTCAGTTGAGATTTTCCAATGCTCGCTCACACGGCAGGCATGTGGCAAGGGCCGTTCACAGCTTTCGGCTTGCCAACGGCCAGAAGAGGCAGAGAGAGTGGCACAGTTCTTGCCTGCTGGCAGGCTCTCCCAAGCAAAGTGGCGAGCCACGATCAGGGCTGGATTCAGGCGATCGATCTTGAGATAATTGGCATTGCAGGCCAAATAGCTGGGAATACTCTCAGCCGTCAGGGGTTTGGCTTTGGCAAAGGTTTTGTCGTCGTAAAAACCCCACAATTTGCCCGCCATGGGCTGGCCTTTGACCCTACAATCAGCCGAAAAGTCTTTGGAGAGGTGGTTCGAGGCCAATTCATTTTGATCCCAAACCAGCTTGCCATCAAAGCGGTTTTTGCCAAAATCTGCCACAATCACCCGCTTGCCCCGCGCCAAAATCTGAGCAGGGGTTTCTTCTGCCCAGTTTTCAGGCCGCTGATCGGCGCGGTAGATCAAACTGCCAAACAGATTCTGAATCGGCTCCAAGACCGTTTTTTCGTTTTTGACATGGTTCTCCAATTCGAGAATCAGCAATTGGTCGGGGTGTTGATCGGACCACGTTTTGATCTCTTTTAACAGGGGTGCATAGTCTTTGACCCCAAAGGGATTGAGCAAACAATCGCGGCTGCTGGCCCCGTGACAGACCCGCACCTTGCCCGAGAGCAGGCGGGTGTGTAAATCCAATTCAAGCACCCGCACACCTGCGGTGAGCTGTTGTGGTATCGTCCAGAATTGGTTTTTAAAAATCCCCTTGTAATTGTAAGCGTTGTGGCCCCCCAGCCATTGCTGCTGGTTTAAAGGCAGCTCTTTGGCCAATTCGGCTTCGGTGCGGCAGGCCAAACCACATTCAGCCACTGGCACGGCAGCTTGGGTGCTGACAGTGCCCGAGGCCTGGGCCAGCTTTACAGTCTGAGAAGCCGCCTGAACCTGAGCGACAGCCAGTTTGAGTTCTTCTGGTGTGTCTGCTGGCGTTTCTGTGGGCATTTGCTTTGAGCTGCCGGGGCTGTCGGTGATCGGAAAAAGGGTCAATTCCTCGAGTTCCGCTTGCCAGTCTGAATGATCTTGGGCTGAGAGTAAGCTCTCGGGCGCAGGGGCTGTTGAGGACCTCGGGGTTGACTTGGCCACACGGGCAGGCAACACAGAGACGGATGTGGCCGGAGGCAGTGCAGGTGGCACGAGCGTGGCACTTTCCCTGTGGCAAGCCAGGAGCAGCAAGGCCCCTAAAAACAGGTATTTGTATAAACCAGACAATAAACCAGACATAAAGACAGTATACCGCAGGGACTATTTGGGCAAAATCAAAGCCCCACAATTGGCGAGAAATTGATCCAGGGGGATTTTTTCTTCGCTGGAATTGTAGGTGCCGGTAGACAGACAGGTTACCATGCGGGTTTTGGGATCATAGTCTTTGAGCAAGACATAGTGCAAAGGGCTTTTGTAAAGCGCCACACATTCCTGTTTATTGGCCGCCAATTGATTCAAGGTTTTTTCCAGGGCCGAATTGCTGGACAAAAGTGTTTGCATTTGAAAGGGCTGGCCTGTGATTCCCGACATCAGTGATTGCAGCAGCAACGGATCCCCGCCACCATCACCGCTGAGGCGTGACATCAGGCCGACATCATCCCCTTCGGCATCGTAACCTGCCCAGTCGGTCAACCAGGCAAAGCCTTTGATCCCAGCATCAATCACGCCGTTGGGCTGGCCTTTCCAGGCACGGTTGCCACCAACCAGCGAGACATCTTGCATCACCGCCGACTGAAAGAGCACGTCGCAGACCGCTCGCTTGTCGGTGTCTTTGCCATTGTTAAATTTGAATTCAGCCCGTTTGGCCAGGTAGCTGTCCAGATCTGGGGGCAGCTTTAACTCTGTTTTGTCTTGCAAGCGGCATTTGCCTTTGAGTGTCAGATCCGTCATGATCCGCGTCAGTTCACCGGGTTCGGCCTTGGCCAGCCAATTTTGCAAGGCGGCTGAACCACAGGTAAATTGAGGGCCCTGGAAAATGGTCTGGCGGTCGGCCAAGCGGGGCAGCAACTCGCGCAAAACAGATTCGGGCTTGACCCCGGCAACCTTGCTTTTTTCAGTCGCCAGCCGGTGCAAATGGTCCAAAACCGTCTGGCCTTTTTTGTCGCGGGCCAAAATCTGGGGGTTGCCAGCGGGCTTGGCACAGAGCAGTTCCAGGTCTGCCTTAAGTTCGGGAAAGCGTTTGAGCAGGGTTTCCAATTGTTGGAATTGGGTCGGGTTGAGTTTTAAGGTCAGGGGGGCATGGCCCTCGACAAAAGCCACTTCGGTATTGGCGGCGGTATTGGCGGCGGTTTGGGCAGTTGCGAGTTGGACTTTTTCCAGCGGCAAGTGGATCGGGGGTTTGACATAGGTATTGTCGCGGGCCGGTCGCAAGTCTGGGGGGGCCTGAAAATTACCTGAAAGCGGTTTCTGGCCAGGGGAGGAAGGGGGGATTTGCATGCAGACTCCTTGGAATTCAACAACGGGTTCAAGCGAAGGGAGCAAATGAAGGGAGCAGGTAAAAGGGTTATGCTACAGTCAATTATCCGCTCAGGGAAGAGAATTCTTGCTTTTAAAACAGGGGTTAAAAGCGCGTTTGCAAGGGAAAAAACGCTAAAATGATTGAGAGACGGGCTCTCGCAGCAAAACTACTGAGTGGAAACAGACTGCTATGTGGATGGTCATTACAGGGGGAGTCCTCCTGTTGCTCGGTTTCTGGCTCTTGGCAAAGGGTCTCAATACACAGCGATTCACCGCCGATCCCCAGGCGCTAATTGCGAGCTTGAAAGTGGCTACAACCCAGCATCCAGCATTACTTTCAGGCTTGGTCCGTGTGGGTATCGTTTGCTGGATTGCTGGAGCGATGTTACTCGTGACAAGTCTCAGCCAGTGTAATGCCGATAAGCTCAAACGCTGCCAAAGGGCCTGCCAGAAAATCGGTTATTCGCAAGTCAAATGGGTCACTTTTTGCCGTTGTATAGAAGGACCTAAGTTCATTGATTTAACAGAAATGGATGAATAAATTCAATGTTTTTTCAATTTTGGGGTTCAGTAAGCCTGGGTCTCGTTTTCAGTTTCGGGCTCAACTTTGTTAGCCCCATGCTCAACGTCTCACAGCATGCTCAGGCTCAGGGCTTGCCTGTCGGCCAAGCGGCAGAAAAGGCCTTTGACCAAGGCCACTACGCTGAGGCCCTGGAGTTGTTTCAAG
>CAZRFI010000336.1:1177-5052 GCA_964598905.1 uncultured Candidatus Sericytochromatia bacterium | reverse complement strand
AGGTATTTTTCAACCTCGCGGGTGCTGACTTTAAAATGTTCGCCCTTTTTCTCAGCCATGCGCAAGGTCACTTCGCGCATGATTTTTTTCAGCTGATTCTCCAAATTGCGCACCCCGGCTTCACGGGCGTATTTGTCGATGATCATGCGCAAAGAGCCATCGGAGATCTGAATTTCAGCCTCACTCAGACCGTGTTGCTCACGCTGGCGGGGAATCAGGTATTTCTTGGCGATCTGCAGTTTCTCTTCGAGAATATACCCAGAGAGACGGATGATTTCCATGCGATCCAGCAGAGGGCTGGGAATGGTGTCGAGTTGATTGGCGGTGGTAATAAACAGCACTTTTGAGAGATCAAAACGCACATCGAGATAATGGTCGAGAAAGTCTTTGTTTTGCTCGGGGTCGAGCACTTCGAGCAGCGCCGATGCGGGGTCGCCACGAAAACTCGCGCCCAGTTTGTCAATTTCATCCAACATGATCACCGGATTGGCTGTGCCCGTGCGTTTGACTGCTTGAATCAATTTGCCGGGCATGGCGCCGATATACGTCCGGCGATGGCCTTTGATCTCCGCTTCGTCACGCATGCCGCCGAGGGAGAACCTAAAAAACTCCCGATTGAGGGCATCCGCGATTGAGCGGCCAATCGAGGTTTTGCCGACACCGGGCGGCCCCACCAGACAGAGAATACTGCCGGTTAAACTGCCGCGCTTGCGAATCGTGCTGATCAGCTCCAAAATGGCCTGTTTGACATCATCCAGACCATAATGGGTGGCATTGAGTACCCGCCGGGCTTTGGGGATATTGAGGTTGTCTTTGGAGTAATGTCCCCAAGGCAGGCTGGTCAATGTGTCGAGGTAATTGCGCGTAACCTGGTATTCAGCCGAATGGGTCTCCATCATGCCCAGTTTATTGAGTTCCTCTTGAATGACTTTATCGGCTTCTTCACTCAGTTTGAGCTTGGGCAGGCGGGCTTCAAACTTATCTATTTCAGTGGTTTTATCGTCTTTTTCCATGCCCAGCTCTTTTTTGATCATCTTGAGCTGTTCACGCAGAAAAAAGTCTTTTTGTTGTTTATTGACCTTTTCGGTGATCTGGGTCTGGATTTTCTCCTGGATCATCATCACTTCCAGCTCTTCTTTGAGCAGAAGCAATAATTTTTCGCTGCGGCGGCTGAGATCAAAGGTTTCGAGTAAATCCTGGAGCTTGTCAGGATCTGCACCCAAAATTGAAGAGACCACGTCCATCAGCGTAACGGCATTGTCGTAGGTCATTTGTGAGAGCAGCATTTTAACCGACTCTTGCAGAATCGGGCTCAGCCGCAATAATTCTTTGACCGCAGACATAATCGCCAGGGTATAGGCCTTTTGTTCGTCGCTGGGTTTGGTCTGGGGATCGGGATGGTATGCCACCTCCCAACGCAAAAGCGGTTCGCTTTGCACGGTCTTGACCCGCGAAAAGCGCTGCAGACCCTGGCCCAAAATTTGGATCACACCGTCACTGGGCATATTGACCTTAAAAATCTTGATAATGGTGCCCACTTCATAAAGCTCAGAGGCAAAAAGATCGTCGGGGTTTTCTTTTTTAACCAAAACCAGGCCAAACATGCGGTTGCCATTTTCCCAACTGTCTTTAAGCAATTCGAGGTAACGCTCGCCCGAAAAGGTAAAGGGCATCAGCACATTGGGAAAAACTGGTCGGGGGTGAAAGGGCATAATGGTGAGGGTTTCGGGCAAGACCTCCGAGACCACAATCAGCTCTTTTGCAGGTGTTTCTTCCTCCGCAACAGGGTCTTCGGTTAAAGCTTCGGGGCTCAGATCTTCAGCAATTTTGGCTGGCATAAGGTGTCTCTAGTCCTTCTTTTTCAGGCATCATCTTTTTTTCCATTATAAGCCGAGAAGCGGATTCTCAGCATTGACAGACAAAGGCTTGCAAAAAAAAGTGTCAATGTTACACCTGCTACATTCCCAGCCAAACTGACAGGAGTACAATAGAGCCATGCAGATGATTGAATGGATCACCGGCGCACGCCGGGGAGAAATCGCCAAGACAGTCTATAGCTTTCTCGGCGTATTTTTTCTGCTGCTCTCGTATTATTTGGTCAAACCCCTGCGAAACTCCCAGTTTTTAAGTAGTTTTGACGACAGTCTTTTGCCTTTTTTCTACCTGATTGCGCCGATTCTGTCACTGGCGGTGACCAAGCTCTTTAATTATTTTTGCGATTTGATTCCCAAATACCGCTTAATTGTTTTGACCTATTTGCTTTTGATGGCCTGTAAACTGGTCTTTTGGGTCTATTTGCCCGTGGGTGGCAAAACCGCAATGGTGATCTTTTATTTTTGGGCCTCGGTCTATTTTTTGCTGGCAGTGGCCCTGATCTGGAGCTGCATCAACACGGTATTTTCACCCTCCCAGGGCGAACGCAGCTTTGGTTTTGTTGCCCTTGGAGGCACGATCGGCAATGTCTTGGGCGCAGAGGTCTCGAGCTTGATTGCCCGCAGCAGTTTTAAAGATCAGGCTCTGCTTGTGGCGGCTTTGGCAATGGGAGCTGCTTTGGGACTGCTTTTATTGGCCATTCGGGCCGCAGAAAAATCACCAACCCCAGTCATTTCAACAACCACAAACTCAGCTGAAGCCAGCTCAGACAGCGCTTTGGCCACTGAAAAAGTCTCATCCAAAGGCCTCGACGATCTGATAGAAATCTGGCGCAACCGCTATGTGCGCGGTATTGCCATCATGGTTTTTGGCTTGGCCCTGTTTAATACCCTGATGGACTTTCAAAGCCAGAAGATTATCAATACCACCTATTCTGAAAAAACCTACCGAGAAAATTTTAATTGGCTCAAAGTGCCGCCTGCAGAAGGTCTGGCTTTGCTGAATCAATTAAAACAAGTCTCGCAAGATAAACACACAGCCACCGTCAAGACTTTTTTTCAGACCCACCAACTGGATCCCCTGCTGATACCCCAATTTGAAAAAAAGCTGAAAACTTACACATCAGAAAAAGAAGCTGGTATGCGTGATTTTTTCTCACAAACCTATAAATACCACGGCATCTTGGGGGGCATTTTGCTGCTGGTGATCTCCCGCCCCCTCTTTCGCTACTTGGGGCTGCGCTTCTCCAGTTTGATCCTGCCAATCTTTTTTCTCTTCGCGGGGGTGGCCTTTTTGTTTCCACTCGATCTGATGCTGCTGCAAATCGTCTTGGTGGTCGGCGGGGCCCTTAATTATTCGCTCAACAATGCCAGCAAAGAATTGCTCTATACCGTCACATCTGAAGATATCCGCTTCAAGCTCAAACCCCTGATCGAAGGCCCGATTATGCGCTTGGGAGACGTCTCCGCTTCGATTTTAAAAATCGTGCTGGGATTTTTAATTGTCTCTCTGCTCAAAAGCCCCTCTCACTATGGCGATTGGATTGCCCTCGGCTTGGCTATGGGTGTGGTGCTGTGTTGGCTGTTTGCCATCGGCTATACAGGCCACAAATATGATCAAACCAAATCCCAGCGCACGGAGCCTAAAACACCTTAGTCACAGCCTTCCATGCCACAGGTATTTAATTCATGATCTGCCAGCAGCAGCAAAACCCGCTGGCGCACAACCTCCAATTTCTCTGAACCTGCCAGCAACGAATAGATCGTACCGCCGCCCATTTTTTGGGTGAGGTCTTGGTACTTGGTTTCGATCCGGCGAAATTCTGCATCGCGGTATTTGAGCCAGGCCACTTGGCTGTTGCGCAAAGCAGCGTTTTTGTCGCCACCGAGCAATTGGTAATATTTGTTTAAAAGCTGATCCCAGCGCTGGGCATAAGCCACATAACAGTCTTGCATGCCCAGGGTGGAATCATTTTTTTGCATGCAGCGTTCCATTTCCTGATC
>CAZRFI010000336.1:0-1077 GCA_964598905.1 uncultured Candidatus Sericytochromatia bacterium | reverse complement strand
GGGTGCATCAGGTCCTGATGCAATAAAGCCCTGTACACAGCAAGCTTATGCGGATCAGTGGGAGACAAACGCGGGGCATGGGACAAAGTAATGTCGGGCAAAAGCGAAAAAGTCAATTGACCTGAGGCATCCCAAGGCAATTCGTGCACCCGCCCCAAATAACGAACCCCCCTGCGATTGGGAAAAAGCACTGCTTTCTGGCTCCAGGCCAACGCAGGGTGCTGTTGCCACTTCAAAGCATAAATCGCAGGTGGCGCAACCCGCAAATGTGCTTTGAGGGCCAAACCAGCCGCAGGTTCTAACCACTCATCTGCGTCGATATTGAGAATCCAATCAGCTTGGGCCTGAGCCAGCGTAAAATTGCGGGCTTGGCCAAAATGCTCGGGCCAGACCTTTTCAAAGAGCCGCGCCCCAAAGCGCTCAGCAATGGCCAAGGTGTGATCGCTTGAGCCTGTATCGACCAAAACGATCTCATCGGCCACCCCCTGCAAGCTTTGCAGGCAACGTGGCAGCGATCTCGCTTCGTTTTTGACAATCAGACAAGCTGTGAGTAACATATCTGCTATTTTAGCTTGTCTGCCCAACCCAATTCAAAGATGGACTTGAGTTTATTTGGCATCCCTACTATTACCATACTATACTGGGCACAGTATAAAAAGAGGTATTTGCCATGAAGAAGAAACTGCTCCTGCCATTCATGCTCTTGCTCATGGCGGCTGCACCGCCCCCTCAAGCTTTAGAACAGGTGCGCACAGCCAGCAAAGCCCTGCTGGGAGAACTGCAAACCACCCTTAAGAGCACCCTGAGCAGCAAAGGAGCGCCCGAAGCGGTGAAAGTCTGCAGCCAAGTGGCCCCCAGCATTGCCCAAAATGTGGCAAAAAAACACCATTTACAGATCCGGCGCGTGGCCCTTAAACAGCGTAATCCCGCCAATAAACCCGATGCCCACGAGCAAAAATGGCTGACTCAGTGGCAGAAAAACCCCAAGAAAATCCCCGAAGAACACGCGGAAGTCGTCACTCACCAAGGCAAATCCACGCTGCGCTATCTCAAACCCATCAAAATTCAGGCGGCCTG
>CAZRFI010000335.1:0-5058 GCA_964598905.1 uncultured Candidatus Sericytochromatia bacterium | reverse complement strand
CGGTTTTTGCAATTGCAGCAGACACCAGCGTTTGCCGGCTTGAATCTGGACATGTTTGAGTTCAAACGGGCAGAGCTTGCCAAGATCGTCTAAAAAAGGGTAATGATCAAAATCGTCGACGAGAATCCAGGCATTGGCTTTGAGAAAGGGGTACATCAGGGCAAAGGCCAGCGAGCGCCCATTGCCATTGGGGCCGTCGAGCAAAAGGGCATCCAAAGAATCGGGGGCAAATGTCGCAGCATAATCCAAATCATAAAAGCAGAGCGGTACACGGGTTTGGGGATATTGCTCAAGGGGCAGGAGCTGGCCCATTTGGGTAAATTTTAAATGGGCCGTCTGCGGATCTTGCCAGAGTTCGGCTTTTTCGGCTTCGGAAATCTGGCGCAGAGGGGCCTGCAAATAGTGAATGGCCGGGTTGTTTTTGAGTTCGGCCTTTAAACGTTGGAACCAGTCGTCTTGGTGTTCAACGCTGATCACCGAGAGCGGCATTTGAATGCTTAAAAACTGCCAAAAGCGGGTGGATTGACCCGAGCCAAATTCAACCAGACGGGGCAAGTCCGCCCGGCCCTGAAACAAACAGCCCGTTAAACTGCGCAAAGCGCTGCGCGAAAGCGCCCAACCACTGAAATAGCCTTTGTTTTTGCGCACCTGGCGCAGGGCCCATTCGACCGAACGGGAGAAAGCGCCTTGTTTTTGCAACCAATTGCGCGAGGCCTGTTCTTCTTGCCAGAGCTGGGGCAAATAATAAGTGCTGGTCAACTCGCGCTTGAACAGACGCAAGGCTGGCAAAAGCGGCTGAAACCAAGCCTGCTGGTACAGTTTTTCTCTGTTCATGGCAGGGCCTCAACCGGACTGTTTAAATAAGGCCCCAGGCGGGCTTTGAGTTCGGCCAAGACAGCCTGTGCAGAAAGACTGGCATCGATCCGTTGCCAGCGCTGAGGCTCTTCTGCGGCCAGGGTGGCATAGCCGCTGCGCACCTTCTGGTGAAAGGCCTGCGCCTCACTTTCGAGCCGGTCTTTGCCCGGACGGTCGCCAATGCGCGCATGGCCCAGGATCGGATCGAGATCAAGCCAAAAGGTCAAATCTGGCTGCAATCCGCCTGTGGCCAAATGATTGAGGGTTTTGAGTTCGCTTAAATCCAGCCCGCGACCAAAGCCCTGATAGGCCAAGGTGGAATCGGCATAGCGATCACAGATCACGATCTGACCTGCTGCCAAAGCAGGCCGAATCACAGTATCCACGTGGTGAGCCCGGTCGGCCAAATAGAGGAACAACTCTGCACGGGGCGAGAGCAATTCACTCGGATGGTGATCGAGAATCAAGTGGCGAATGCGCTGGCCGTAGTCTGTGCCGCCAGGTTGGCGTGTGACCAAGACCGCATGGCCCTGGGCCTGAAGCCAGACCAACAGGGATTGAATTTGGGTGGATTTGCCTGCGCCTTCTCCACCTTCAAAGCTGAGAAACACCGCTTAAAAGTCCGGATGCATCATTTTGAGGGCAAAATCTGGATCGTCCATTTCGCGGAACATTTCCTCTTCTTCTTCACTGGGCGCGTCGAGCTGCATAATTGTGCGCAGGGCCTTTTGAATCTGGTAGATCGTGTTGGCGCGCACCATGTGAACAGGCAATTGCCGGGCCTCTGCCGCATCGATGATCTTGCGGTGCTTTTTGTAAGAGGAGAGCAGCACCAGCACATCGGCTTCGTCGAGGTTTTTGGTGATGCGCACAGGCAAACGCATGGTCTTGATCACCCTTTCGAGTTGGCTGCGGCTGACGGCATAGGGGTAAATATGCAATTCGCTCTCACGCTCACCGGTTACATTGACCATGTGGCGCTGCATGTCGGCGTTCTGCTCTTTGATCTTTTTGACCTTGCCATGTTCGTCGATCATGCGGATTTCGGGAGCGGGCATTTTGCCGCGCAGGTATTGGTCGACAACGTCGGCCACGTCGATGTGGATCGCCAATTGGTAGCGGTCCTGAATTTCGATCGCAATGTCGAAGGTGGGGGGCGATTTGCGCTCCAAGACACTCTTTTGGGTGCCCCGGCGCTTGGCCTCTTCGTCGCCGAGGGTCACGCTCTCGATCCCACCGACAAGGTCATTGAGAGAGGGATTGAGAATCAGGTTTTCGATGCTATTGCCGTGGGCTGTGCCAATCAGCTGCACACCACGTTCGGCAATCGTGCGGGCGGCGTCGGCTTCGGCCTCGGTGCTGATCTCGTCGATAATGATCACTTCGGGCATGTGGTTTTCGACCGCTTCGATCATGACTGCATGTTGCTCAGCTGGGGTGCGCACCTGCATGCGGCGCGAGCGGCCAATCGCCGGATGGGGAATGTCGCCATCGCCGGCAATTTCATTGGAGGTGTCGATAATCACGACGCGTTTGTGCAGATCATCGGAGAGAATCCGCGCCATTTCACGCAATTTGGTGGTTTTGCCAACACCCGGACGGCCCATGAACAAAATACTGCGGCCAGACTCCACCAGATCGCGCACAATGTCGATGGTGCCCTGAATTGCACGGCCGACACGGCAGGTCAGACCGACAATCTTGCCCTTGCGGTTGCGAATGCAGGAAATGCGGTGCAGGGTGCGTTCAATCCCGGCGCGGTTATCGTCGCCAAAATTGCCAATCGTTTTGGTCACGTGTTCGAGATCTTCTTGGCTGACCAAGCGCTCACCGAGAAAGGCAATCGCCCCCGGATAGCGGGCCTCGGCTTCGCGTCCCAAATCCAGGACGACTTCAATCAACTCTGAGAGCCGCTCTTCTTTGTTGAGGGCCTCGGTGACCCAGTCGGGCAAATGGGCGAGCAATTCATCGAGATTGTCGGTGAGCAGTTTTTCAAATACTTCCATGGGTGTCCTTTCGGGGGGCTTCGTTGGAGTCAGTGTAAGCGAAGGAAACGCTGTCCGCAGGAAAAAAAAGAAGATAGACAGGGGGACGGAAGACCAGGCTGATTGGTTCCAAGGGAACGAAGGTATAGGTAAATGTCATTCGAAATGATTGTGCCTCGAATAAAATCCTTTGAAACCATGTTTTTAGTATACTCTGCAGAGGAAGCTTGTTGCCACCGCTTTTTTAAACGCTGAGCGGGGTCATTGCCACCGACTCAACCAGAATGCGCGCTTTGGCGATTTTTTCTTGCAGCAGGGCCTCACTCAGCGGCTCAGAGGGACTCAGGTCGATAAATTTGCGTGCGAAACTGCCCATGCCCACCCCATGAATCCCACTTTGGCGGCGACGTGCCAGGGGCCCAGTCAGATCGTTGGTGCCGCCTGAGACCTGCACAAAACAGTCCAAGCCCTGGGCAAAGAGGGTTTCGGCCAGTTCCAGGCAGGGCAGGGTGGATTTTTCGCCTTTGCGGCCACTGATCGGCTTGCCATCGGCCTGAATCAAGATATCTGGGCCCGCCAAAGCCCGAATCGTTTGGGCCAATTGGGCAATCCCCTGCTGAGATTGCCCGTGGGCACCCAGGCTAAAGGCCAAAAGTTCGATTTGGTCGCGCAGGGGGGCCAATTGCGCCAGCAGGGCCTTTAATTCGGGCAGGCTGCCGTCACCTGTATGCACTTCAAGCGCAGTGGCTCCAGCGGCCAGACATTGTTTTAACAGGCTCTGCACCTCGCCGAGGGGGTCGCGGGCAACCAGGCTCAGAGCCTTGCTTGGGCAGGCAATCACACAGTGATCACAGCCCAAGCAGTTTTGCAGGCGAATTTCACTGCCGACAAAGACCTCGTGAGGGCAGGCATTGACACAGAGCCCGCGCTCATCGCAACGCTTAAAATCTTTCTCGACCCGCAGAAAATGCAGGTCTTGGTTAATGCCCACACTGACCATGATCAGGGGTAAACCGGCCACAGGCACCTTGGCGGCGGCAACGCCCGCGCGCGCGGCTTCAACCAATTCGGGCCGGGCCCCGACATCAATCACCTGGGCCCCAGCTTCGGCAAAGATCTGCGCCAGGGTGGCCACAAATTCGGTATTGCGATAGCTGGCCCCACAGATCAACTTAAAAAAGCGCCGCTCCTGCAGCGCCTGTTCAATCGCCAGATGCATCAGCGAATTTTCGGCAGCACAATGCCCGTTTGGGCTTGGTATTTGCCTTCGCGGCTCAGGTAGGTCACATCACAGGGCTCATCGCCCTGAAAAAACAAGACCTGACAGAGGCCTTCGTTGGCATAAATCCGGCAGGGCAGTGGCGTGGTGTTGGAGATTTCCAAGGTCACATAGCCTTCCCAGCCCGGTTCAAAGGGCGTGACATTCACGATAATCCCACAGCGGGCATAGGTGCTTTTGCCGAGGCAGATCGAGATCACGTCAGCGGGAATTTTAAAATACTCCACCGAGCTGGCCAAGGCAAACGAATTGGGGGGAATCGTGCAGACATCGCCAATAAAGTCAATAAACGAATTGGCATCAAAGGCCTTGGGGTCGACAACGGTGTTGTTGATATTCGTAAAAATCTTGAAGTGATTGCTGACGCGCAGGTCATAGCCATAAGAGGAGAGGCCGTAAGAGATAATGCCTTGGGAAACCTGCTTTTCGACAAAAGGCGCGATCATGCCGTGTTCAACCGCCATTTTGCGAATCCAGGAATCTGCTTTAATGCCCATAATTTACCTTTTCTGTGCTTGAACGTTTTCTGGGAGGGTTTAATCGGGTACCTGTTCAATGATACGGATTGCGCCCAGCGGTGGCAATAAGGCCTCGGAAACAGTTGTGCCCATTGTGTTGAGAATTTTGTCTGCCACCGCTGGATCGGGACTGGTTTCGAGCAGGGCCAGATTGCGGCCCTGTTGGGCGGTCACGTAGAGACGGGTATCGTCGCGGTTGATGGCCACCCCCAAAGGGGCATAGACCGGAAATTTGACGTCTGCGCCATTGAGGTAGAGGGTTTGCAACAGCTTTTTGGCTTTGGGATCCACTACCAGCACAGCAGAGGTACCGCTGGCACTGAGATAGAGCTTGCTGCCACTGTGGTTGGCCACCATCCGTTCCAGCAGCAGCGGGCGTTTGTCTTCGGCCTTTTCACGCAGGTCGAGGGTGGTTTCGAGC
>CAZRFI010000334.1:0-5080 GCA_964598905.1 uncultured Candidatus Sericytochromatia bacterium | reverse complement strand
ACCACATTGGCGATATAGGTGTCTTGCTGGCGATCAAAACCGACTGAATTTAACATCTGTGTCAGTAATTTCCCGGCTTTGCCCACAAAAGGCAGACCTGTCTGATCTTCGTTTTGGCCGGGCCCTTCACCGACGATCATCAATCGGGCGTTGGGGTTGCCATCGGAAAAAACACTTAAATTGCGGCCATTGTGCAATTCGCAGCGGGTACAGTTGCTGCAAATCTGAGCCAAGTGTCTGAGGTAGTCTTCGCGTTTGCTTTCTGTGGCCATTGCCTGTTTTCCCTGAGAGGGGTGAGAGGGTTAAGAACCAGCACGATTATAACATGGGGGCACAAGAAAAAAGATTCCTTGCAGAGGCTCTGAAGCTCATTCTGACTTGCTTGGCAGTGGAATATGCTATGCTATAATAGTTTTTCATAGAGTCTTTCATAAACAATTCCACCAAATTCGGGAAGAGAGAAATAACCCCATGAGCGATTCCGAAACCCAAGTCTGGGAAGACGAAGAAATGAACACACACACTGATCCTTCTCTGGATGAAGCCTTGGACGGTATGTTCCCCACCGATGAGCCGGTAGAGATCATGGCTGATGCGTCGGCTGATGTTGCATCTCTGGATGCTGAACTCGACAATATGTTCCCCACCGACGAGGAACCTACTGAGTTCGTCGCTGAAGCAGCTGAAGAAGTTTCTGAAGAAGCTGTTGCCGAAGAGGCCGCTGAAGTGGAATACACTGACTCCGAAGCAGCACCTGCCGATGAGCCCGCTGGCGAAGTCGCTTATGCCGATGAAGCTGAAGTGGTTGAAGAAACCGAACTGGTTGAAGAAGAACTGGATGCTTACCCTGCCTTTGATGAGGCTGAAGAAGAAGCCGTTGCTGAAGCTGTGGTTGTGGCTGATGAGAGCTATTCTGAGCCCCAAAGCAGTGCCCTGTCCCAAGGGGCCGATGATTTTAATTTGGCCACCTTGAATCAATTGGTTGACGAAATCCGTCAGGAAAGCCAGCGCGTTTCTGATATGAAAGCCTCTGTGGCCAAAGCCCTTTCGCTGATTCAAGAAATGTCTGAATCGCTGAAATCGTGATCGCCCCGTTTGAAGCCATTGTCCACAAGCATCAGGAACTGACAGAGCTTTTGTCAGATCCTGATGTGATTCGCGATCAGGAGCGCTTTCGCAAATATGCCAAAGCCCACGCGGAGCTGGAAGAAAAAGTCGGCATTTATCACGAGCTGGAAAAGGTCAATCAGGATTTGGCCAATACCCAAGAAATGGTGCGCGAAGAACAAGACCCTGATATGCGGGAATTGATTCAAGCTGAATTGGCTGAATTGTCTGAGCGCCAAGTCAAACTGGAAAAGCACTTGCAATTGCTGCTTTTGCCCAAAGATCCCAACGACGAAAAAAATATTCTGCTTGAAGTGCGAGCCGGAACAGGGGGCGAAGAAGCGGCCCTCTTTGCGGCCGATTTGGTGCGCATGTACACCCGCTTTGCCGAGTCTAAAAAATGGAAGACCACTCTGCTTTCGGTCAACGAAACCGGCCTCAATGGCATCAAAGAAGCGGTGATGTCGATCGAAGGGGACAGCGTTTATAGCTATCTCAAGTATGAATCGGGGGTGCACCGCGTTCAGCGTGTGCCGGATACCGAAGCCTCTGGCCGGATTCACACTTCAGCTGCGACTGTGGCTGTGATGGCTGAAGCCGAAGATATCGATATCGAGATCAACCCAGCCGATTTGCAGATGGACACCTTCCGTTCAGGGGGTGCCGGGGGCCAGAACGTCAACAAAGTTGAGACGGCTGTGCGGATCACCCACGTGCCAACCGGGATTGTTGTGGCCTGCCAAGAAGAACGCTCACAATTGCAGAACCGCATGAAGGCGATGATTATGCTCAAAACCAAAATGTTGGATCGTCTGACCCAGGCCCAACACGATGAACGCGCAGACGCGCGCAAATCCCAGGTGGGCAGCGGCGACCGCAGTGAACGCATTCGCACCTATAACTTCCCTGAAGGCCGCGTGACCGACCACCGGATTAAATTGACCCTGTACAAATTGCCTGAGATTCTCAATGGCGATGTACACGAGTTGATCGATGCCATGATCACCGCTGACCAGCAGGCCAAACTCGAAGAGTTGACCCAGCAAGATGACACGGTGATGGCTTAGCCCGCGTGGTTTAAAGCTTTAAATTTAGAGCTTCTCGATATAAAAAGGCAATTGCTCGCGAATCAAGACAGGGGTTTGCAGGGGCATCATCTGCGATAGCTCCGTCACGTCTTTATTGAACATGCGCACACAGCCATGTGAGGCCTCTGTGCCAATGCTGGCAGGATTGTTGGTGCCGTGTACGGCATAACCTGCCCAATGTCCGCGCGCGTATTCTGCCGGGGTATAGATCAACATGCGCCGCACGCCCCAACCGGTATTGGCATAAGGCATGACTTCTTTACGTGCCATGATAAACAGACCCAAAGGGGTGGGGGTACGGGGGCGGCCTGTGGCGATTGGATAGATTTTCTTGAGGATCTGATCCTGGACATAATAGAGGGTAAAATTGTATTTGTCCACCAGCGCAAAAGTCGTGCCGGGTGGGGGGCCCAGATTGTAAAGGGTGAATTTTTGGGCCTGGGGTTGAGAACCTGTGGCGTCCAGGGTTAGCGTCAGGTCATTCTTTCCTGGTTTGAGGGGGATCGAAGGCAAGTTCAGACCTTTGGCCGTGTTTAAACTGCTCTGGTAAACCGGGCGCCCATTGAGTTCGAGATTTAATGAAACGGTGGCTTTGGGCCGGGTTGAAGACAAAAGTGAAATCCAGGTGCCTTTGAGATCGGTCAACACTTGTTTATCGGAAAGTGAGACAAAGGGCAATTCCAGTCCTGGTTCCGCTTCCGCAGCTTGAGACCATTGCAGCTCAACACCGTTGGCTTTGGGAGGACTGATCGGTGAGAGTTGAAAGTCCTGTTCCAGCGAAACCGCCTGGGCAGGCAGGCTCACGATCAGCAGACTTAAGCTTAAAAACCATTTTTTCAAGATTCTATCCTCCTTTTAGAGACCATTGTATGAATGAGGGTATTAATAATCCCGGACCAGAATTTGGCTGACTTTTTGATTTTTAACATAAAAGTCGGTGCCTTTGCGACCGCCCAAACTGTATTTGAGATAAATGGCTCCCCGCTGTAGTTTTTTCAGTTTATTGCCATAAGCTTTGACCAATTCGGCTTCGCTGGAACCCACATGAATGCCTTCGGGCGTTGCAAAATCTGGGCTGTTGATTTCAAAGATAAAGATTTTATGTTTGACATCGCTGTAGACCTGCAGGGCGTAATTCTGATTGGTGGGATCTTTTTTGCCAAAATAATAATAGTAGACGGTCTGACCTTCGTACTCTGTGTCTTTGCCGCTGACAGCCGGTTTTTGGCTCAGGATTTTGCTCAATTGCTGAATGCCGGTTTTATCTGGGGTTCCCAGATTGACTTGAGCCACGCTTTGACCGGGAATAAAGTTTTGTTTGGCCAACGCCAGGGCGGGCAAGACCAAGCTGATGAGCAGGGCAAACGTAAATTTGCGTAACACGTTTATCTTCCTTTGTCGGGTGATATATTCATTATGCCTGATTCTATCAAAAGACACCAAGCCATCTGAAGGGCAGAGCTTGGTATACTCGGGCTTTTGGGTTAAACTAGTAGAACCGAAGAGAGCGAATGATTGGATCAATAATGGGACAACGTAAGCAATCGTGAAGCAGCAATTTAAAAGCGTTTTTCTAAAAAATACCCCGGTCTTTGTCAGTATGATGGGGGGCTTATTTGCCTTTTTGCTGGTCATGACTTATCTGGGCGGTGGCATGCAGGGGCTTGAGAGCACGATCCAAGACTCCTATTTCAAAACCCGCTTTATCAATGCCAAACCCCATCCAGATATCGTGTTGGTGGGCCTGGATGATGCCACCACTGCCAAAATGGGCTATCCGATTGCCCGCACGGAATATGCCAAGTTTTTAAATATGCTTTCAGAGCAGGGTGCCAAGGCGGTGGGTTTTAATATCCTCTTTGGCTCACCCAATAAAGATCCCAAAGTCGACAAACAACTCTTTGATGCCGTGGCCAAAAGTAAAAATGTGGTCATGCCCTTTTTCTACGATTATTCCAATGGCAATACCAATGCTCCCATGCCCAAATTACAAGAGCTGATTTACGCTTTGGGCAATGTCTCGTCTTACCCCGGAGACACCACCCATTTTATCGAAGCCCAGGCGATCAATCAAAAAGCCGTGCCCCGCCAGGTTATTTTTCCGATGGGGCTGGAATTGGCCCGGCTCTACCTTGGCCTGGAAGCTTCGGATATCCAGATTCAGGAGGGGCAAATGCTCTTGGGCAAACACAGCCGCTTTCCGCTGGAGAGTGATCTGATTCGTCTGCATTATCAGGGGACGCCCGGCTTTTTTCCGATGGTCTCCTTTGCCGATGCCGTGGCGGGCAAGGCCAAGGTCAATTTTAAAGACAAAGTGGTCTTGATTGGGGTTTTTTCGCCCACTTTTGGAGGCGATGTGACCACCAGCCCCTTTGGCGATCAGGCCAGCAAACCGATGTATGGGATTGAGATTCAGGCCCATCTGATCCAGAGTTTGATTGATAAAAAGCCCCTTTATCACGCCAGTCCCATGGTGATGATCCTTGTTTTGTTCTTGATTGGGGCCACTTCAGGCCTGTTTTTGCCGCGTTTTGCGATCTCTCACCAATGGGCCATCTTGATTGGCATCTCTGTCTTTTCGCTCCTGATGGGTTTCTTATTGTTCAATTTGGCCCATCTTTTGCTGGATATTGTGCCTGTTTTCTGTTTCAGTATTATGATGGGAGCCGGGGTCACGATCATGATCTCTGTGCGCTCAAATTTGGCGTTGAACGAACAAATTCAAGGCATTCAAGAGGATCAGCGCAAGACCCCCAAGCAGAATTTTAATCAAAAAATTGAACACACCCTGACGGCTCTTTTGTATATCAGCCAGGCGGCCTGGGTCTGCTACCGCGAGTATAACAGCGATAAAAAGCAAATGGTTCTGCGCGAGGTCAAAAGCC
>CAZRFI010000333.1:0-5082 GCA_964598905.1 uncultured Candidatus Sericytochromatia bacterium | reverse complement strand
GAGCCAGGAGGGTCAGCCGAGGGAGCGCGCACTGACCGAATGAGCCACACGATGTGGCGAATGAGGCTCACTCCGTGTCATATCCAGACAAGAACAGCCCATTGTGATAAATGGGCTTGTCTACTGTCACGACAGAAAGAGAAATTTTAACCGCAAAAATCCTTGCGCCAATCCCGGCCCGAATCCGGTTTGCGCGCAGGCTCAGGCGGACGGGCGGAGAGCGCTTCGTCGGTCAGGGTATACATTTGTTTTAACCTGGCCTGATCTTCTGGTGAGGTGTTGGGCTGCGCCATACGCGCTTGAATCACACCTTTGATTTCTGCCAAACCCTCGCGCCCAAAGTACTTGAGTGAGGAGGCAAAATTGTCGAGCCGCGAATCACCGCCCAGCGTAAAACCCTGCTTTGGTTTTAAAGCCGTTTCAACGGCATGTTCTGGGTTGGCGTAAAACGACACCGTCGACAAAGCACTGCTGCTATCCAAGGTTTTCATCTTTAAACGGTCTTGGGGATTATACTCTTTGGGGGCAATCGGCACCAATTTACAGCCCGAATCCTGGGGAGGTGTGGTCACACTGGTGACAGAAACAGCGGGATTGTTCACGGAGATCGGCTTGGAAATTTGCACCTGGAAGCACCTCTTTAAAGCAGGGTAAGTTTAATACTTATACCACCCAAGCTGCAAAATATTTTGTAAATACCTTTAATTTTAAACGAAATATAATCAATGCCTGTTTAAGCCGATGTGAAATTAAACAACTCTTAATCAAGTTCGGGGATTCAGCTCAAAGGCTCCGACAGGCTCTGCAGACGCTGCAAAAGCTGTTTTGCTGAACGGTGATCGGGTTCCAAGGCCAAACAGCGATGCAAAGCATCAGCCGCCTCTGCTTCTGCTGCCTGGGCCAGATACGACAGAGCCAGACTGTAATAGACCGAGGCATATTCTCCCTGCAGCTTCAGCGACTGTTGAAAAGCAGCGATGGCCTCTGCGGGTTTGCCCAGAAAAAAGGCAATTTGCCCGCGTTGATAGTCAAAGTCAAATTGAGTATAGAGATCGATGCAGGGCTGAGCCAGGGTTTCTTCGGCCAATTGAAAAGCCCCGAGACGAATCAGGCAGGACGCCAATTCATGCAAAATCCGGGGTTCACCAGGCCGGTAGCGCAGGGCCTTTTGGTAAAAACCCACCGCCATCTGGTCGTCTTCTTGGGTTTGGTAATCCTGAGCCGCCCGCACGAGCCGAGCGGCGTCGAGATTGGCATTGTTTTCGACAAAGTTGGTTTGAAAGGCTGTTTGCCAAGCATAGGCGTCTTCGGCAAAAGCGGGTTGCCAAGCCGCCACAAGGGTTTGTAAGGGGTCAAAGGGATAGGGCGTATGGGCGGTTTTCCAACCCTGAAAACAGAGCCAATCGGAGAGCAAATCCAAATGCAGGGGATAGGCCCAGGTATTGCCGTGGAAAGATGGCTCAGCCAGATCTGCAGGCAAAACCCCGCTGGAGACATAATAACCTTTGTCGGAAAGCAAAAGCAGCGCACCCGGATCTAGCCAGTCTTGCAGCAACAGAAGCCGCTTCCCAAAGCCCTCAGTCCAGGGAAAGGTCTGTTCATCGAGATCGGCACCCGCATTAAGTAACACCGCTTGATCTGTCTTACTCAGCCGCTCCAAAGCCAAAGGCTCATAAAAAACACTCTCTTCGATTTGAGACAAAAGTGAAAAAGGCAGATTTTCGGCCCAGCTTAAAGCGAGCTGCTGCATTTTAGGCGAAAAACATTCACAGAGCGAGAGAAACTGAAGCTTGGCCGAGTCAGACAAAGGCTGAGAAACGGGCAGCGCCAAAACCCAGTCCTGCAGAGCCTTTGCTTGAGCAGGATTTAAAGCAGGCCAGGTCTCGGGCAATTCCAACCAGGTTTTGACCCATTTTTCGTGAAGTGCATCTTTCTCCATGCGCAAAAGGGTGGTGGGCAAGGTGCAGGCGTAATAATTGCCAATCACCGCTTGGAGTTTCTGAGGGGTTGCAAAGCGAATGTTTGAAACCGGATCCAGGTAAGCAGCAGCCGGTTGATCCAGCCAGAAAACCCCGAGATATCCCGCCTCGATCAAGGGGGCAAACCAAGGATTGGCCACCACCGCTTCCAGGGTGCTGCGGGAAAAATCCGTGAGCAAATAATGCAGGGGGCGTACCCCTTCTAAAGCGTCCAACTCTTGCCAAGCCTGGATAAAGTGCCAAGCAAAAAAACCCAGACCCGCCCCCAATTCCAGCACATAAACGGGCTGGGTGCCCACTGGCAAGGAGGCCCGAATCACCTGGGCCTTTTGGCGGGCCAAGGCAATATTGCCCGTCACGCTATAGGGAATGCGAAAATCCAGCCAGGCCTGCGCCCCCTCTTGGGCAAAAGCCGCCTGATGAATGCGCCAGCCCAAAGACTGTGATGCTGGGCAGGCCTCTTCCAGAATTAAACGCTGTTCGGGCATCAGCGTCGGGCTGAAGGCGCTTCGAGCACAGCCCGGGCAATATCCACCCGCCCCCAACCGGCATATTTATCTTTGCCGGTCATGATCACGTCTTTGGCCGTGCGCTCCAATTGGCTGCGCACCTGGGCCTGAGTCAGGCTGGGATATTGGCTGCGCACCAAGGCCGCTGCCGCGGAGACAAAAGGCGCGGCCATCGAGGTGCCGTCCATAATTTTATACCCATTGCCCAATTTTAAGGGATAGGTCGAAAGCACATTGGCACCGGGGGCAGCCAGATCCACCCACTCGCCGAAGGTCGAAAAAGAGGCCCAGCGATCATCGGAGTTAATCGCAGAGACGCCAATCGCCTCGGGGCTGGCTCCGGGGAAATATTCGGTATCTTCTTTACCTGAATTGCCCACAGCTGCCACAAAGACAACATCTTTGGCAATGGCATATTCATAAGCGGCTTTGGCGGCTTCACCCAACATCGGACTGCCCCAGCTGGCATTGATCACTTTGGCTCCGTGGTCCACAGCCCAAATCACAGCAGCAGTAGAAAGCCCCCCTTCGGAGTGCCCCCAATTATTAAAAATTCGCACGGGCATGAGCTTGCAACCGGGAGCAATCCCTGCAATGCCAAGGCCATTATTGGCTTTAGCACCAATCACCCCAGCCACGTGGGTGCCGTGGCCATAGCCATCAACCGCCCCGCCCGGCACGGGCACTTTTTCGGTAAAGTCGAAGCCCTCCACGAGTTGGCCCTGAAATTCGGGGTGGCTGGCATCTATGCCCGAATCCACCACAGCCACAATCACCTCAGGGCGGCCCGGCTGGCTTTGCCAGATTTTGTCGGTGCCGGTCAGGGCAAAGCCATATTCAGCGGGCAAAAGTGGGTCATTGGGCAGAGCCTGATTGTCTTGGCGGGGCAGAGGAGTACTTAGATTGCGGGGCTGCAATGCTGGGAGTTGAATGGCGTAATCGGGCTCAGCCCAGAGGGTCGCTGAGTCTGCAGCCAAAACCTGAAAGGACTTGGCCCCTTCAAAGACAAACATATTCAAACCCAAGGCCTGTTTTAAACGCAGACCATGGCGGGCAGCAAAACCATCAGGCAAGACGCCAGACTTGAGGCGCACAATCGTTTGGCCCGGCAATGTTTGCAGACCGGGTCGGTTTGCACGGTTTTGGGATTGCGCTTGAAGCACAGCGGGGGGGGAATTGGAATTCAAACCCGGCGCAAAACTTGCACAGGCTGAAAGCAGCAACGTAAAAGCCAAAAACGAGGAATAACGCATGCCAAGACTCCTGAGAAACAATGTCCCATTTTAACATGCTTCCCCTATCGGAGTGGAAATAGGGACTCAGAACCAGCTTCTGGCCCAATTATACGCTTGGGCCGCTTGCCTACCCGCAGAGCTTTGGGTCACCGCAGCTACTGCGCGCGAAGCTTGACTGCGGACATAGGTACGCGTGGCAGCGACAGCCTGTGCCGCTTGCCTAACGGGACGGCTTTGAGCGACAGCCGTGACGGCCCGTGTCGCCTGACTGCGGACATAGGTGCGTGTCGCAGTCACAGCCTGAGTGGCCGTGCGGGCAATCGCTGCGCGGTTGTTATACACCAATTTGGCGGCATCAGAGGCCATTGAGACCCCTGCCCCGACCTGGGAAACAACGGGAATATTACTGGCAGCAGCCACAGAACCCAGCGCAGTCACGCTGCTTAAAGCGGCATTGACCACATTGTCACGGGTGGGATTGTTTAAGGCACGGGAGATATCATTGGCGGCCACAGCCGTATCGAGAGCGGCCACGGCAATATTCACACCCGGCGCAAAACGCCCAGCCATCCGGCCCGCCGTCGCTGCGGCCCGCATACCCGGCCCGACGGCCCGTTCGGCGACCCGGCCCGCTGTGGTGGTGGCCGCTCCCAGTGTACCGCTGGCCGCTTCAAGGGTGGGCACCGCTGCCCGAGAGGCATTGACCAAATCCTGAACCCCTGTGGCCAGACCGCGACCATCCGCCACAGCTTGTGTTCTCAATTCTTCATTGCCAGGATCCGCGAGCACGGCCTGGATATTCTGACCCATCTGACCATAGTCCTGACTGGCCAAATTGACGGCAAAACCGGCAACACCCGCCCCCGCAGCCAAGCCCCCGGCACGCTGAACAAGGCGGGCTGTTGCTTCTGAACTGCCCCGATTGTGAACAACACCTGCAGCAGTATTGGCAAGATCACCGACCGCCACCACATCTCCCCCGGTAAAATTGCCATCAAGCAAATTGGTGGTGTGCCGAACAGTGCCCGCAATCGTGGCAGCATTGGCTTTGGCCCCACTCACAGTGGACGGCAAGACATCTGTCAGGGGATCAGGCATGGGGGCCACAATTCCAGTCTCAGCGCCACTGGAAACGGCATTATATGCAGTTGCACCGCGAGAGACCGTCAAACCAGCCTTGCTCACCAAGGCCGTGCCAGGCAGAGATTCTTCTGGCACGGGTTCATCTTCATTCCCGTCCGAAACCGGGTTCGCCGCAGGCCGATCAAAATTGGCAAAACCAGAAAGCGGATCCATAGCGGCAGAGGTGAGACCCGCAAAGGGAATTGCCACCGAAGTGGTATCAGCCAAGACGGCAGG
>CAZRFI010000332.1:2704-5091 GCA_964598905.1 uncultured Candidatus Sericytochromatia bacterium | reverse complement strand
ACAGCTGCGACCCGTCGCATTCGCTTGAACAATGCCTTGATTGATGCTCCGGCTTCGGGAGATCGGGTCGAAATCATTGATGCAAACACCTCTGCTTACGGGCGTGTGGTTTCCTCCCTCTCTTATTCAAGTGCAAATATTCTTTCGGCCCCTGTTTTGAGAGGCAATGCCCAACACGTCTACCTGCAACATGGCAATACAGTTTTTGAACTGAATTACGCCGACGATACCCGTTTCAAAGATGAGGCCAAATTTGTCGTTCTGCAGTCTGCCCGTCTGGATCAAAGCAATTTGTCCCTGACAGCAGCCTCCCGTTCAGGGCCACTGGTCTTGCCCAACGACAAACTCCTGGCGATAGATACCGATCCCAGTGGCAATACCGGAATTGCCATTAACCGGGTTTTGCTCCCCCTGGATGCAAACTCTGAACGTCTCAACGATGTATTTCCCATTACTGTCCCCAATTCCAAAGGCGAGTTGCCCAAACGGGCAGAGTCTTTCCCTGTTCAACTGGGAGGCGGCTCCGACTATGTGGTTTTCAGCGGCGGCAATGGAATTGTCTACAAATTGCATAAGGATATGGCCTGGTAATGAACAGAAAACATATTCAGTCGGTCCTCGTTTCTTGTGGGCTGGCGCTGAGCGTCGGCTGTACGGTTCCGTTTCTGGTGAACACAAAGGACAATAACGGTGGAGTGATCTCTCCTGTTGGCCTGCCTTCTTCATTGGCATCAAGTTTGCCTGTGTTCCTGCCCCCAGCAGGGGGTTCACCCAACGGCCCGATCGCCATACCTTCGCCATCAGGTCCTTTTGGGGCCATTGCCTCCGGCAATCCGGGTATTGATGGACCTTTGCCTGTTCCAACGGCAACCCCTTTTCTGCCCAATCTGCCCCCAGATATTGACAATCAGATCGCAGCCAACCCCTTGCCGATTATTCAGGCCAGTGGGCAACTCACAGCCACGCAACCGATTGTCAAATCGATCATCAAAGGCAAAGTCTTGGGCTGGAATATCAAAAACGAGCGCTTTGAGCCTTTGGCCAATGCCCGCGTTAAAATTGATGAATCACTCTCTCTGACAACCGACACCAATGGTTTTTATGCCACCACCCAAGAGTTTGATAAATTGGTTAGCATTTCTGCTGGTTTTGAGGGCTACACCGCATCGTCTGTCACAGATGTACCCCCAGGTACCAACCGCGATGTCCACCTCAACCCCTTGGCAGAAGGCCCGCTTTATCGCCAAGAGGTCTTTAGTTTTAATGGGGGTGTGACCAATTTAAATCAAAATGGCCGGGATTCGTTTGTGGTCTTTGCAGATGCCAACCAGAGCAAAGCAGCCGCCGCGACCCCAGACAAATTCACGGGCCGCTATACCATGAACGTCCGTGTCAAAGCCAATCGCGCCAGCACCCAAGGCACCCTCTTTTCTGGGGTTTTTGAAAGTGTCGGCAGTCTCTTGCAATTGACCCAATATGGCTACAGCCCCAATGTGGCAGTGCCCACCCCACCCCCACAGCCCGTGCCAACAGCCACACCAAGCACCACAGGTACGGTTACCTCGGCACCCCTGAAAGCCACAGAACTCTTGCTTTCGCTGAACCATTTGGTCAGCCCTGAGGCCTTTGGTCAGATCACTGTAAACCTGACTTCTGCTGCGGACAGTGGCCTGAACAACGCGGTAATGCATGTCTATATCAACCTGCCGGATGGAGGACGTGTGCTGGTGGCAAAATACACCAACAATACCTCGGCCACAGTCACCCAGGTGGTGCGTGTGCCCAAATTGTCAAATACCACCTTTACCCTCGAAGCCCACAGTGGAACATCACTCAAGGGCAGCGATATTATTGTGCCGAATATTCAGCTCAACAATACCATCACCCGCACCTTCTTGCCACCGCCTGTGTTTAACCGGATTGGTGATGAGACAAACTTTACGGATCTGAACAAAACCCACTTTAAGACCAGTGATTTGACGCCTACCATTGGCTGGAATAAACAGAACAGCGTCAATAGCTATCAATTGGATGTTCAAGGCGAAACGGCCCAAACCTTCCGCTGGGAAGCCTATACCCTTGGCACCTCACTGACTTACCCCGATTTTGGTACGGATCATCCCTCCAGTCTCAAATTGGGCAATAATTATAAAGTCCAACTGATGGCCAGCGATTTTGATATCGGCACCTTCAATGTCTTGAGTTCGAATTCAAACTGGGAAGCCCCCACCCGCTTAGAGCGCAGTGTGGCGGGTCAAAGTGCCCCGGCCTCTTTCTCGGTACAATTGTTGAATCCCACGATTCGCAATTTTGCCCAAGGCTACCGGGTCGCTTACAATACCCTGACCTTCCTGTCCAACTAGACAGTCAAATCAAACAGACCGGGT
>CAZRFI010000332.1:0-2604 GCA_964598905.1 uncultured Candidatus Sericytochromatia bacterium | reverse complement strand
ATAAAAATATTCGAGCAAAGCAAAAGCCCCAGGGTCATTGCAATTTTCATGAAGGAGAGTTAAGTGGCTAAGGGCTGACGCAGAGCCTGAAAATCAGGGTTTAAATTGGCTTCTTCGCTGAGCTGGCCGTCTTTGAGATGGGAATAAACCCAGACAGCCAAAATCGTCGAGGTCGCTCCAGGCGCGTTAAAGGTTCTGACAATTTTTTCTTCAAAGTGATTCCAGATCGGCATGACCACTTTGCGGGTGCCCTGTTTTTGCATAAAGACCTCGATCTTATCGACCTCGGACTGACAGGCATGGAGTTGCACATGCTCCTGAAAGAGGAAGAGAAACGCACCATGGGCCCGGCATTTAGCTGGGCGACCCGCGTAGGCCCCACATTTTTCATCCACCAAAAATGGGCACTGGGTATCCGCCAATTGGGGTAAGACCCGCGCAAAGGTTTCGACCTTGCCCATATCCGCCTCTTGTTGAATGGTGTCATGTACAGCCCAGAGGGTTTCGGCATGGGTAGCAAACAGCGCTTGAACGCGTTCAATCATGGCTTCACGCTGCTCTTGGGACCAATAGCGCAAAAGATAATCATGTAAAATCGCCCATTCAGCCGGTGTGGCCACTGGCATGGAGGTGCCTTTGCAGCAGGTATTACACTGGGTGCGGCAGGCGATATGGGGGTAGAGATCGAGCACGTCATTGCTGAGCTGGTTGATCAGGGTATAGACATCGCTCAGGCTGGAGCTCGCATCCAACAAGAGCTTGGAGTGCAAAACACGGTCAATTTTTTGGCGGGTGGGTGAGGGAGGTTGCATGTGGGTATTTTAGCACCAAATTCAGGGTGCGAGCGCAAAAATGGAAGAGCGCTAGCGCAAAAAAGGATTGGCTTTTTTTTCGTCCCAAATCGTGCTTTCGCTGCCATGGCCAGGGTAAATTCGGGTGCCGCCATCCAAGGTCAAGAGCCGCTGCTGAATCGATTTCATTAAAGTGGGCTCAGAGCCGCCCCAGAGATCTGTGCGGCCGACCCCACCGCGAAAGAGCGTATCGCCAGTAAAGAGATGGTTTTCGTGGCCAGCGATCTGAAAACAGACACTGCCAGGGGTGTGGCCGGGGGTGTGCAATATTTTGCTTTTGTTTTTGCCAAACCCGATTTCCATTTCATCGGCCAAATGCCCATCGAGCGGACAGGTGGGTTCCAAATTCAGACCAAACATCGCCCCCTGCATCGGCACCTGATCATAGAGGAAAAGATCTTCGGGATGCAAGAGAATTTGCGCTCCCAGCGCTGCTTTTAACTCTTTGCTGGCGCCCACATGGTCAAAATGAGCATGGGTGTGCAAGAGGTATTTCACGGTTAAATTGTGGGCTTTGAGGTAGGCCAAAATTTTGGGTGCATCGCCACCGGGGTCGATCACCAGCGCTTCGCGGGTCTCTGAGCAGGATACAATGCTGCAATTGCATTGTAATAGGCCGACGGGAAAGGTTTCGATCTGGAGCATAAAGGGGATTCTTTCTGTTCAAAGGTTGAAATGGGGCAACTCTCTGGTTTAATTATAGCGTTTGCCGAATCAGCTCCACCACCTGCGCCAACTCAGCTTGGGTATTGTAAAAATGCGGCGAGAAGCGCAAATAACGCCCTTCGCGCAGGGAGCTTTCGATCCGGGCGGCGGTCAGGCCTGCATGTAAAGCCGCGGCGCGCTCAGGGGCCAGCTCAAAGGTCAAAATGCCCAGGCGTTCAGCCGGGTTCTCGGGGGTGATACATTTGAGCCCCAGCTCCTGGCCTGCTGCTTGCAAATAGCCGGTCAGGGAAAGGATATGGGCTTCGATCTGGTCAAAACCGACTTCGGCAAAGACCCCCAGCGCCGCATGTAAACCAGCAATGCCCATAAAGTTGAGGGTACCTGTTTCAAAGCAGCGCGCATCGGCGCGAAAATTGAGCTGGTAATCGAGCAAATTCCACTCGTCGGTCACACTCAGCCAGCCCGCTATGGCCGGGTGCATTTGGGCCTGTAGCCGCTCGGAGACATAGATAAAACCGGCTCCAGCAGGCCCCATCAGCCATTTGTGACTGCCCGAAGCGACAAAATCGATCCCCAAATCTTCCACCGGCAGCGAGGTAGCTCCCAAGGCCTGAATGCCATCGACACTCAGCCAGGTCTGGTTCTGTTTGCAGAGCTGGCCCAAGGCCCTCAACGGCATGCGCTGGCCGGTCAAAAACTGCACCTGGCTGATCGAAAGCAAACGCGTGCGCGGCGTCAAAGCCGCTTCAAAATCTTCGAAAGCCAAATAATGGTTGCGGGGCTGCACATAGTCGATCTCCACGCCCAAGCGGCGCAGGTTTTCAAAGGGATAGACATTGGATGGGAATTCCAATGCGTTGAGCAAGATCCGATCACCGGGCTGCCAGCTCAGGCCGGTTGCCAAAACGGCCAAGCCACTGGAGGTATTGGGGGAAAAAGCAATCCGCTCTGAGGTGGTATGTAACAATGCGCCCAAACGCTCACGGGTGGCCTGCAAAACCGGCTGAAAACTGTAATAATTCTCGATCTCACTCAGGTGGCGCTGTTCGATATAAGCGTGTAAAGCCTGGACCACCGGCACCGAAAA
>CAZRFI010000331.1:0-5112 GCA_964598905.1 uncultured Candidatus Sericytochromatia bacterium | reverse complement strand
TTATCGCCCTTTTGGCCTCGCTTTTTATTGTCAGCGGCGGAATCCATATCTCAGGCGCATTTGCGGGATCGCCCAAGGTCAATACAGCATTTATGGCGATTGGCGCTGTGCTGGCGAATATCACCGGCACAACAGGTGCCAGCATGTTGTTGATCCGTCCCCTGATTCGCGCCAACCAACACCGCGAACACAAAACCCATATTTTCATCTTTTTTATCTTTATTGTCGCCAATTGCGGCGGCCTGCTCACCCCTCTCGGAGATCCGCCCCTCTATCTCGGCTTTTTGCGTGGCGTGCCTTTTGCCTGGACCCTTGGCCTGATCAAAGAATGGGCCTTTGTGATAGGCATTTTGCTGACCATTTTTTATATTCTTGATAGCCAAATGTACAAACGCGAAACGACAGAGAACAAAGAAGCAGTGGCCCAACAGGCCACTGAAACCGTCGAAGGCAAAAAATTACATATCGAAGGCAAATTTAACCTTGGCCTGCTCCTGGGCGTGGTCGGTGTGATTCTGGCCTCGGGTTATTTGGTCTTCCCGCTCTTGAGCCAGGCCCTGGGTCACGAAATGGGCGATCTCGGCTCCAAGGCCTTTCAGATTATCGCCATGGGGTTGATTGCCCTGGCCTCGTTTAAATTGACCCCCCAAAAGATTCACGAGGTCAATTCATTCTCGTTTGTGCCGATTCTCGAAGTGGCCTGTCTGTTTGTCGGGATCTTTGGAGCTATGATTCCCGCCCTGACCCTGCTCGAAGCCAAAGGGGCTTCAATGGCCATCTCTGCCCCCTGGCAGTATTATTGGGTTTCGGGTGGTTTGAGTGGTTTTCTCGACAATGCCCCCACCTATGTCACTTTCGTGACCCTGGCCGCCAGCAAAACCGGTTTATCCGCCGACAATCTGTTGCAATTATCCCTGCAACAGCCGCATTTGCTGGCTGCGATCTCCTGCGGCTCGGTCATGATGGGCGCGCTTTCGTATATTGGCAATGGCCCCAATTTTATGGTCAAAGCAATTGCTGAACACGCCCGCATCAAAATGCCCTCGTTTGGCGGTTATATGATCTGGTCTGGCATGATTTTGGTGCCGGTCTATATTCTGACCACCTTTTTGTTTTTCCTGAGATAGCCATGGCAAGGGCTAAATAGCCATGGCAGAGGCTCAAACAGACGGAGCCTTTCCCTATGATCAGGTTGCTCCCGGCCAGGTTTGGTCGCAGGCCTGCTCTCCCGCAAGTGGAGACAACCTGCCCGCTTGGCCGGGTTTGGGTTTGGAGAAATCGGCTTGGATCACCCCTCAGACCCGGATTGTCTCAGTAGGCAGCTGTTTTGCCCATGCGATTGCCCACTATTTGCAAACACAAGGGTATCACTACTTGGTCACAGAGCCCGGCCCCCCTTGGCTCTCGGTCGAACAATTAAAGGCCTTTCAATACGGGCTTTATTCGGCCCGCTATGGTCATATTTACACGGCCTTGCAGCTTCAGCAGCTGATCTTAAGGGCCTGGGGACAATTCAGCCCCAAAGACAATTGCTGGCAAGGGGGCGACGAAGCCCAGCCCCATTGGCTCGATCCCTTTCGTCCCCGCATTCAGCCGGGGGGGTTTGTCTCCCCCGAGGCCATGCGGGCCGATCGGCAGGGCCATTTGGCGGCGGTCAAAAGCGCCTTTAGCAGTGCAGATCTGGTGATTGTGACCTTGGGTTTAACTGAATGCTGGCGCTCCCGCTTGGATGGCGCGGTTTACCCGGTTTGTCCGGGCCGGGGCCTGGGGCAATTTGACGCCCAGGCCTATTGTTTTGAGAATTTGGCCCTGTCCCAGATCGAAACGGCGCTCAGGGCCTGTATTGCTTTCTTGGCCCAGATCAATCCCTCCTTGCGCTGGCTCTTGACCCTTTCGCCCGTGCCCTTGGCGGTGACCGCCGAAAAAAAACACGTGCTCGAAGCCACAGGTTATTCCAAAGCCGTTTTGCGGGTCGCAATTGAAACTATCTGCAGGGAATTTCCCCAAGTGGATTATTTTCCCGCTTATGAATGGGTGATGTTTGACCGCCAAAATGCCTTTGAAGCCAATGGCCGCCAGGTGCGGGCCGAGACGGTACAAGCAATGATGCAGCGCTTTGAAAAGGGGTTTGTCTTGGAACGGCCACAACAGCCTCATTTGCCAAAGTCAGAACTGGATTTTAAAATTCAGCCCTGTGATGAAGAAGCCTTGCTCAGCTTACTTGATGGTGACTTTTTGGAATAAGATCCTGGATGTTAGGGTAAAAAACAAATTCAGCCCGCGCCAGACATTGGCGCGGGCTGTTGCAAGAACGGGTCGGGTGTTTAGACCCCGCCACCTTGGGAGTTGCTGTCGAAGAAGCGCTCAATCACGCTGGTGACTTTGTCGGAGACGGTGGCACGCAAACCAGAGTAATGGTAGAGCGTATCAGCCAAGGCAAAGCCAATGGTGCCTGCAATCAAGCCCATGGTGCCCATGGTAAAGCCCGAGGATTTGGCCATCATGCCCACAGCCAGACCGGCACCGGCACCAGCGGCCAAACCACCGACAGCCCCGCCGAGAATATCTGCAGAGACATTGCCACCTGCGCGGGCCACGTTGATTTCGCCTTGAGCGAGGTGAAAGACATTGCGTGCAGCAGAAACAACACCGCCGACCAGGGCACCTTTGCCCATGGTGCGCATCATCGTGCTGCCCATCACGCCAGCGGCGGAAGCTTCGTTGTTTTGAATCGTGCGGAATTCGAGTTGTTGAATCGCGGTTTTGGAGGCCATGCGGCCCACAATCAAAGATTTGAGTCCGATCTCAACCCCATCCATGACCATATTGGGGGAGAGCTGGGGCGAAGAGGCAATACTGACACCGCCACCGGGGGTGGTGGTCGGAACGGTGCCGGGGAAGCCCATATTATAGGGATTGTAGAGGGGGGTTGTTCCTGCCTGCATTCGGCGATCCTTTTCTTTAATTTCAGATTATCTTAATCTTCTTATCGTTTATTTAATCATGAAAGTGACGAATTTAATCTTATGCTTTGGTTAAGACGAGTTGAATGTTAATATAAGATTTGGTGATCAATGATTCTGTTCCCCAGGCAAAAAAGGAACAGCAAAGGAATGCTATGAAAAAACCACTTGAAACCTGGATTTGTAACGCCCTGATCGTGACGCAGGACGAAAAGCGCAAGGTCTTGTACGGCCATTTACAAATCCTCGGCGACCGAATCGGCAAAATCACGTCCTCCAGCCGTGCAATTCCAGCCGGAGCCAAAATAGTTGATGCCCAAGGTTTGGCCCTTTTACCCGGTTTTGTTCAGCCCCATATCCATCTCTGCCAGACCCTCTTTCGCAATATGGCCGACGAACTGGAATTGCTGGACTGGCTCTCGCAACGGATTTGGCCCTTTGAAGCTGCTCATACCCCCGAGACCCTGACCCTGAGTGCCCAATTGGGCATTCAGGAGCTGCTGGCCTCTGGAACGACCTGTATTCTGGATATGGGCACCGTCAAACACACCGAAGCGATTTGCAAAGCAGTTGAGGCCTCGGGTCTGCGTGCCAGCCTGGGCAAATGCCTGATGGACCACCCCGAAACCAACCCTGTTTATCTGCGCGAGACCACCCAAGTGGCGCTAAAAGAGGCCAAGGCCCTCTACCAAGATTGGAACGGGGCCTGCAATGACCGCATTCGCATTTCTTACGCCCCGCGCTTTGTGATCTCTTGCAGTGAACCGCTGCTCAAAGAAGTCGCCAAATTGTCCAAACAACAAGGGGCCTTGATCCACACCCACTCCAGCGAAAACCGCAAAGAGGTGGAATGGGTTCACGCCCTGGTGGGCATGGACAATGCCGCCTATTTGCATCATATCGGTCTGATGTCGGAGCGACTGGTCTTGGCCCATTGCATCTGGCTCTCTGATGAAGAGATCGGGCTGTTTGAAAAAACCGGCACCCATATTACACACTGCCCCAGCTCCAATCTCAAATTGGCCTCGGGCCTGGCCCAGGTGCCACAATTATTGGAAAAAGGCATCAATGTGGGACTGGCCGCCGACGGTGCGCCCTGCAGCAACACCCTGAATATGTTCCAAGAAATGCGCTTGGCCGCCCTTTTGCACAAACCCGGCAACGGCCCGCGCAGCATGCCCGCCTCGCTGGTGCTGGATATGGCCACCCGCAATGGCGCCAAAGCCCTCAATTGGTTTGATCAAATTGGCTCGCTCGAAAGTGGCAAAAAAGCCGACCTCTTTGCGGTGGATCTCTGGGGCCCTTCAAATCTGATTCCCGCAGCCAAAGGCCCACTGCCCAGTCTGGAGCAGATTGCCTCAGCTCTGGTCTATGCCACCCAACCCTCCCAGGTCGCTTGGACACGGGTCGATGGCCAAGTTGTGGCCCGCAAAGGCAGAGCCCTCAAAATTCCGGCCCAGGCCCTGACCCCTGAAAAGGTCCACGCTGCCCAGCGCGAAATTTTGAAACGTGCAAAAGAGTTTGAATCGCCTTGACCAGATCCAGAGCATCAGGGATAATAGTCTTGCACGTCTACGATGTGCGGGAGTAGCTCAGTTGGTAGAGCATCTGCCTTCCAAGCAGAATGTCGCGAGTTCGAGTCTCGTCTCCCGCTCTGGCAGTTCCCTGACGGGATATCTGACTGGCGCCTGTAGCTCAGCGGATAGAGCAGCGGTCTTCTAAACCGCTGGTCGCAGGTTCGATTCCTGCCAGGCGCGTGCCCCAACACCGTGGTGGGTGTAGCCAAGTGGTTAAGGCGCCGGATTGTGATTCCGGTATTCGTGGGTTCAATTCCCATCATCCACCCCTCAACGAAGTGGCGGAGTAATATGCTGCAGCTGGAAGTCAAACCGGGTTACCTGGTTTATTTCTACAAGTGCATTTACTCCGTCGATTTCTTTTTGAGGGCTTTATTGCCAACCCTGCCCAATCGCTTCTGTGTCGATCTCGGAGCCGCGGATGGCCAACACGGCTCAAACACCTTTTTGCTTCTGCTCAATGGCTGGCAAGGCTTGGCCATCGAAAAAGACCCCCACAGCTTTGGCCACATGAAACAGATCTACCAAGAACTGGGGCTGCATGCCCAATTGCTGAACGAAAGTATCAGCCC
>CAZRFI010000330.1:0-5136 GCA_964598905.1 uncultured Candidatus Sericytochromatia bacterium | reverse complement strand
ACAGCAGGATCATCCGCCAGGCCCGCTGATCACTCAGCCCCATTTCCAGGCTGAAACCGCCGTAACTGGCGGCCAGCTTGAAGTCGCCCTGAAGCGCCAGCAGGGCCAGGATTTCTTGATAGGTATAACAGCGTTGAGCGGCACTGTCTGTCAGCGCAACAGGCCCGTGTGGGGTTTCTGCTTTGAGTTTGACGGTTACCTGTGTGGTCTGGCTGATCGGATCAAAAACATCGCCCGTTTCACCCCATTGAAAATGCACACGCGTCTCGCCAGCGGCCATCTCCCAGTTGGTTTCGACGCTTAATTCTGGAGTGAGAAAGTCCTTGGGGTGACTCAGTTCCAGGATATACACGCCACCCGGACGCAAGTGGGCGGCGACGGTGGTGAGATGCTGGCAAAAGTCCGACTGGCTGAGCAGATAAGAGGCCGAATCGATCATCAGCAGGGCCAGATCGACGGGCTCAGCCAAAGCGAAGTTTCGCATATCGGCCTGCACATAGTTCAAATCCAGCTTCGCTTGGCGGGCCAGTTCCAGCCCGTAAGCCACCATCGCGCTCGAAGCGTCGAGGGCCACGGCCTTTATGCCGCGCCGCGCACATTCCAGGGCATGTCGGGCCGGACCGGCAGCCAGTTCCAGTACCGAGCCCGGCAGTGCTTTGCCCAGCTTGGCCATGGCCGCAAGCAAAAAATCCACCTCCGCAACGTAGTCCCGGTAACTGAAAGCGAGGTCGTAAAGCGTGGCATGGTGGTAAATGTCGTCGTGCTGTGTTTCTGGCATGGACCCATTGTACACGAGCTAATTACCCATGCCATCCAGACAATTGCCAAAGCTGGGTCAATACCCGTCTTTTGTGCGATATTTTTTCAAAAGGGATGTATATTTTTTTTGTAAATAGGGTCTGATGACAAAGTATACTTCTATTTAAAGATAAAACAGGCCGAACAGAGAGATGAGTCAGACTTATTCAATTAACATTGCCTTTTCGGCAGACAAAACCGAGCAGGTATACCAAATATTTTTGTCGATTCTAACGAATGCCTCCAGGGCACAATTCAATTTGCAAACACCCTGGACACCTTGTAATGAGTTTAAAGGAGCCTTGGAGGATTTTCCAAGAGAAGCAGCTTTTGCCTATGGTTTCAGACATCCCGAAAATTCCACTGAATGTTTGACGGATGATTTCTGTATTCAAATGCCTTTAAAGGAGGAATTTAAACAAAAACTCGAAAGCGACGGGTTTGAACGTCCCTACCTCAATGAGTTAATCAGACAGCAAAATGATATGAACTACCTTGTTTTTGACCATTTTGATGTTTCTTTCAGTGTCGGAAAAAAATGGGGATATTTAAAATTTCAGTCGCCTTTCTCTGATTTGAGTTCGTTTATGAATATTCATGATGAAGTCAAGGCCTTTTTTGTGGATTGTTTTTCAGCCTATGCAGAATTCATTTGGTTCGATTTTTCCTGGTTCAGTATTTCCTTATTGTTTCCACAATGCCTGTCTTTAGACTACTCCAGCGAGCTTGGCTTTTCTGTTGATGGCCTTTATGGGGGTGAATCTCCTGATGATGTGGTTGATGATATTCTTACCAAGTATCACACTGAACAAATTATTGAAAATCTGTGTGATTCTTTTGACGAAATATCTGTTTCAGACTTTGCTGAATGCTTAAACAAAGAATTGACATTGAATACCTTGTCTGCGAACAGAGAGAATAAATCCCTATTGGATCTGGCCATTGAAGCAGGCCGAATGGATATTGCTTATTTTCTGATTGAGCAGGGCATTCATTTAAATCATGTCAGTGAAGATGAATGGCCAGTCATTGCAAGAACATTGAAGCATGGCCATTTGAACCTGTTTAAAGATTTGCTCAAAAAAGGCCTTTCTGTTGAATTAGAAGATTTTCATGTCTATGCTATTTTTTGGAATGCAATCGAACAGCCTAATCTGGGTATTCTCAGATTTTTGTTTGAAGAAACGGGCTATGCAGGCCTGTTGAGTGCCTTGGATAAACATGTTGCTTTGCGCTGTGCTGCTGTAAACGGTCATTTAGCAATCGAAAAGTATTTGATAGGCAATGGAGCAGGCCCTCATTTCAGGGAAATACTTAATAATGAAGTTGTTTCTCTCAATACTTATCAAGTCCATCATCTGTTTTGGCAGGCCATTTATAACAATTTATTGGATATTTTAAGCTATTTATTTGAAGAGACTTCTATAAATGACTATATCATTTGGGGCAGAAACTTGGCTTTACACGAAGCCAGTGCACAGGGCAATTTGCAAATGGCTCTGTATTTACTTGAAAAGGGATTCGCCCCCAATTTCGTGGATAAATATGGAAAAACACCTTTGGATTATGCCCTTGAAAGGTACCAGAATCTGACTCAAAGCTTGAATCCAGAGGCAATACACGAAATGCAATCCCAACAAGAACTGATTCACCTTCTCAAAGATGCTGAGCGATGAACAATACAACTACAGGTTTTACAAGACGGGTGTAAACGTGAAATAATCAACCCCAATCCAGGCATTTTCTTTGCCACGGATATTGCCGCCCACTGTCATGAGCATGCGGCTGCCCGCTGGCACGCTCAGATCCATCACACCCAGGTCTTTTATTTTCAGCGCGCCATCTGTGTTTTCGCTGCTACCCGCAGGCAATAAGAGATGTTTATCTGCAAAGTCCAGTTTAAATTCGGGTGAATCGTTGTGGTTCAGGTAATTCATGCTCACTTTATAGCGCCCCTGCAAAACGGGCAGCTCCAAGCTGGCGCTGGAGCCCGCGTCTCCGCCAGAAAACATCATCACGAAGACCTTGCCGGTGGCCCCCCGGCTTTCAGAGCGGGGGAATTTGGCCTCGGCCAGAATGCGGGTGGCTGTCTCTGCCTGAACGCTGACTTCAACAGGGGCGAGCGGGGGTGTGCTCGGCGCTGAGCTGGGGTTTGTGTTGGGGTTTGTGTTGGGGGTCGGGCTGCTGGAGGAGCCAGGGCTGACTGTGGGGGTAGGCACAGGGGGTTGGGGAGCGCAGGCCATCAGCGAGGCCAAGATCAGCAAGCCGGTACAAGCAAATGATTTCATTGCAGAACTCCATGGGTTTTGTCAGATCTCACCAGTTTAACAAATCTCCAAGCCGTTTGAAATGGAGGGCTCAGGGGAATGCTTGCTCTGGCTTGTGGATTGTTTGGCCCTTCATTTGAGCTTAAACTGCAATTTGAAATTGACCATTTGGTGAATCAAATCGTGTTTGCCACTTTGATCGGGCAGGGGGTTATGGCCCAAATTGCCATAGGGCTGAATCACTTTGGTCTCCAAGAATAAATTGACATCCATATTTTTGCGCCGCATCAGCGTAAATTCGTTGCCCAGGGCCAGGCCGACAGAGCCCAGGGTGCCATGATCGCGGTCATAGGGCAGCGGATCATTCGAGAGCTGGCCATCCAGTTTGAGATAGACCAAAGGGCGATCCTGATAAGCATAGCCAAATTTGACACTGCCAGAGGCGTCTGCCCTGAGCGGTGTGTAAAAATCCCGGTTTTGCTGCAGCGCGACCATCGTTCCCAGGGCTGCTTTTGCTTCGGTTTTGAGGTACATGTTGCCGTGGCTATTTTCGTCGGCAAAGTCGAGGGTCGCCATCGGGGTCAGATAGGCCTGATTGCCCACAAAGGGATTGGCATGGTTCTGGTACTGTCGCAAATTCCCCATTTGATGAAGATCTGCCTGCACATTGGCCCAGCCCGAGTGGGGATTTGTATCTATGCCTTTGTATTGAAGTTGTGCCCCTGTCGAAAAACGTGGGTTGTGCAAGAGCCAGTGATTGTTGCGCACACCCACTTCAAATTCGTTTGTCGTCAGTGTGCTTTGATGGGTCAGGGCCTTTTCTTTGGCCAAAAACTGGGTGTGTAAGGCCGAGCGGTTGTTGAAGAAGACATCGGTCTGAGAACCATTGGGATGGGCAAAAGAGGCCTTGATATGGGCGGTATAACTGGTGGTCATGCCCAGATCGTCTTCGTCTTTGACCAAGAAATTGCTGTCGTTTAAAATCGAGCTGCCCAGATCGACTGCGGTCAATTGAACCAGTTCCACCGTCGGCTGGGCTTTGCCTTTTTGTGGGGCGACCTGCGCACTATCGGGTTTAAATGCCTGGTGTGTGGCGTTTGGCTCTTTTTCAGTCTTTTCTTTTGGCTTGGGGGCGCCAGGTAAAGGGGGCTGAGCTGTGGACTGCAGCGCAGGAGCAGACTTGGCTTGATGAGGACTGACTTGCATGCAACGCCATTCTTTCAAATTTGATAAACCGTATTTTACTTGTAGCGTTTGTGCGACCGATCTTTCCTCGGTTGCGGGGAATACTGCTGGGTCTATCTGCGAAAGAGGGTCACGCCAAAAATCTGCACGTCTATTGGGCCCTGAGAATTTTGGCGAAACAGCAGCCCCAAAAGAGCGCCACAAACGAAAGAGACCAGCCAACCCAGCAGGGGGCCGCTCAAAATGCCAAAGACATGTATTTTGCTCTGAATCAGGGTGATTTCACCTTGGGGTGTGACTTTGCTGATACGCGGAAGCAGGACGGGCCTGTGGAGCTTGATCGTCCAGGGGAGCGGCGGCGGCTCTGGCAGACGTTCATAGCTGTTGAGTGCCTGCGTAAAACCGCTCTGAGGGTCGAGTAAAAAATGCTGTTGGGCAACGCTGTAATGCAAGCGGTCGTTGGCGTCGAGCTTCCAAGTTGGTTGGATAATTTTGAAATTGAGCGGAATTTTCCAGGAGCCGATAAAGCGGCCATCCGCTTCATAATATTGCAGACGCCGGTAAGCTGAATCGAGGGTATAAATGCGCGCTTGTCGATCGAGTAAAACGCCTTTGAGTTCGCCGATGGGGCGCTCGATGCGCTGCGGGTCCATCCCCAGTCGCGGAGCCAGAAAGTCAATCAGATCATTTGGGCCGAGAAAGCCCAGAATACCGCTGAGCATTCCCGAAAATAACAACAGGAAGCCAATCTGGGCGAGCAGAGAAATGGGTTGAGAGTCCTGTTTCTGCATAGCACAAAGCGACTCCTTTTTACTTCTATTTGGGGGTTTTGCTGAGATCCACGATCAGGCCAGAGGTTTGGTGAATCACACCCAGTTTGAGTGGG
>CAZRFI010000329.1:2830-5165 GCA_964598905.1 uncultured Candidatus Sericytochromatia bacterium | reverse complement strand
GTATCAGCGAAGTCGAAGATCCCGACAGCCTGATGATGGAAGCGCTTGAAGCCGGAGCAGAGGATCTGCGTGAAGATGGCGAGACCCAAGAAGTCTTAACCACCCCCGAAGAGTTTGAAACGGTGGTCACAGCCCTGCAAGACAAATACAATCTGGAATCGTCAGAGGTCAGCTATTTGCCAATCAATACAGTCAGTGTCAGCGATGCCGACGTGGCCAAAAAGCTGCTCAAATTGCTGGATCTGCTCGAAGATCACGATGATGTGCAAGCGGTGTACGCCAATTTTGAAATGGATGATGCTGTGCTCGCCGCATTAGAGGCTTAGACCATGGAACAGGCCCTGCTGCTGGTTGCGCTTTTAATCGCCGGTGTGGCTCTGGGCACCGTGGTCTGGGTGATCAGAGGCGGTAAATCCCGGCAGCAATTGCAAAATGAGCGCGATGAGCAAAGCCGGGCCCGCAGAGAGGCAGAAAGCCGCCAAAAAGAGCTTGAAAAAGAAGTTTCGGGCCTGCAAAGACAATTGGAGCAGAGCCAAAAACAGGCGGCTGAACAATCCCAAGAACTCAACCGCCAGGCGATTCAAATTGAGGCCCGCAGCCAGCTTTTGGCCGAAAAAGATCTGGAATTGAAAAGCCGCATCGAGGACCTGCGCAACCAAGAACAGGCGCTTGAATCGGCCCGCCAAGCACAGGCCGAGGCGCATACCCAGGCCATGGCTGAATTGGCAGAACTGTCACCTGAGCAGGCGCGAACCCAGATTTTGGGGGCTTGGGAAACACGTTTGGAAAAAGACATCGCCAAGCGCATCCACGCTGCCCAGACGTATATCCAAGAACAAAGTGACCTGATCGCAGGCAAAATTTTGGCCCAGGCCATTCAGCGCTGCGCAGTTGATCATGTGGTTGAAAACACCGTGGCCACGGTCAATTTGCCCAATGAAGCCATGAAAGGGCGAATCATTGGCAAAGAGGGCCGCAATATTCGCTCCTTTGAGCTGACCACCGGCGTGGATCTGATGATCGACGATACCCCCGAAGTGGCAATGGTCTCCTCCTTTGATCCGATTCGGCGCGAGATCGCCCGGCGGGCGCTCGAAAACCTTGTGGCCGATGGCCGGATTCACCCGACCCGGATTGAAGAAGAGGTCGCCAAGGTCAAAGCCGATTTGGACAAATACCTGCGCGAAGAGGGCGAAGCTGCCGCTCTGGAAGTGGGCATTCACGGTTTGCACCCCGAGATCATTCAATTGCTGGGCCGGTTGCGCTACCGCAGCAGTTATGGCCAGAATATTTTACAGCATTCCAAAGAAGTGGCGTATACGGCGGGAATCATGGCGGCTGAAATTGGCGCGGATATCCAGATCGCGCGCCGGGCGGGGCTCTTACACGATCTGGGCAAGGCCCTGACCTACGAAGAAGTCGGCACCCACACGGCCCTGGGCATCGACGCCGCCCGCCGCTGGGGTGAAAAACCCGAGGTCTTACACGCCATGGCCGCCCACCATTTTGACGTGCAGCCGATGACCCTTGAAGCCGTGCTGGTACAAGTCGCAGATACCCTTTCAGCGGCCCGCCCCGGTGCCCGGCGCGAACCCGTAGAAAAGTTCATGACGCGCATGACGGCCCTGGAAAAATTGGTGATGGGCTTTAAAGGGGTCGAAAAGGCCTTTGTGATTCAAGCCGGACGTGAAGTGCGCGTGATTGTGGACCCCGATGCCCTGCCCGAAGCTCAACTGGAGCGTTTGGCCTTTGAAATTGCCCAGAAAATAGAGCAAGAACTGGAGTACCCCGGCCAGATCAAGGTCTCCCTGCTGAGAGAGATGCGCGCCACGCACTATGCCCGCTGAACCCCCTAACGCCGCTTCTGAACAGCGTTTGCATTATATCGACGCCCTGCGCCTGCTGGCAATTTTGATGGTGGTGGTCTTACACACCTCGGCCAGAGCGCTCGCCAAAAGCCCAGCCTTTGGCGAAGTCTGGTGGGCGGGAAATCTCTTTGACTCGCTCAGCCGCTGGAGTGTGCCGGTCTTTGTAATGGTCAGCGGCACCCTTTTACTCAATGCCCCCCGTGCAGAAAGTGTCACAGCCTTTTTGCGTCGCCGTTTTAGCAAGATTTTGATTCCCTTTTTTGTCTGGAGCGGGGTCTATCTGCTCTTTCGCCTTTTGATCTTAAAAGAGCCGCTCTCCGTCTGGCAAATTGCCCAAAACCTGCTGCAAGACCCGGCTTTTTACCATCTCTGGTTTATGTACGTGATTCTCGGCCTCTACCTGATCACGCCGATTCTGCGCAGTTGGCTGCCCAACGCCTCGGAGCCAACCCTGCGCTATGCCTTGG
>CAZRFI010000329.1:0-2730 GCA_964598905.1 uncultured Candidatus Sericytochromatia bacterium | reverse complement strand
GCGCCATTTTGGCCGAAGTGCCCATCACCGTCTCACGGGAATAGTCGACCATATTGGCCCCGAGAGAGACAATCACCAGCTCAGGTTCAAATTGTTTGATCAGCAGAGGCAGGCGCGGCGTGCGTTTGAGCTGGCCAAAGGGCACACGCTGAATCTGTCCCCTTTCGTTGCGGGAAAAATAGCCGCAATGGGTGCGCGTGCCATCAAAAAACCAGATCGGGTGTGAGCTGCAACTGGCATAGGTTCTGACCTTTGCCCCGGCATCGCGGCAGGCCTGATCGAGGACTTTGCCATATTGGCCCACAGTGTGGGAATCGCCGAGAATCAAAACCCGTCTGCCTGGGCGAATGGGGTGTATGACTGTGTCTTCAGGCATCTTGGCCGGTTCTCCTTGGCTTTGCTCAGAATAGCTTAGATCCGTTTGAGAGAGAAGCATGCCATATTGCTCAGCAACACAGCAATATGGCCCGATTGCTTCTGAGAAATTTGCGTTGGCCCCATCTCCCGGTATCCACCCGATCCAAACTCTGCTAAGATCTAATAGAACTCCCAAATTTGAGCACTCAGATTGGCATTTTGATCGGCAAAACCATGTTGCAGCAGATTCACAAAGATCCGTTTATGGCCCGCATGACCCAGGCCATAGAATCCACGGGCGAATACACGCTTTTTCTGCGCGATGCGCTGTTCTTTTTGCTGCGCGGGCGCATCCACTGGACCAATACCCTGCGCCAGATGGCCTTTATTGGCACCGACTCCCTGCCGATTGTGCTGATCACCGGCCTGGCTGTGGGCATGGTTTTTTGCCTACAAATCTCGGGAGTCATGATCAAATATGGCAGTTCGGGCGTGATTGGCGGCGTGACAGCCATGTCCCTGGCCCGCGAACTCACGCCTTCGTTTACCTCAGTGGTTGTTGCTGGCCGGGTTGGAGCTGCCATCGCCGCTGAAATTGGCTCCATGAAGGTCACTGAGCAATTGGATGCCCTGACCGCCATGGGTGTGCCGCCGATGTATTATCTGCTGCTGCCGCGCATGCTCTCTGCGGTGATCATGATGCCCCTGCTCACGATTCTGGCCCTGGGCATTGGTCTGGTGGGCGGTACAGTCGTAGGTGTGTTGGCCAAAGGCCTGATTTTAACCACCTTTATCGACTCAATCAAATCGCTTTTGTATATCGAAGATGTGGTCAAGGCCCTGTTTAAGTCCTCCTTTTTTGGGCTCTTGATTGCCACAATTGCCAGCTTTCAGGGCATCAAAACCGGGCAAGGGGCTCAGGGCGTGGGCGAAGCCACCACCAAAGCAGTGGTCTATTCGCTGATCGCGATTTTTGTCAGCAATTATTTTCTCACCTTTCTCTTGTTTACGGTGCTGGCCTCCCCATGATCGAAGTCAAAAACCTGAAAAAAAGCTTTGGCCGCAAGCAGGTCTTGCGGGGCATTGACTTTGCCTTTGAAGACGGCCAAACCACGGTTGTGATTGGGCCCTCGGGTTGCGGCAAGAGCACCATTCTGCGCCTGATTCTGCAATTGATCAAACCCGACGAAGGTGAAGTTTGGGTCAATGGCGTCAATATCGCAACCCTCAAGCGCCAAGATGAACTCGACAAATACCGCTCACAAATTGGCATGGTTTTTCAATCTGCCGCCCTGTTTGACTCGCTCAAGGTCTGGGAAAATGTCGGTTTTATGTTTCTCGAAAACACGCGCATGCCCCGCGACAAGGTCAAGGCTCTGGCCGAAGAAAAACTCAAATTGGTGGGGCTCGAAGGCAGTGGTGATCTCTTTCCCTCTGAACTCAGTGGCGGGATGCAAAAACGCGCAGGCATTGCCAGAGCGATTGCCCAAGACCCCAAAATTATCCTGTATGATGAACCCACAGCCGGGCTCGACCCCGTCACCTCGACGGTGATCGAAGATCTGATTATAGATATGCAAACCCGCTTGGATGGCATTTCAATTGTGGTGACCCACCAGCTCAGCACGATTTTTCGCACAGCAGACCGGATCACGATGTTTTATGAAGGTAAAATTCTGGATACAGGCACTGTGGATGAGATGAAACACTCCTCAAATGAAACCGTAAGAAATTTTCTGGAAGGCAAAGTTGTAGCCCCATGAACGCAAGCTTTAAAGTCGGTCTGATTACCATTTTAACAGTCATGACATTGATGGTCGGCGTGATCTTTATTTGGCAGATCAACCCCTATGCCTTTTACCAGATCAGCGGTTATTTTCCCCATGTCGGGGGCATCAAAGCCGGTTCCAAAGTGACCCTGATGGGGGTCGAAATTGGGGATATTGTCGCAGTGGAGGCAGAGCCCGACAAGCGCCGGGTGAAAATTTTAATGAATATCAAACGCGATATCAAACTCCCGCTCAAATCGACCTTCACGATTGTCACCACCGGGCTGGTTGGGGATAAAAACGTGGAGGTGCTGCCGCCAGACAAACCCGGCAATGCCTATCTGGAATCGGGATCAGAAATTTCGGGAACCCCGCCGGCCAGCTTGGACGCGATTTTTACAGAGGCCCAGGCCATGATCAAATCGGCCCGAGAATTGGTCGACAGCCCCCAATTGCGCAGCGATATCACCCAAACGGTGAGCAATGTCAACAAAGCCACCTTCCAATTAACCGGCCTGTTTCAAGACATCAAAAAGGTCACTTCGGGCTTTGGCAAATTGACAGACCAAACCGATCTGCTGCTGCGCCAGATCAACGGCGCCAC
>CAZRFI010000328.1:0-5252 GCA_964598905.1 uncultured Candidatus Sericytochromatia bacterium | reverse complement strand
GAAGAAGGTTAGGCCCCATGCAGATGGAACTTCCCGAAGAAAAAATTCGTGCCATCGTTGAGCGCGTTGTCAACCGCATTTCTACTCAAGAACGTCTCTCTCCCAATGCCTCCGCTGCAGCCACTCCAATGGTCTTTGGTGGCGGGGATTTGGGTGTGTTTGAAGATGTCGATGAGGCCGTGAATGCCTCCACAGCGGCTTTTGGTCATTTTCAGGAATACAGCTTCGACTTCCGCAAAAAGATGATCGAAGCCATTCGCGTGGCCTGCCACCAACAGGTGGATCTGATCTCACGCATGGCGGTTGAAGAGAGCAAACTCGGTCGCTACGAGGACAAGGTCCAGAAAAACATTCTGGCCATCGACAAAACCCCCGGCCCCGAAGTCTTGCTGACCAAAGCGATCAGTGGTGATCAGGGTTTAACCATCAACGAGCGCGCGCCTTTTGGGGTGATTGCTTCGATCACCCCCTGTACCAATCCGACCGAAACCATCATCAACAACAGCATCAGCATTCTCTCTGGCGGTAACACGGTGGTCTATTGTCCCCACCCGCTGGCGAAAAATGTTTGCAATTATATGGTGCACGTAATCAACCAGGCGATCATCCAAGTGGGCGGGCCGCCCAATTTGATCACGACCTTGCGTGCTCCCACGATCGACATGGCCCAAAACCTGATGACCCATAAAAAAGTCAAATTGTTGGTGGTGACGGGCGGTCCTGACGTGGTGCGCAAAGCGATGATGAGCGGCAAAAAAGTGGTTGGCGCTGGCCCTGGCAACCCGCCTGTGGTCGTCGATGAGACCGCTGATCTGGCTCAGGCCGGTCGCGATATTGTCAAAGGTGCCAGTCTCGACAACAATATTATCTGCCTCGACGAAAAAGAGCTGATTGTGGTTTCGTCGGTTGCAGATCGCCTCAAACAAGAAATGTTGAATAACGGTGCGTATGAGATCAAAGGCTGGCAGCTCAAACAGCTGGAAAAGCTGATGCTGATAGAAGATCGCGGCCCCCGTCGCCATTCTGTGGTCAACAAAGAATGGGTCGGCAAAGACGCCCACAAAATTCTTGAAGCGATTGGCGTTCAAGTGGATCCCAGTGTGCGCTTGGTGCTCGTCGAAACCGACGAAAACCACCCCTTTGTCTGGTCTGAATTGCTGGCCCCGGTTTTGCCGCTGGTGCGCGTGAGTAATGTCGACTACGCGATTAAATTGGCCAAAGAAGCTGAACATGGCTTCGGTCACACAGCGGTGATGCACTCCAATAACTTGGAAAAGCTCAGCCAAATGGCCCGCACGATCAACACTTCGATCTTTGTCAAAAACGGGATGGCAGTCGCTGGGATTGGCTTTGGCGGTGAAGGACACACGTCGTTTACGATTGCCAGCCCCACAGGGGACGGCGTCACCAACGCCTGGACCTTTACCCGCGATCGGCGCTGCACAATCGTGGATCGCTTTCGCATCGTTTAGACTTGATCCAAACACAAAAAGCCCCGGAACCTATTCCGGGGCTTTTGTTTTGACCTGCAAATGTCTTAGCTCAATTGCATGGCCTGCAACTCCGCATTGGTATAACGCAAACGCAACGACAGAACCCGCGCCAAGCCAGCCAAGAGGCGGGCTGCGGTCTTAAAATGCCCTTCGGCAAAGACCTCAAACTGCGCGCGTGAGAGCACAAAGAGTTCGGTCTCCTCTGAGGCCACGGCGTTGGCTGAACGGAGCTGTTGATCGAGAAATGCCATCTCTCCAAAGAAGTCCCCCTGACCAAAGGTGGCAATATGATGGGTTTGTTCAGCTTCAATGGGCATTTCAATCCGAACCACCCCCCGCCGAATCATGAAAAGTTCATCCCCCTGATCGCCCCGCGAAAATATCAACTCCCCTTTGTGAAAAGTTTTACATTCGATACAGGCTTCAAGATCTGACAGTGTTGTCTCTTTGCGCCCTTTGAATATCTCAATTTCGCGCAAGGCCAGGGCCTTTTCGTGGTGTGGCGCGCTCTGGGCCATTGCCAGAATCCGGTTTTCGACCCATTCCAGCGCCCCGTCGAGTTCAGCAAAAATACGGCTTTGGCTCTCGGGCTGCACCAAACCCAATTCATTAAAATATTCCTGTAAATCTTGGCCTGTGGGTACGCTGCGGGGAAAATGGCTGAAGAGCAAAAAAGCCCCGCGTTCGGTGAGCATATCTTTGACCAATTCCAACATATGCGCTGCGCTGATATCAAAGGTTTGGACCCGGCGCATATCCAGAATCATGTATTGGCAGGTTTTGAGATCGGCTTCCAGGGCTGTAAACAGCTGATCCGTGGTGCCAAAGAAGAGACTGCCTTGCAATTCAAACAAGACGGTCTGCATCCCGAGTTCTTCCAAAATTTGGCGCTCAGCCGGCAGGCGGATTTGCTTGGAAAAAATCTGGTTGCCATATATTTTGCGGCGCACATTGCTGCTGCGAATTTGCTCGCGGATAAAGAGCATAATCGCCAAGCCAATTCCGACCCCCGAAGCCGCAATCAGGCTAATCGTTTCCGCCACCAAGACCACCGCCACGATCACGCAAAAGTCCAGCACTGTGGAACGGGCTTTGAGCAGGTGCAAGCTCTTGGTGTCAAACATGCGCACGCCAATCACAATCAAAATTGCGGCCAGAGAGGCAATCGGCACCCAGGCGATCAGCGAGCCCAGCACCAACATGGCCGCCAGCGCAAAACCCCCTTCGAACAGCCCTGAACGCCGGCTCTGGGCCCCACTTGAAAGGTTAACCAAGGTGGCCCCCATGGTGCCAGCACCCGGAACGCCGCCAATCACAGCCGAAGAGAGATTGCCCAGGCCCTGACCGATGAGCTCTTTGTTGGAATCGTGGCGACTGCGGGTCAGAGAATCCATTACGACACAGGTTTTGAGGGTGTCGATCGAGAGCAAAACTGCCAGTGTCAGCGCAGGCATCAAAAGATCTTGAAGCTGTGGCAGATTGAGTTTGCCCAAAGCCAGCCACCGGCCCGTTAAACTCTCGAGAAAGCCCCCTTGCACGCCCGCTGAAGGCCCGACCAAAAGGGCATTGCCGTTTAAGACCATCAGCGCAGGATCGATCAGCCCCAGGCCCAAATAGGCCAAAATGCCTGCCGCCAGCGCCAGAATCACAGCCGGAACGGCTTTGGTGAGCTTGGGGGCCAGCAGCATCACGGCTGCTGTGAGGCCACCCACAACCAGACTTTGCCAGCGCCAATGCGCTGGTTGAGACAAAATTTTAAGCAAATCATGGCCTTTGGGAACCCCCAGAAATTTGGGGATCTGGCTGAGAATGATCACCAGTCCCACCCCACTGAGATAGCCGCTCACGACTGGATAAGGCATGTATTTGATCAACCGGCCCAATTTGAGCAGACCAAAGACAATTTGTAGGCCGCCGGCCAAAAGGCCAATTAAACTGAGCATCAGTAATATTTGCATGGGATCGGTGCCTTTGCGCACCATTTCAAGCGCCAGGGCTGAAAGAACGGCTGCCGCAGGGGCACAGGGGGCTGAGATCAGCCGGGGCGTGCCGCCCAATGCGGAGGCAATCAAGCCAATCGCGGTCGCCCCCAAAATGCCCGCAAATGCGCCTTGAGAGCCGTATGTCGGACCAATTGCAGAAAAGATGGTCACGCCAAAGGCAATCGCTGCGGGCAGTGCCACCAACATGGCCGCCAATCCGCCCCAGAAATCACCTGCCAGACCTTTGCTTTGAAGTGTCGCTGCCATGTTATTCTTTCCTCCAAAGCTAGATTCTAACAGGATTGAACGCGCGGTTCTGTGATTTTTTGGCCTGATTCTCAAAATAGGTTTGTGCAAATCTATCCGTTTGAATGTTTCAGCTAAGATTCGATACTGGGATCATAGACATTGCCCATAAACAAAATTTGGCCCGTGTCATTGTCTCGGATCAGGTACATAAAGGGGCGGTCGAGGATCATTTCAATTTCACGCAAAGGCTCTGAACTCGGCAGTGCAGTTGGTCTTAAAACACTGGCAGCAGAAGCTTCTGTGCCCTCTTCATTGATTTCGATAAAGGTCTTTTGAAAGGCATCTGAAATTGCAAATTTTTCCCCTGTAAAACGGGGGTTGGCCATTGCATAAAAATCAGCCAAAGCAGGTTCAAAAGCGTGTTTCATGCCTAAATTTATCAGAACTTTTGACAAATCTAAGAAATGGGATTGTTTAAATTTTGGCAGGCTGATTGAACCATGTGCCAATTCAAATGCAGAGAAAACATCTTTAAAAGTCAATCGTTCCAATTCTTTTTGCATTTGAACCAAGGTGCGGTCATAACTGGGTAAAAACAAATAGAGCGCAATTTTTCCTCGGTTACCATAGACCAATTCAATTGCTTGAAATTGATTTTTCAATTGACTGTGATTGGGCATAAGGTAATAATATTCGTCAAACTGACGCATCATTGGCACCTGTTTTTTCGTACCATCCACCAAAGTAAAATCACGGGGTTTGGTTTCAAATTTTTCAAATTGTTTATGCCAATTTGCTTTAAAATACAGCGCATTGATCAGATACATCAGGGTAAAATTTTCCCAGTTTTCTGCCTCGTCAGTGTCCCCGATAACGCTTAGCAGTTCGGGAATCCGCCCGTTTGTATTTTCTTTAACCCAGGCATTGATTTCCTTTTGAGTAGGACCATTTTTAAATTTAAGCATCCGGACATCTGCAGCAAAATTTGTTTGATTTTTTGAGATGAATTCCGGCAAAATTTCAAAGCGGTCATTGGAAAAAATCCCATTTACCATTTCCAATTGGATATCTGACGCGGGTTTATACAATTTGCGCAATAATAACTGAGCCCCGCGATTGATCTGTTCGGGGCTGCTTCCCTCGATTTCTAAGACTTTTGCCATTTCGGACCGAGTCTGATTGCGGGCTCCATTCCAAGCCATTTGTAGAACCAAAGAGATTCCCAGAGGAGAGACAAAGAAATTTTGAGCTTTTTTCTCTTCCGCTAAAGCCAAGTAAAGCTTCAAGGCAAAACGCTGATTCGATTCAAGCAAAGGGTTTTTCCACAATTCTTGCAATTCTTCTGACGCTAAAGCCTGAATTTGCCAACCTGTTTCGGTGCGAACCACAGGTCCTGATTTCGATGCTGAAGAAAGCAAAAGCTCAGCCTTTGGAGCTAAATGACTGGCTCCCAAAGAACTGCCTGACGTTCCTTGACACCCATAAACCAGCGAAAGAGTAGCCAGAAGATGAAGCCTGTGTAAACGTC
>CAZRFI010000327.1:0-5268 GCA_964598905.1 uncultured Candidatus Sericytochromatia bacterium | reverse complement strand
GCCCCCAGTCCCCAATCCGACTAAACTGAAGCATCGCTGCTGCAGGAGGGTGTTTCCACCATGGTTATCCGGGATTTTATCGCCAAATGGCAGGCCTCTTCCCTCAAAGAGCGTTCGGCCAGCCAGGAGCATTTTATCGACCTTTGCCGTTTGCTGGGGCAACAAACCCCCAGCGAAGCCGATCCCCAGGGCATTTGGTACACCTTTGAAAAAGGAGCCGCCAAACAGGGCGGGGGTCAAGGCTTTGCCGATGTCTGGCGCAAGGGCTGTTTTGCCTGGGAATACAAGGGCAAGACGGCGGATCTCAACAAGGCTTACGATCAATTGCTGCGCTACCGCTCAGCCCTCGAAAATCCACCCCTGTTGATTGTCTCAGATATGGATGTGATTGAAATTCACACCAATTTCACCAATACCCCCGAAATCGTTCACCGCTTGAATTTGGCCGATCTCGACCAGCCCGAAGCCCTGGAAAAACTCAAGTGGATCTTTGTCAATCCAGAAAATTTTCGGCCCGGCATTACGGTGGAGCAGATCACCACCCAGGCGGCAGAACAATTTGCCCGTTTGGCGCAAACCCTGCGGGAGCGCGGTCATGAACCCCAAGCGGTGGCCCATTTTTTGAGCAAATTGGTCTTTTGTCTCTTTGCCGAAGATGTGGGACTCTTGCCCAAAAACATCTTGGGTCAGTTGATTGAAAACGCAGGCAAAGATCTGGCCCTGTTTAACGAAATGCTGGCCGAACTCCTGCTTAAAATGAACAGCGGCGGGCGTTTTGGTATGCAGCGCATTCGCCATTTTAACGGCGGCCTTTTCAGCGATGATCTCACCCTGCCGCTGCACGTGGCGGATATTCCCGTGCTGGAAGCCTGCTCCCGCCTGGACTGGGGCAAGGTCGAACCGAGTATTTTGGGTACCCTGTTTGAGCGCGGCCTGGACCCCGCCAAACGCAGCCAATTGGGCGCGCATTATACCCCACGGACAGATATGGAGCGGGTGGTGGACCCGGTGATGATGCTGCCCCTGCGCCAGAGGTGGGTCAATCTCTTGGCCGAAAATGCCGCCGCCCTCGACAAAGCCAGTGCCAGCGGCCACAAAGCCAGCCTGACCAAGGCCACCAACGAAGCCCGCAGCCGAATTCAGGCTTTTTTAGCCGAGGTGCGCGGCCTGCGTGTGCTCGACCCGGCCTGCGGCTCGGGCAATTTTCTCTATGTGGCTCTGGAGCGCCTGCACAGCCTCGAAAAAGACATTCTCTACCGCTTGGCCGATCTCGAAGGCGGGCAGATGTCGCTGGATATTCAGGTCGGCCCCCATCAGGTTTTTGGTCTCGAACTCAACCCCTATGCCGCTGAGCTGGCACGGGTCACGGTCTGGATTGGCCATTTGCAATGGATGATTCAAAACGGCTTTGGCTATGCCGAAGACCCCATTTTGCAAAACCTGCAAAATATCCAACAGCGCGACGCCATTCTCGATTTAAGCGGGCCTGCTCCTCGGATTCCTGACTGGCCAGAGGTGGATTTTATTGTCGGCAATCCGCCGTTTTTGGGCGATAAAAAAATGCTCGGCGAATTGGGCGAAAGTTATACCCAGAGCTTGCGCAAACTCTGGAAAGACACCGTGCCCGGCCAGGCCGATTTGGTCTGTTATTGGTTTGCCCAGGCCCAAAAGCAGCTCGAACAGGGCAATGTGCAACAGGCCGGGTTTGTCTCGACCAATTCGATTCGGGGCGGTAAAAACCGCACAGTGCTCGATCAGATTGTGCAAAAGGGCCGAATTTTTACGGCCTGGAGTGATGAGCCGTGGGTCGTGGACGGTGCTGCTGTGCGTATTTCCCTGGTCTGTTTTGGCGGGCCCGGAGAGGGGAATGTGACCTTGGATGGGCAAGAAGTGGCCGTGATTTATGCCGATCTGACTGCCCCCGGACAGAGTGGGGAGTTGGATTTGACCCAGGCCAAGGCGTGTCCTGAGAATCAATGCATTTCGTTTCAAGGAACCACAAAAGTAGGGGCGTTTGATATTCCTGGCGAACAAGCCCGGCAATGGCTCAAGCAAAGCGGCAATCCCAATGGCCGACCCAACAGTGATGTGTTAAAGCCCTGGATGAATGGTATGGATGTGACCCGACGGCCTTCGGATACTTGGATTATTGATTTTGCTCTGATGCCTGAAGATGACGCTGAACTGTACGAAATTCCCTTTGAGTACGTTAGAACACATATCAAGCCTATGCGGGATGAACAACGTAGGGAAAGCCGCAAACGAAATTGGTGGTTATTGGGAGAACCTATGCCAAAAATGAGACGGAATTTGGCTTCAGTCAATCGTTTTATCGTCACCCCCCGCGTATCAAAATACCGTTTATTTATTTGGGTTCAAGCCCCTCTTTTGCCCGACAGTGCTGTTGTGGCCATCGCCCGCGAAGATGACACCAGCTTCGGCATCTTGCACTCCCGCTTTCACGAACTCTGGAGTCTGGGGCTCTGTACCTGGCTGGGCAAAGGCAACGATCCCCGCTACACTCCCTCCACCACTTTCGAAACCTTCCCTTTTCCCCCCGGCCTGACCCCCAACCGGGCCCCCGCTGACTATGCCAACCCCCAGGCCGAAGCAATTGCTGGGGTGGCCCGGCGGCTGAATGAACTGCGCGAAAACTGGCTCAACCCGCCTGAGCTGATCCGGCGCGAGCCCGAGGTGGTGCCGGGTTACCCCGAGCGGATTTTGCCCAAAGATGCCGAGGCCGAAAAAGAGCTGAAAAAGCGCACCCTGACCCATCTCTACAATGCCCGTCCGGCTTGGCTGGCCAAGGCCCATGCCCGGCTCGATGCTGCGGTGGCCGCCGCTTATGGCTGGCCTGCGGATTTATCCGATCAGGAGGTTTTGGCCCGTTTGCTGGCGCTGAACCGGGAGCGCAGTCAATGAGCATTGAAATCGAAGATCAACAGACCGAATGGAAAGAAACCTGGCGGGATGATTACCTCAAATGGGTGTGTGGCTTTGCCAATGCCGAAGGGGGCCGCCTGATCATCGGTAAAACAGATCGCGGTCTGGCTGTAGGCGTTGCCAATGCGCGAGAACTCCTAGAAAATCTGCCCAATAAGATCCGTGACACGATGGGTATTCTGGTTGAAATTAACTTCCGCCTGGAACAAGATACACCCCTGATAGAAATCCATGTTCCAGCTTATCCCAACCCAATCAGTTACAAAGGCAAATTTTATTTCCGCAGTGGCAGCACACTTCAGGAACTCAATGGAAATGGCCTACAACGCTTTCTGATGCGCAAACAGGGCATCCGCTGGGACAGTGTTCCCGTTCCCCAAGCCCATCTGGACGAATTGGATCCTCTTGCATTTAAACGGTTTCGTGAATGGGCACAACGGGCCCAAAGACTGGATTCTGAGGCTTTAAAACTGAATAATACTGAACTTCTGGATAAACTGCGCCTGCTGGATGAAGGCAAACTCAAGCGCGCAGCTGTTCTGCTTTTTCACCCAGAACCCGACAGATATATTTCAGGGGCCACGATCAAAATGGGTTATTTTTCAGATTTGGATGAAGTGGTGTACCAGGATGAAATACAAGGCCCCTTAGTCTTGCAGGTAGAGCAAGCCATGCAGGCACTTCGCCTCAAATATTTGCGCGGCTGGATCTCTTATGAGGGTCTTCAACGGATTGAGACCTACCCTGTACCGCTTGAAGCATTGCGAGAAGCCTTGTTAAATGCGGTCATCCATAAAGACTATAGCTCATCAACCCCCATACAATTGCGGATCTACAATCATCAAGTCCGTCTGGCCAATACAGGCCAATTGCCAGAAAACTGGACTGTCGAAAAACTGCTGAGCGCCCATAACTCCCAGCCCTATAACCCAGATATCGCTTACTGTTTTTTCCGAGCCGGACAGATTGAACGTTGGGGGCAGGGTATTACAAAAATCTTACGGCTTTGTCAGCAAGCAGGTTTGCCCTCTCCTCTTTACGAATTTGACAGCGGTTTTTGTACTCTCTCTTTAACCTCACTCTCCCCTCCCCTCGGAATGCCGAAAGGGGGGTTATCAATTGAATCCCATGTCAAACCAGACCTTGAAAATAAATATCTTTTAAACCCCCAACAAGAACATTCTGATAGAGTAAACGTTCAATCTGATAGAGTAAACGTTCAATCTGATAGAGTAAACGTTCAATCTGATAGAGCATTTACTCAGGAAGAAAATAAGTCTGATTGGGAAAATGTTTGGGAAGAAGTCAATCAAAAAGCTTACCATTTTCAAAATCCCCTCTTTAACCCCAAAACAAAACAACTAGAAAAACCAACATGGTCTAGCCCAATCATTCATTTGGCGGTTGAAAACTTTGGCGGAACACAAGCTATTTTAAATCTTGAAACCAGTGATGAAGACGGTAAACAGCGATTTATTGCTCTTTATCTCGATATCCTTAAAAAGCACAAACCAGACAGTGAAACCCTGATGCTTAAGTCCATTCAATATTTTCGCCAAAATTACAAACAGCAATTTAAAAAAGTGGATTATTATGAAAATATTGAAAGACTTTTGGCCAAAATTTGTTTGCAAGAAGGGTTAAGAACTCAGCAATATGCTCAATTATTGGGTATCGCAACAGCCAGCCTCTCAAGATATGTCAAAGAACTGAAAAAGTTAGACATTATTTGCTTCGTAGGCGCATTTAAAACAGGTGGTTACTATCTGACAGACACCCATAAAAAAAAGATAGGCGTAATATGAAACTCTATCCTTATCAGTATCAAGTGCTGCGTTATGTCCACGACCGCAATACAGGTGAGTTTATTAATCTGGGTGTGGTGCTCCGTTTTTTCGATTCATCGGGAAACCTGCTTCAATCGCGATTTACGCATAAATTTAAACGTCTCAGCCAATTTTTCAAGACAGAACCTGCAACCCTCAAAGGCTTAAAAAGCGTCTTGACCCACATGCAGCAAAAATTACAGCAGATTCAGGCCGGGAAAGGGGATCTGACCAGCAACCCTGATTTGCAAGACATCACCCGCTATTTGCTTCCCCCTGATGACAGCTTGCTCATTTTTACGCCACATCAAGAAGCACTGGCCCCTGCGCCAGAACAAGCTCTGAATCACTTGTTTTTCTCATTGGTTGAGCGCTATGAACCCAACACGCCCACTCACAGCCCCGGCAATAAAGTAAAGATCTCAAGTGAGAGAACAATCAGGTAAAAATGAAAAAAACATTCAAACATTCCCCACTGGTATTCAGTTTGGCCCTTCTG